>NZ_JADEWL010000028.1 GCF_015207665.1 Plectonema cf. radiosum LEGE 06105
CTGGCTTTCAAACAAATATATAGTTTTCTTGGTTCGGAACCCTTGAGTTGTCGTCGCTTTCGCGTCTCTCTCTCTCAGGCACTTATACATAGTATCGAGAGAATTTGTTTGTGTCAACTCTTTTTTCAATTTTTTTTGATCTTTTTTTATTTCAGAGCTTGAAACCTATACGCATCAAGGGTTGTAAGTTTAAAAAAATTTTCTTCGGTGGTGCTTGTGATTCCGATTCTGCCTCCAAGGGGTTGGAGTGGACTTTGAAAATTAATTGAAACTGATTGGAAGCTGGGCGCGATTGAAGCAGAACAATCGAAAAAGTCTTCTTGACGCTTCAAGTTTGAGCAACAATAGTTTATGCATTGTTGGCTTAAGGGAGAATAATGATGAATTTTCAATCTGCGATCGCGGTTTTAAATGAATTCTGGAGCAGTCAAGGTTGTTTGATTGCTCAGCCCTACGATATAGAGAAAGGAGCGGGGACTAAAAATCCGCACACTTTTTTAAGGGCTTTGGGGCCAGAACCGTGGTCAGTGGCATATGTAGAACCTTGTCGTCGTCCTACAGACGGACGTTTTGGAGAAAATCCCAATCGTTTTCAATACTATTATCAGTACCAAGTTTTAATCAAACCTTCACCGGATAACATCCAAGAAATTTATTTGGATTCGTTGAAGGCTTTAGGAATTCGACCAGAAGAACACGATATTAGATTTGTAGAAGATAATTGGGAAGATGCAACGGTTGGTGCTTGGGGAACTGGTTGGGAAGTTTGGCTCGATGGAATGGAAGTTACTCAATTCACTTACTTCCAACAATGTGGGGGGATTGATTGTCGTCCAGTTTCGATTGAAATGACTTATGGACTGGAACGATTGGTAATGTACCTCCAAGAAGTAGAAGCAATTACCAAGATTGATTGGACGGACAAGATTAAATATGGTGACGTTCATCTGATCGGAGAAATTGAGCAGTGTACCTACAATTTTGAAGCTTCAAATCCGACTATGCTGCTGACACTATTTAATATGTATGAGGAAGAAGCCAAGCAATTAACCGAAAAAGGTTTGGTTTTACCCAGCTTGGACTACATTATGAAGTGTTCCCATACTTTTAATTTATTGGACGCGAGGGGTGTAATTGCAGTTACAGAAAGAACTCGCTATATTGGTCGAATTAGAAGTTTAGCAAGAAAAGTAGCACAACTTTATGTAGAGCAGCGAGAAAAATTAGGTTTTCCCTTGTTGAACAAAGTTGTTGCGTGAAGAAATACTAGTAGTCTATTTCATTAGTTATGCGGGGTTGTAGAGACGCGAAATTTCGCGTCTCTACATGGTTTCGGGGATAAATGAACCCGTCAGAATAAATGAAAAGAACCACTAGTACTCCACCACATAAGTTATGAGGGGTAATCAATGTAATATTGTAGGTTGGGCTGTTCGCGCAAGCGTTGCGAAGCAAAACGTAGTGGAGCCTCGGCACCCGCGTTGGGTTGCGCTATGTCCTGTCGGACAGGCTTCGCCAACGCTTAACCCAACCTACGAAGAGGTATTTTAACTCCTCAAAATTAATGTGGTGGACCACTAGTATTCCAGTACATTACTCCCTTCCCGGCAGAAGATTACCGATAAAAAAAACCGCAGAGACGCAGAGTACACAGAGGAAAGAGGTTTCATAGAAATAGGTAATTTTCCAGCGGGATAGGAGTAATTATGCGGGGTTTTTATTGTAGTCCGACCGGGAATCTAATTCCCAGTCCAATAGCACAAGTCCGATGAATAGGACTAAAAATCAATCAGGAACCTAGTGGAATATGATTACAGCACAGCGGGAATAAACCTTTAAACACTCTTGTAAGCTTGCAATATAAGCTTTTGCGCCTTCTACTTCCTGATTTTTTTCCTGGCTTCATGTACTAATAGTATTAATAGCTAAATCCTCTGCAATAATTTTAATGTTGCCAAAACACGAATTTATTTAAATAATGACTAATCTGAGTGAAATATTAGAACCTATTGCGGCTTGGTTTCGTTCTTTAGGTGTTCCCGAACCAATAGTACATTGGGGACATCCGGCTATGATGGGGATTGTAATCTTTGTAATGGGTACCTTTGTGGGAGTAACAGGTTGGCGATCGCGACTTACGGAAGATAAAGAAGTTGCCCTTAAAAGTCGCAGTGGTCATCGTAAACTAGCACCCTGGATGTTTCTATTTATGATGCTGGGTTCGGTTGGTGGAGTTTTGTCTTTAGTGATGCAACACCAACCGATTTTAGAAAGCTCTCATTTTTGGACTAGCTCAATTGTATTGATACTATTAGCAATCAACGCCGGAATTTCCTTAACAAAGTTTGGAGGCAATCAACCGGGTTTACGAGCGCTTCATGCTTACTTAGGTAGTACTGCACTTTGTGTGATGCTTTTACACGCTATACTTGGTTTTAGATTAGGTATATCTATTTAATTTATCTCGCGGCTAACCGTTATCTTTAATAACTTTGTACCCTTCCTTGGTGAGGAAGGGATAAAATTTTTATTAATTATTTCTCAAATATTTCTCAAATATTTCTCAAATATTTCTTAAAACCTAATGATTCAAGCTCCTGGTGTAATTATCTGTCTTAGCTATATTCTAGGGTTGCTTTTGAGTACAACTCCTTGGGGTGGAATATTAATATTATCTGTAAGTGTCGTTGCGGCAGTTATTTTTCAGAGACAGCGTGTTCTTTCTAAAAAAATTGCTTTACAAAAAACTAAATCTCCACAAGCAAAGAAAGCAGCGCATAGTTTAAAAACTACTGTTCATCCCAGAATATTGTTAATTGCTGGTTTATTAGGTTTTTTAGCAACAGTATATTTTCAACTACGTCTTCCAGAACCTGAAGCTAAAGATATCAGCAATTTTGTTCCTGTTGGAAATAGCAGAAATCAAGAACAACTTGTGATTGTTCGAGGCGATGTAATAACTATACCCCGCTTAACTCGTTCTGGAAGAGGTCAATTTTGGCTACAAGCAACTCAACTTTCCGAAGTTACAAATAAACAACAAGAACAAAAAACTAGTAGAGGAGTTTCGGGAAAGTTATACGTAACAGTACCTATACTCAAATCCACTGCTTTATACCCCAATCAACAAATTGAAGTGACTGGAGTTTTGTATAAACCTAACTCAGCATTCAATCCTGGTGGTTTTGACTTTGAAAAGTATTTACAAAAGCAAGGTGCTTTTGCGGGCTTAAGTGGAAGACAATTAAAATATTTTGACTACTATCATCAATGGGGATGGTGGAAGTTACGACAGCGAATAATCAGCTCGCAAGTTAGATGGCTGGGTGTTCCAGAAGGTCCCCTGGTTAGTGCTATGGTTTTAGGAAGCAAAGCGGTTGATTTACCCTATTCGACTAGAGATCTATTTGTACAAACAGGATTAGCTCATTCCATAGCTGCTTCGGGATTTCATACTTCGTTAATTTTAGGTTTAGTTTTAGGTTTAACGAAACGTTTTACGAGAAAAACTCAATTTATTTGCGGTTGTTTAGCATTAATTGTGTTTTTAAGCTTGACTGGTTTTCAACCTTCGGTTTTGAGAGCTGTAATTATGGGATTTGCAGCTTTAATTGGTATCGGATTGAAACGAAAGATTAAACAGTTAGGCTCATTAATAGTTGCAGCAACTCTACTATTATTAATTAATCCGCTTTGGATTGAAGATTTAGGATTTCAATTGAGTTTTTTAGCAACCTTGGGTTTAATTACTACGGTACCATCAATAACTAAACGTTTGGGATGGCTACCACCAACTATTGCATCTTTGATTGCAGTTCCTTTAGCTGCAACCATTTGGACTTTACCTTTACAACTATATGTATTTGGAGTTGTACCATCCTACGGAATATTGCTGAATATTATCAGCACACCTTTAATCTCTATTATTAGTATTGGTGGTATTCTCAGTGCTGTCGCGGCATTAATTTTACCTTTTGCAGGAAGTGTTTTGGCTAGTGTTTTACATTACCCAACCGATTTATTAATCAAAATAGTAGAATTTTTCCGCAACTTACCAGGAAATTCAGTTGCAATTGGTACGATCGCAATTTGGCAAGTAATAACGATTTATGGACTAATTTTCGTGACTTGGCAGATACGTTGGTGGCAAAAACGCTGGTTTATTGCAGCTTTAATTTCGATGGGTTTAGTATTTATTCCTGCTTGGCATTCGGCAAATAATTTGTTTCGCATTACCCTATTAGCAGCCGAGAGAGAACCAGTTTTAGTCATTCAAGACCGAGGCAAAGTAACAGTAATTAATAGCGCAGATGAAGATATCGCACGCTTTACAATAGTACCATTTTTACAGCAGCAAGGTGTAAATCTAATCAACTGGGCAATTGCAGGGGATTTTCAAAACGACGGTAGTAACGGTTGGTTAGAAATAATGGAACGTTTATCCATACAAAACTTTTATGACTATTCTCCCAGCCCTAATAGTGCTTTGACTCAAAAAGCCATTCAAGCAGAAATACAGCAGGATAAAGGAATATACCAAGTTGTATCTTTAGGTCAAGCAGTAAATACTGGTTCGGCAAACATACAGTTAATTAACAATAAATTGCCCATAATACAAATGCAAATTGGCGATATGTCGAAGATATCAGGCTCCGCGTCGTATCGCTCTTGGTTATTTGTCGGGAATACCGAACCAAACGAGCTGCGTCAGTTAATCGAAAGTCAAAGTTTACCTCGTCCACAAGTTCTTTGGTGTCCGACTAAATCCCTAAAAGAACTAGTGATTGCCCTACAGCCAGAAGTTGCGATCGCACCCGATCCTAATCTTGAAGCCAAGGATATCTCGGTACTCAATCAAAGCAAAACACAATTGTTCTTCACCGGGCGCGATGGTGCAATTCAGTGGACACCCCAACGATTATTTGAAACATTCGTTCAAAATACAGAAAACGCTACGTCGTTACTCTAATACTTCCTTTAATTTGTTGATAAATTCGCTCAACATATGATATTTTATCAAGATAGGCAAAATATGCCTTGTGGAGAGGTGGCAGAGCGGTTGAATGCGGCGCACTCGAAATGCGTTATACCCTCACAGGTATCGGGGGTTCGAATCCCCCCCTCTCCGTTTAATTAGCAATTTTAAAGAAACTGTAAATTAATTAATTTAGACTGCGGGGAATATACTTAATTTAGAAGTTAAACAGTATATTGAAAAGCAAGGAAGTGAGTCAACGGTCAAGTTAAAAACCGTCTCTTCTCGCTTTGATTCCTGCTCCCAAGAGTCGGGATTTATATTGTTTACCTTATAAGCAAATAAAAATAAGATGAAAAAAGTATTTGCAGCCGCAGGATGTGTTCTATTTTCGTTTATGCTCTCGCCGAAAGCAATGGCTGGGAATTTCAGTCAATTTAGTCAATTTTATGTATTTGGCGATAGTCTATCAGATACAGGTAATGTATTTGCGGCTACAGAAGGTTTAACAAATCCCGAAACTGCAATTCCTCCTAACCCTCCTTACGCTCCAGGACGTTTTTCTAATGGAAATATATGGGTAGATTTTGTTGGAAAGGAGATCGGTTTAATTCCAACTACATTTATTCCACCACAAGTCAATATTCCCACAGAAGGTATTAACTTTGCCATTGGTGGTTCTTCAAGTGGTTTAAATAATGCTTTGGTTCCTGATGCACCTTTACCAGGAGTTTTAGGACAAGTCGGTTTATTTACCCAAAATTTAATCGCAAATAATCAAAAAGCAGATCCAAATGCACTTTATACTTTATGGGGAGGTGCTAATGATTACATCTTTGGTAATGTTACAGACCCCAATCAAACAGTCAGCAATTTATCACAAGCAATTGAGTCATTAACTCAAGCAGGTGCGAAAAATATCGCAGTTTTCAATCTACCAGATTTAGGTGAACTTCCATTTGCGATCGCCACAAATACTTCTGCTCAATTAACTCAACTCACCCTTAGTCATAATGCAGCATTAGAGCAGGCTTTGAATAGTTTGAGTGGAAATTCAGATATTAATATCATTCCCATTGATGTCAATTCTTTATTTAATAGAATATTAGCCAGTCCCGGAGAGTTTGGTTTTACACAAAATCCAGCGATTCCTTGCGTGGTGGGAGACTTGAATAATATTACTAGCGTATGCGATAACCCCGACGAATTTATCTTCTTCGACGCTGTACATCCGAGTTCACAAAGTCATCGTTTAGTAGCAGATGTAACATTAAGTGCAATTAAGCATGAAACTGTCTCCGAACCTTCTACATTGTTAAGTAGTTTAGTGATTGGTGCTATGGGTACTGTAGGAGTGTTAAGACAACGTAGAAAAATATCATAATTAACCTAGAGACGAAAAGAATCTGTAAAACCTTAACTTTTCCTGGTGTAAGAAGTCGGGTTTTTATGAGGACAGAACTTACGCAGTTGTCACAAAACCCTGGTTGATGCCGTACTCTCACTTTCATCTGATTGCGTTAAGAATCAGTCAGTGTAGAAGCCGAGCAGAATATGCCAGTTGCCGTCATTCCTATTCGTGTCTAACCCAACCTACAAAGTAATTACTAATTACAAATTAATAATGTGGGATTACCAGCAATTATTTGAAATAATCGCAGAATTAGTTATGCATCATTCTCCGAGTGGTGCAGAAACAGAGATTAACCAATATTTAATGCAGCGATTTACGGCTTTAGGTGTAGAAGTATGGCTTGATAGAGCCGATAATATTATTGCCAAAATTCCTGGAAAAACAAACGAATATCCCATTGCGATAACTGCTCATAAAGATGAAATTGGCGCAATTGTCAAGACTATTGGTGAAGCGGGTAAAGTTGAAGTTCGCAAACTAGGAGGTGCTTACCCATGGGTTTACGGTGAAGGTGTAGTGGATTTACTCGGAGATAATCAAACTATTAGCGGTGTACTCAGCTTTGGTTCCCGTCACGTATCTCATGAATCACCACAGAAAATCTTTCAGCAAGATGTGGCAGTCAAATGGGAAGATGCTTGGATTGAAACAAAATGCAGCACCTTAGAGTTAGAAAATGCTGGTATTCGTCCGGGAACCAGAATGGTTATCAGCAAACATCGCAAGCATCCCATTCGTTTAAAAGACCATATTGCCAGCTACACATTAGATAATAAAGCTTCAGTTGCTATTTTGCTTGCTTTAGCAGAAAAAGTAAAACAGCCAGCAGTAGATGTATATTTAGTTGCTTCAGCAAAAGAAGAAGTTGGAGCAGTTGGAGCGCTTTATTTTTCTCAAAATCAGCATTTAGATGCCTTGATAGCTCTAGAGATTTGTCCGCTTGCTAGGGAATATCCCATAGAAGACAGTAAAAATCCGGTAATACTTTATCAAGATAGCTACGGAATTTACGATGAAAATCTCAACGGACAACTTCGTAATTGCGCGAAAAAATTAGATATGTCCTTACAATTAGCAACTCTCAGTCAATTTGGTAGTGATGCTTCAATTGCCATGAAATTCGGTCACGTTCCCCGTGGTGCCTGTTTAAGCTTTCCGACTCAGAATACTCACGGATACGAAATTGCTCATTTAGGGGCGATCGCCAACTGTATAGATTTATTGAAAGAGTTTTGCGAAAATGAATTTGAATAAGTATTAGAACCAATAACTATCAATTAAGTAACGATGTATTAACCCTCCGAGCTTCAGAGCCGCAATTTCTTACAATAATTGCAGGGTATACAAAAATAATCAAATAAATAAATGCTAAAAACCGTTGCTGAAGTAATGACTCCCAATCCAATAACAGTAAAGGTAGAAACTCCTTTACGGGAAGCGATTAAAATTCTAGCAGAAAAAAATATTAGCGGCTTACCTGTTGTAGATGATGCGGGGCAATTAATCGGCATTATCTCAGAAACAGATTTGATGTGGCAGCAAGCTGGTGTTACTCCACCGGCATACATTATGATTCTTGATAGCGTAATTTATTTAAAAAATCCTGTTGATTACGAACGCGAGTTACACAAGGCTTTAGGACAAATTGTCGGAGAAGTAATGAGTAAAAAACCCATTACTATTTCAGCCGACAAGCCTTTAAGAGAAGCTGCGAAATTAATGCGCGATCGCAAAATTCATCAGTTACCTGTTCTTGATGATTCCGGGCAATTAGTTGGTATTCTGGCACTAAACGACATTATTCGCGAAATGGCAGCATCTCAAGGTTAGCTAATAGTTAGTGGTTAGTGGTTAGTGGTTAGTGGTTAGTCGATGGTAGAAGAATTAACAACTATCAATTATCAACTATCAACCAACAACCATCCAATATCAAATAACATTTTAATTAGAGAGAATAATCAAAATGAGTATTACTCCCGAAACCGTAAAACAAAAGCTAGCAAGTGAAGATTTGGGTGAGCGATTGCGTGGAGTGAATGAAATTCGTCAGTTAGAACCAGCAATTGGTTTTGAGCTAGTTCAAAGCGCTATTAAAGATAAAAATGCTCGGGTGCGATACTCTGCTGTAAGTCAGTTCGATACTTTAGGAGGACAAGATTTAGATAAATCCCTTCAGATATTACGAGAATTACTTGAAGATCCAGAAGCAGACGTACAAGCAGCAGCAGCAGATTGTTTGGGAGGTTTAAAATTAGTCGCTGCTTTTGACGATTTACAACAACTTTATCAATCGACAAGTGAATGGATTGTCAAATTAAGCGTTATTGCAGCGTTGGGAGAATTAGGTGAACCACGGGGTTTTGAAATGCTTAAGCAAGCACTTTCTGAGGAAAATGATTTGGTGAAAACTGCTGCTATTAGTTCTATGGGAGAATTAGGGAACTCCGAAGCAGTATCAGTATTAACACCTTATGCTACTAACTCAGATTGGCAAATCCGCTACAGAGTTGCTCAAGCTTTAAATCGCTTAGGTACCCCAGCAGCTAAATCTGTGTTAGAAAATTTGGCAAATGATCAAGTTGAAGCAGTTGCAGAAGAAGCCAAGAAAAGTAGTTGACAGTTGACAGTTGACAGTTGGCAGTGGATGGTCGATAGTCGATAGTAATTACTGTAAGAATTGATAACCAACAACCAACAACTATCAACCATCAACTAACAACTATCAACCAACAATTCAACCACCACTTTGCTTCGATTTCAAATATTGACGCAAGCTAAATAAATTTACTGACTGACCTAAAGACAATGGTAACATAGATATCCCTTCTAGTCGAGACTGTACCCAACCGTCTCCCCAATACCACTCATGAAATCCGTCAATTCCTTGACTTAGTAGTAAACGTAAGGTATTAGGAGTTGCGACATCTACTTGATGATGAATTGATACGAGTCCAATACGAGTGGTAAACTCAAATCCAGTGGAGAGTTCTTCTGGCATTCCAGAAGGAAGGCTGGCAGTAGGTAACCATTTTCCTAATTGGGTTGGGTGTAAAAGGCTTTCACTAATTAGCTGTTGCGACGCATCTATTTCAATTCGCAGTTGACTCTTTTGAAAACTACCAAGCATTTTTTACCAAAATATTTGAGTTGATAATTTATAGTATGGCGAAAATTTGGTTAATGTTTGCCCATTAAAAAAATTATGTCTTGATTGTTTTTCCCCTAATTCAATTAACAAGCATTTTTATAATCTTGAAATCTCTCAAAATAAACATCTTACAATAGATAAAGTTTGTATTTTAAGAAATGTAAGGTTAGTCAATGGCGGATCAATTAATTCGCGCTACAGCAGCAGACGGTGGAATTCGTGCAGTAGGTGCTATTACTACAAAGTTAACCGCAGTTGCACGAGAGCGTCATAAACTTTCTTATGTAGCTACAGCTGCATTAGGTAGGACTATGACGGCAGGTTTATTGATGGCTTCTAGTATGAAGCGTGTTGACTCAAGGGTCAATATCCGAATTAAAGGCGATGGACCCTTGGGTGGTATATTGGTAGATGCAGGGTTAGATGGGACTGTACGCGGTTATGTAGGAAATCCAAGTGTTGAATTGCCTCCTAATGCTCAAGGAAAATTAGACGTTGGAGGTGCAGTTGGCAACGGATTTTTGTATGTAGTGCGCGATGTCGGTTACGGCTACCCTTATTCAAGTACGGTAGAACTAGTTTCTGGTGAAGTGGGAGAAGATGTAGCTCATTATTTAGTAACTTCGGAGCAAACACCTTCAGCTGTCGTCTTAGGCGTATTTGTGGGAGCGCAAGGAGTGACAGCAGCGGGAGGTTTACTATTGCAAATTTTACCTAAAGCTGCAAGAGATGAAGCTTTAATAGAAACCTTAGAATCGCGTGTATCAGCCCTTCAGGGATTTACGCCTCTGCTACAATCTGGAAAAAATCTCACGGAAATTTTTCAAGATATTTTAGGGGACATGGGGCTGCATATTTTTCCAGAAACCCAAATGTTACGGTTTCATTGTAGTTGCTCTTTTGACAGAATGTTAGGAGCGTTAAAAATTTTGGGAGAAGCAGAACTAGAGGATATGATTGCCAAAGATGATGGTGCAGAAGCTACTTGTGATTTTTGTGGCGAGGTATACCTTGCCAATAGCGACCAATTAGCCCAGCTAATCGCCGATTTACAAGCAGACTCCTCTGTATCGCAGTAAAGGTATAAAAAAGTCTTAATAAAAAGTAGGAAGTAATGGTATCTATGAAGATATTGCGCTGTAAAGATAGCTTTTTTTATAAAAAATTACAATTTTTTTTATAAATTAAAAGTTATTATAGCAACTACTTCGCTTCCTCTAATCAACAAACCCTTGTTAATATAATGTGGTGTGAGAGATGGCAGAACGGGATATTCCAGAAGACTGGTCATCAGCGAGGAGAACGCAGTCAGATGAAGTGACTCGATTATTCAACACGGAACAATTGGCTAGTCATAAGTCTGGTGTCCCGACTACTGGTTCTAGCGCTAATTCAGTGTCAAGTAAAAACAAAAGCAATTCAAAAAAATTGGCTTTTAAAAGTCATTCAAAAGAAAGTATTCCGGCAAATAGTGATTCGAGAAAATTGCCGAAATGGCTTACAAGTTGGGTTTTGTGGGCGTTTTTATTAGCTTTCATTCCTGGTACAATCGGATTTATGGCAATGGCAATTCTGTTAAAGTTGCCCTCAGCACCCAACTGTCCTTCAATTTTCTGGCCTTTGGCTAGTGCTTCAGTACGAATGCACTGCGCTGAAGTAGCAGCTTCTAAAGAAACGGTCAAAGATTTGCTACAAGCAATTGATTTGGTCAAGAATTTGCCAGAGAATCATCCATTACGTGCCGAAATTGACCGTTCTATGGAAGAATGGTCTCGCAGAGTACTAGACTTAGCCTCGGAAAGTTTCCAAGAAGGTAAATTAGAGGAAGCGATTGAGATTGCGCGTAAGTTACCTACAGATGTTTCTGTTTCTAAATTGGTAGATGACCAAATTAACAGCTGGAGGTTAACTTGGTCAAAAGCTGAGGATATTTACAAAGAAGCAGAAGAGGAAATGCGCGAACAGCGCTGGAATCAAGCTTTCATGGTGTCGGCAAAATTGCTACGTTTAGATAATAGATTTTGGTCTAGTGTCAAGTACGATGAATTAAATAACTTGATTGTTACAGCCAGAGAAGATGGTGAAAAATTAGCACAAGCTGAAAGTTTAGCTAAAAGTAACAATGTAGATCAAATACTTAAAGCGATTAAACTAGCGCAATCGATTGCAAAAAACAGCTACATTTATCAAAAAGCTCAAGAAGCGATTCCAGAATTTGGACTTAATATACTGGAATTAGCAGAGAGGAAATTAGAGCAAAGGGATGCAGACGAAGCTATTTACATTGCTCAAAAAATTCCGCCGATTTCTGGAATAGAAGCGGAAACAACAGATTTTATATCTTTGGCTGAAGCGCAACGAAATGCTTGGACTGGGACAATTTCTGGTTTAGAAGCTGCAATTGTTTCTGCACAGCAAATTGATTCTAATCGACCAATTTATCAAAAAGCACAGAAACTGATTGCTAGTTGGCAATTGGAAATAGAAGATGTTTCTCGTTTGGAAAAAGCGCGAACCCTGGCTTCTCAAGGAACTATCGGAGATTTATCCGCTGCAATTGCAGAAGCAAGATTGATTCCTCAAAACAACCCCCGCGCTCAAGAAGCGAGGAAAGAAATTAACGATTGGTCAACTCAAGTACAGACTATTGAAGATCGACCGTTTTTAGAACGTGCTGAAGAACTCGCATTATTTGGAGATACTTCCTCCTTAAGAGCAGCGATCGCCGAAGCAAGTAGAATTGGTCGAGGACGTGCGTTGTATCGAGAAGCACAGAAAAAAATAGTGAGTTGGAACAGTAAAGTTCAGCAAACAGAAGACCAGCCTTACTTAGACCAAGCGCGATCGCTTGCTAATAGCGGTGATTTGAATGCAGCAATTAACACCGCTAGACAAATTAGGTCGGGAAGAGTACTCTCGCGACAAGCTCAAAGAGATATAAATGAATGGCAAGCTGAAGTAACTGCTAGAGACAGTTGGACAAGAGCGCGAGAAGTCGCATTACGTGGAACTCCCAACGCTTTATCCCAAGCAATTGCCTTAGCGCGGCGTGTACCTAGAGGTACGGCATTACGTTCTGATGCTAGAATTGCCATGGATCAGTGGAGTCAGCAATTATTAGACATAGCTCGCACTCAAGGTCAATCCGATATTATTCGTGCCATTGAAACAGCTAAATTGGTTCCCCAAGGTACACAAGCTTATAATGCAGCGCAAGACCAAATCCGTACTTGGCGCGATTTTCTCAATCCTCCCCAACCAGAACCACAACTAATTGAGCCAACAATTCCTGAACCCGAACCAGGAACTGGTAATACTTTGTAATTAGGTAATTGGGAATTGGTAATAGGTAATTGGTAATAGGTAATTGGGAATTGGTAGAAAATATTTGTTCTACTTGTTTAAATCTTAATTGAAGCCCTCTTTTATGGAGGGTTTTTTGTTAATAATATTTACCATTAAAATCCCTTCACAATTGATTTCAGTAACTTCTCGAATGTGCCAGCCCTCATTCTCAGAGTAAAAATGTCTTATGCCTATAAAAATTTCATAAAAAAGATAATTTTTAATTGCTAGAGCAAAATTATTAATTAATTAAAAATACTGGTTAAAAATAATGTTAAACAGCAATCTTAAGAAAAAAGCTATAGCCAAGTTGAAAGCTGCTGATCAAGAATATCAAATTATTGCAGCAGACGTTACCAAAAAAGCATCTGAACTATATGAAAAACGCAAAGCAACTGCTGAACAAATTATTCCGGCTTGCGAAAAGTATATTAATACCCTTGCCAACTCACCTAAAGAGTTCGATAAGTCAGTTTCTGAATTTAAGGTAGAGTTTACTAAGTTTTCTCAGGTAATCCAGCAAATTAAATTTGAGGCAGATAAAGCTGCCAAGGTGAGCGGCTTAATGGCAGGTGCTGGAACGACAACTGGTGTTGGTGTTGCAGCTTTTGCTCCAACTGCTGCGATGGCTATTGCTACTACCTTTGGTACTGCTTCAACCGGCACAGCTATTTCTGCTCTTTCAGGAGCAGCAGCAACAAATGCGGCTTTGGCGTGGCTCGGTGGTGGTGCTGTTGTTGCTGGTGGTGGTGGCATGGCAGCAGGTAACGCTCTACTAGCAATGGCTGGACCTGTTGGCTGGGCTATTGGCGGTACGGCTCTAGTGGGTAGTGTACTTTGGGCGGGACACAAAAATGAAGAAATTGCTCAAAAGGCTAATCAGGAAACAGCAAAAATTAAGTCAAAAACTGCGGTTTTAAACGCAGCTAAGGAAGAAATAGCCAAATTGTTTAAGTTAACTCAGGAACACGCTGATGGTGTAAACAGACAGTTAAATTTTCTCAAACAAGAAGCTCCTAGTAATTATCTAGACTTTAGCGATAACCACAAGATAAAATTAGCAGCTTTAATTAACAATATTCAGGCACTTTCCCAACTGCTCAACAAGAAATTAAGTTAACCAAAAGTATCGATGAAAGAAAATATTCATCAGACAAACCAGATAATTGGTGGGATGGTGGCAGGTGAAAATCTCCACCATACAGAACATCTCAAAGCTGCTCTAGAAAGACAAGATTCTGCTTTTACAAAAGCAATTGAACAAATTGATCAAGTACGAGATTTTATTGGAAGTCCAGAGCATATTTTAGGTAACAACCAAACCAAACATGGTGAGATTGCCGAGCAAGTTGAAGTAGGTATCCGTAATGCCAGGGACTATCTGCGACAGCAAGCCCCAAGTGCTACTTTTGATGGTGTTGGTCGAACAGCATCTGAAGACTATTTAATTGACGGTATTCAAGTTCAGTCTAAGTTTATCAATGGCGTTAATAAGAATTTAGATCATGTGTTAGATCACATGAGAAAGTATGAAACTTCGGCAGAGATGGTTCCTACTACCACATTCCAGAAGACTACTATGACACAATCAAAAAAGTTCTCAGTGGTGAGTCTGTAGAAGGGCTAACTGACCGTACAGTAGGTAAAATTCAGCAGAACGTACAAAAAATTGAAAAGCTTTCTGGCAAATCCTTTGATAGCGTTGTTAAACCTAGTAATTCCCAATACAGCGAAGTTCAGCAAGGTAAAATTCACGATACATTAGATAGCCATGAGCAAGAACTCAGTGGAGAAAACAAACGGATTAAGGAAAATATACAAACTGATACACAACCAAATTTAGGAGATATGGCTCAGGTAGCTGCCAAAGGCGCTCTCATTGGTGGTGGAATTCGGTTAGCTTTCAAATTGTATGAAAAGTATAAGCAGGGCAAGAATCCTTTTCAAGGAAATTACACCATGGAAGATTGGCAGGAATTGGGAATTGATACTGCCAAGGGAGCAACTGTTGGTGGAATTGCTGCTGCTACCATCTATGCTTTGACTAATTATGCAAGTTTGTCAGCTCCTTTAACTGCTTCTTTTGTTAGTGCAAGTCAGTCAGTTGCCAGTCTCGTCAAAAGTCTCAATTCAGGGGAAATTTCCTTTGATCAATTTACTGAGATGAGTCAGTTAGTTTGTATAGAATCAGCCGCAGTCGGTTTAGCTTCTGCTCTTGGACAGGCTGTTATTCCAGTTCCAATTCTAGGCGCGGTTCTGGGAACAATTGCTGGTCGTATGGTTATAAATTTTAGTAAAAAATATTTTGTTAAGCAAACTGAAGGCTTGAAACATCGCATGGAAGAATACTACAATCAGTGCCTTACTAAAATTGATCAAACTTACCAAGCAGTAGTGTCGAGAATAATTGCTGAATATGAAAAGCTTGGCGATTTAACAAAAGCAGCATTTGATATAAGTAAAAACATAACGCTAAGGCTTCAAGCTAGTATTGAATTGGCAGAAGCTTATGAGGTTTCAGATGCCAAAATTATTCGGAATATTAATGAACTTGATGCTTTTATGTTATCTTAAATTTTGCATTGCTGATTTGATGTATGAAAATGATTTTGCGTGATTTTGAAAACCTTGGGAGACGTGTTAGCGAAGCTTGCCCGGAGGGCATTGTATCACGTCTCTACATTTAAAATTCATACTTGGATTCAGTAACGCCTTAAATTTTTCTAATTACTAATCTTACTAATCATAATTACAGAAGTCGGGTTTTTACAACAATATTGGTAACATCATAAAATACTCATAAAAACCCGACTTCTTACCCCACGAAAAATTAAGGTTTTACAAGTTTTTTAACTTTCAATCTGCCTTACCACCGTCAAAGCTGAATAACTGACTCCCGCAGTACCTTCACCGGGATGAGTAGAATCACCTACTAACCACAAATTCTTGATCGGTGTACGATTAGCAAAACCAAAAGGACCAAAAGTCGGGATTCGTTGACCAATTCCACCGACAATTCCTTGATCTCTAGCTGTAAAATTATAAAAAGTACGCGGTGTCGCTGCTTCTACATGAATAATCGTTTCTGGTTTTAAGTAGAAGAATTTACTCAGATGAGATATAGCTTGTTGTGTAAAAGACTGCTTTAAATCCTCGTAATTATCCTGATTAAACCATCTATCTACATCTACAAAAGAAGAAGCAATAATTGTGGCTTTGCCCGCAGCAGCACGACCATCACCAGGACGACTCACTGAAACAAATAAGGAATTATTTTCCCCAATCGGACCATTTGCATCGTAGAGAAACTGTAAATGTGGCGGACATTCGGGGGGAATTGCACTCTCATCAACCCCTAAATAAATGACAAACGCTCCTGATGCGGGAGCTAAGTTTTTAACTCGCTTTTTATAACCCCTAGGAGCTTTTTCTCCAAGCAACTGTACTAAATTTTGTACTGTGACATTAGCAACTACATGGTCTGCCGGTTCAGTCCAGGATTCTCCAGTTTTTTGGTTACGAATAACTACTCCACTAACTCGATTATTTTCTACTTTGATATGTTCTACTGTATGACGCATTAATAATTTACCACCGTCCCTTTCCAAGGATTCTACAAGGCGATCGCTCAATACCTGCATACTTGCTTCCAGGTGGTACAATCCTTGCGGTTCCTGGGATACGCTCAATGCAGTTGCGGCATAAAGTAGGGCTGTTTCCTCTGCATTTACCTGGGAATACAGCTTTAATTGCAAATCTAAAAATGTCCGTAAGCGGTGATTATTTCCTTGTCCGGTAAAACGTAAAGCATCCCCAACAGTAAACAAAGTATAGGGAACCGTAACTAAAGTATCCAGACGCACGGCTGTGGTTAATTGTAATAAATCCCACCAATTACGTGGTGGTAATACGGGGTCGCGGGCTTGAAATTTCCAACTTGCTTTAAATAAAGTTGAGAGTAAATTCCAAAAAGGTTCACTACCCCGGAACTGTCGCGATCGTTCTTCTTGCCATTTCTGGGGATTGCGCCAAACGTTAATCGGAGTAGTTTCTCCGGGTAAGTATACCGCACAAGCAGGGTCGCAAGGTGTAGCCTGTGGTAACTCTATTTCTAATTCGGAGAAAATCCGGTGATGAATTCCTCCCGGTTCCAAACCTGCTACTTGAGTTGCACCGACATCAAAAGTAAAACCCTTACGTTTGAAAGTAGAAGCACAACCCCCCGGTACAAGTGCTTGATCGAAAATCAATACTTCATAACCTCTGCGTGCTAATAAAGCCCCAGCGGTAAGTCCGCCAATTCCAGCACCGATAACGATTACACGGGATTTCCCCGAACCATTTGACATTGATAGTTAGTTTACATATTTTAATATTTATATTTATTATTTTATAGCTTTTGGAGATGTAATTAACTGAAGACGCGATGTAATGCCTTATGACGCTATCGCGTCACGCTTTGCTAACAGGCACGCTTCGCTAACGTGTCTCTACATTCTTTTTCCGAGATGTCTATAGTCTGGGGCAGTTTTTTAATGGGTAATTTTTTGCCGAGAAGAAAGTAATTTAGAACTTATTCCGTAAAATCTCTTAGGGAAAGAATATTTTTGGTATTTAAATAAGTTCTAGTTATGATAAAGAAGTAAGACGCTTTGATTAATAACTACAAATGTCCTCAACTCTGCTAGAATTTTCTCGTCTAAATGCCCCGAAGCTACAGCACTTACCCAATGGTTTGACGATAGTAGCAGAGCAAATGCCAGTAGAAGCAATTAACCTCAATTTATGGGTTAATGTGGGTTCTATTGCCGAAAGTGATGCGATTAATGGTATGGCTCACTTTTTAGAGCATATGATTTTTAAAGGAACTAAACGACTAGCAAGCGGAGAATTTGAACGTAGAATTGAAGAGCGTGGTGCCGTGATGAATGCTGCTACTAGTCAAGATTATACTCATTATTATGTAACTACTGCTCCTCAAGATTTTGCAAAACTTGCACCTCTGCAAATTGATGTAGTAATGAATGCTTGTATTCCCGATGATGCTTTTGAACGGGAACGTTTGGTAGTGCTTGAAGAAATCAGACGTAGTGAAGATAATCCCCAACGTCGTAATTTTGCCAGAGCAATGGAAACTGCTTTTTCCAAGTTACCATATCGTCGTCCGGTGTTGGGACCTGAAGCAGTAATTTCTCAACTCAAAGTAGAGCAAATGCGTTGTTTTCACGCTCAAAATTATCAACCAAAGTCGATTACTGCTGTTGCTGTCGGTAATTTACCAGAAGAGGAGTTGATTGATATTATCGCTGAAAGCTTTGCTAATGTTGAAATGCGAGATAATGGTAATATAGAAACTCAAGATATAACTTCTTTACAGCCAGAACCAGCATTTACAGAAATTGTTCGCAGAGAATATGTTGACGAAAGTCTTCAACAAGCAAGATTAATCATGATGTGGCGGGTTCCTGGGTTAATGCAGCTAAGTCAAACTTATGCGCTAGACGTACTTTCCGCTATTTTAGGACACGGACGTACATCTAGATTATGGCAGGATTTACGGGAAGAACGGGAACTGGTTCACTATATATCTGTAAGTAATATGACTAATCAGTTACAGGGAACTTTTTACATTGCAGCCCATTGTGAGGTAGAAAATTTAGCTTCCGTTGAACAAGCAATAGTTGAACATATTCGCAAAATTCAAATAGAAATAGAAGAATCAGAAATCAGCCGAGTTCGCAAACGTGTAGCGAACAGGTTTATTTTTGGTAATGAAAGACCGAGCGATCGCGCTAATTTATATGGATATTATCAAACTTTAGTCGGCGATTTAGAACCAGCTTTTGATTTCCCTTATCATATCCAATCACAAAATGCAGATACTTTAATGCAAGCTGCAAAAACATATTTATCTACTGATGCTTATGGAGTGGTGGTGTTGAAACCGAAAGAGAGTTAGGAGTTAGGAGTTAGGAGTTAGGAGTTGGGAGTTGGGAGTTGGGAGTTGGGAGTTGGGTCTAATATCAATTAGGATTTTATTATTATGAGTTATGAATTATTTCTAATTTTTCATATTACAGCATAATTATTTCATGTTAATTAATTGCGATTAGACAGGCAAAATTAACTTACCACAAGATTTTTAGATTAAATATTATGTTTTATGTGATTGTAAAATACTGTAAATTGACAATTCATTACTTCTAACTCATAACTCCTCACTCCTAACTTTTTCAAATGATGTGGACTGAAATTGACGCTCAAATTAGCCAAGCGACTGGTGAACTATTCCAAACTCAGCAGCGACGAAGTGTTTCTGGTGGGTGCATCAATCAAGGTTATTCTCTTAGTGATGGTACAAAAACTTATTTTGTGAAGTTAAATCAAGCTTCTCAAGTAGCAATGTTTGCAGCGGAAGCTTTGGGTTTACAACAAATGTACGATACTAATACTATCCGCGTTCCCAAACCAATTTGTCATGGTGTTGCGGGAAGTTCCTGCTATATAGTATTGGAATGGTTGGAAATGGGTAGAGGTAATAATAAATCCTCAGAAGAAATGGGTAGGAAATTAGCCCAATTGCATCGAAAATCCCTTAGTCAGAAATTTGGTTGGGATATGAATAATACCATCGGTTCAACTCCACAAATTAATACTTGGACTGATGATTGGGTGGAATTTTTTACTCAGCATCGTTTGGGATATCAATTTCAATTAGCTAAGCGTCGTGGTGGTAGTTTTCCTCAAGCAGAGGAATTGTTGTGTGCAATTCCAGAATTATTAACAGGACATAAAGTGCAGCCTTCTCTGGTACATGGTGATTTGTGGGGAGGTAATGCTGGGTTTACAGTAGATGGGGAACCTGTAATTTTTGACCCCGCTACTTATTATGGCGATCGCGAAGTTGATATTGCAATGACGGAAGTTTTCGGTGGTTTCTCAGCAAGTTTTTACCACGGTTATAATGAGGTTTTTCCGTTGGATGATGGCTACGAACAACGGAAGACTTTGTATAATTTGTATCATATCTTGAATCACTTCAATTTGTTTGGTGGTGGATATGGTTCACAAGCCAATGGGATGATTGAGCGAATTTTGCGGGGTTGAGGAGAATAAAAACCAGATTTTTGATACCGTTTTATTTTAATCGTGATATGCATCTATGTAGAGACGTTGCAGTGCAACGTCTCCTTATATTTTAATTTCTACGAGCAACTTTACCTGCTTTTTGCGAATTGACTTGTGACAAATAACGCTTTGGAGAGACGTAGCAGGTGGGCTAAGAAGTCGGGTTTTTATGAGTGTTTTTTGGTTTTACGGATATATCCTAAAAACCCGACTTCTATGGAATTGACTGGTGACAAACAAAGACTTGGAGACGTAGCACTGCTACGTCTCTACATCATAATTTCCAAATCATAGGCTTGACACAGGGATTTAAGGTTTTCTCGAAAGCGCGATCGCACTTCTTCTGGTGATACGATTACGCAGTCTTTGCCGTATCTAGTAATTTCACGGAAAAACCAAAATGTACCTGATATATTTCTGACAATTCTTTTTATAGGTGGTTCTCTTTCCAATTCGCTGACAAATATATCTTCTGTTTTGCGTTCGTAAGCGAAGGCTAAACCACCATAAACATGAAATTCTACTGGTATTGTTTCTAA
This sequence comes from Plectonema cf. radiosum LEGE 06105, assembly GCF_015207665.1. GTDB lineage: Bacteria > Cyanobacteriota > Cyanobacteriia > Cyanobacteriales > Nostocaceae > Rivularia > Rivularia radiosa_A. The sequence continues at coordinate 20,550 of NZ_JADEWL010000028.1, forward strand.
ATCATTTAACCAAGCTTTATTAATTGAAACCACCGCAGCTTCTTGAATTCTATCTAAACGTAATGTCCAATTATGGCGCAATCCTTCCACATCCTGATTACCTTCAGATTCTTCTGCTCGACACATCAAATACTGACGCTTTTCTATAGAAACAATTTGAGCGTGTAAAACAGTGTAACTCCATAAACGGTCTGCTGCATCTCGGTAGGAAAGCCGAAATGGTTGCTGTCGGTGAATCAAGTTATCTATTTGTTGCCTCCAAGCTGGTAAAGGATTATCAAGAAAGGTTTCGATTTCTTCACGGAAAGGAAGAGTTAATTCGCTTCTAGATTGTAATAACTGGGCTATTTGCTTTGCCTCATCGGTTTTACCCAAGTCTATCAAGGCTTTACGGGCTGTTTCTAATGCTTTGATGCGTTCGTTTGTCCAATTGTTGTTAGGGGCAATAATTAACTGACGACGCGCTATTGATTCGACTAGCTTTGAGATGTTAGGGCGATCGCCCCAGTTACACCCAAACTCTAGCGCTAGGTTTTCTAATTCGGCTTTATCTCTATCTGAAATTGATAGTGTTATCGACTGACCTTTTCTACTCATTTATTTGTACGGACATTTTTATACGGATATCTCTTGTCAATCTCTATTTTGCATGGCAATATGGGGATTAACAACAAGTTACGGACACTGTTTAAGGAATAAAGGAATATGTCCGAATTTAGCATTAAACTCAAATCTGTATATTCTTGTCGTGCTTCGGAGATACTACAGGGTGTAAATTTACCAAGTGGTTGGTCGCTTTCTTGGCATCAATTAGAAACTTTAAAAGCATTACGTGATCCTAATATTGACGTAATTATCAATACAGCGATGACGGGTGATGGTAAAAGTTTAGCAGCATATTTAGAAGTTCTCCAAGGAGAATTCTCAGCGATTGGATTGTATCCTACGAATGAACTTGCTCGCGACCAAGAAATACAAATTAAAGGATATATTGATATATTTAAACCTATCAATAATCCTCGGATTGCCAGGTTGAGCAGTGCAGAATTAGAAATTTATGCTGAAAATGAAGGATTGAGAAAAAGTGCGGCTATTTCAACTTTGACAAACCAAAGAGAAATAATACTTACTAATCCTGATATTTTACATTATTTACATCGTGGTGCTTATTTAATTCCTGGTGATAGTCCTGATAAATTATGGGGAAGAATTGACAAAGATTTTGATTTATTTATTTTTGATGAGTTTCATATTTTTGCAGCACCACAAATTGCTAGTGTAATTAATACGATGTTGTTGATTAACTGTACTAATCGGCGCAAAAAATTTCTGTTTCTTTCAGCCACACCAGATACAGAGTTTATTAATAAGTTAAAAAAAGCAGGTTTTCGTTGCAAAGAAATTAATCCTCTAGATAATCATAAATACGAATTCTCTGAGAATTTAGAGCAAGAAGAAGAATTAAAACAACAAAATTGGCGGCAGGTATCACGTTCTATCAACCTAAATTTTATTTCTTTAGAACCATCTTTTAAAGCATCGGAAACTTGGTTAAAAGAAAATAGTAATCTGATTTTGGAATATTTTCAAAATAATCCAGGTAGTAAAGGTGCAATTATTCTTAATTCTATAGCTGCTGTTAAAAGGCTTGTACCATTCTTCCAAGATATTTTTCAAGCACATCAGTTAACAGTAGGAGAAAATACTGGTTTATCAGGAAAAGAAACAAGAGAAAAATCACTTTTAGCTGACTTGGTTTTTGGTACTAGTACTATTGATGTCGGTGTGGATTTTAAAATTAATCTTTTATTATTTGAGTCTTCTGATGCAGGTAATTTTATTCAGCGTTTGGGAAGATTGGGAAGACATGATGGTTACGAAAAAGATGGTGAGAAAATTAAGTTTGAGAAATATACAGCTTATGCACTAGTACCGAATTTCTTAGTCGAGCGCTTATTTTTAGGAGATAATCCACCTTTAGAAAATAGTCAAAATTGCGATCGCGCATTTCTCAACACCACAATCAAAGACAAATATCGCCAAATAAACGATTTTCGTGGATATTACCAGCGTTGGGGTGCGGTACAGTCAGTTAAAATTTGTTGGGAACTAAAGCATAAAACTATTGAGCAGCGGTATTTAGGTAGTTTAAAAGCATTTAGTCAAGCTTGCGAAAGTGTATTTAATACTAGTTTAAAATCTATTGCAGGACGTGTATTAAGTTGGGCAAAAGATTGGAAAAATATTTCCGGTAAATCTGGTAATCCCATTGCTGAAGATGCTTCTAGTTTTCGGGGTTCAAGTTCTTTGCAATGTGGTTTGTACGATTTAACAGAGGAAAACGAAGTAGACAGGTTTAAAACCTATGATTTACCGGGAATATTGGGTAATTTAGATATCGAAATGTGGACAGAAGCAGGATTTATACGGACACTCAAAGAAACCGCACAACGTACCGGAGAAGCAATTCCTAAAGGTAAGTATGAGCATTGCTTGGGATTTATGAAGTTGCGTAACTACCGGGAGGAAAGATTAAATTGGAAATTCGTCTATCCCGGAGACTTGCAAGCAATTGCAGACACATGGAAAGTGCAAGTGTTGACGGGGATTGAAGTTTGGCAACCGGACAATACTTATATCAGGGAAATTAACAAGCGCTTGAAAAAACAAGCTTTGGTTTGTTATGTGTTGCGTCGTCCTGTAGCAGAGGTGAGAAATAGATTACGCTTACCAATGCATTTTCAACTCTACTCGATATGCGATGAGCTTAGTTTACATGATAGTAGTGCGCCTTATGCGATCGCGTTTGGTCAGTCTGCGTTATTGCTGGATACTTTGGCTTACACCTTTAAGAGTAAGGGGGATGAAATATGGGTGGTTTAGCGTGAGAATCCCTGATAGGGATTAGCGACTTGCGTTTTATACAAGCGAGGGAGAAGCCAATCACTATAGAATAGCTCGTGTTTCAATCCCTGATAGGGATTAAGGTTTGACTGAGCTTTTCTCTCCCTACAAAAAAGGATAGCAAAATATTGAACTAAAATTTATAATGGTTACGAGGTATTCAATATAAACAGCGCTAGCCATTGGAGGTGTGTTAATGCTCAGTAATAATCCTGACCGGGGAACGTCGGTGCACTACGGCTCTGCCGAGAATCGGCGGAGTACCGGCGACTCCCACTTGGTCGATCTATTAATGAATGCTGATCTTGGGGAGATTTACCGAATTTTAATTCTTCGACTAATGGCTGAAAATTCCGGTTTTAAGCATCATATCGATACTCTAAAGTCACAAAATCAAGAAATATCACAAAGAATTGACAAATTGGAAAGTATTTATGAAGAGATTACTTATCTTAGACACATCGTTACTCGCAGCGAAGAATTGCAGAATCTTGTAGATTTTTATTGTCCACCTGATTAAACAAGAGTCAACAATGAACGAGCAAAAACTTTTAGAACGAATTACAGTCAACCCCAAAATATTTGGAGGTAAACCAATAATCCGCGATCGTCGTCTTGCAGTCGAACATATTTTAGGAATGTTAGCAGCAGGAGACACAACAGAAACCTTACTCGAAGCATATCCCTGGTTGGAACGAGAAGACATACAAGCTTGTTTAATTTATGCACGGAAGTTAGTTAGTCATGAACGTATCGAATTGTTACCAATGGAGTTTTAATGAGTGAAGATACTTCTGGATACTTGCATCTGGTTTGGGGTGCGAGATAGTTTATTAGCTGCTGGTTTTGATGTGGTGTGGACTGGAGATTGGGAAGAAGATCCAGGAGACGAAGAAATTTTAGCAACAGCTTACCGTGAAGGTCGAATTTTAGTCACCAATGACAAAGATTTTGGGGAATTAGCAATCGTGAGAGAAATTCCTCATTGTGGGATATTACGTTTAGTTAATCTCACAACAAAACAACAATCAACCGTGTGTTTACAGGTTCTTTCTAACTATGGAAATGAATTATTATCGGGTTCAATTATTACTGCTGAATTGGGAAGAGTCAGAATTAGACCACCTACAAATAAAAGTTAATTAGTGTTGGATGTGTATAGTGCAATCGCATAACCCACCACTGAATAAATTTTCACACAGAACACAACAGTGAACACACCAACAATCGAAGAACTTAAACAACTTGCTCAACAAATTCCAAAGAAAATTCCTTATCTGAAAATGTTAGTTTTATTTGGTTCGAGAGCGACAGGAGAAACGCACACAAATTGTCAAAGACGAATATACCTTTGATTTTTTAGAATTAACAGACGAACATAGCGAGCGACAATTAGAAACTACAATTTTAACGAGAGTGGAACCATTCTTACAATAAATGGGTGGAATGTTTGCTTTTATTGGTAGTCAATATCGGCTTGAAATAGATGATGAGGAATATTTCATCGATATTTTATTATATCATCGGATTCTCAAATGTCTGGTTGCGGTTGAGTTAAAAATTGGTAAGTTTTTACCTGAATATGTTGGCAAAATGCAGTTTTATTTGGCAGCATTGGATGACAAAGTAAGACAAACTGACGAAAATCCATCGATTGAAATTATTCTTTGTAAATCAAAAAATAAAATTATAGTTGAGTATGCATTGAGGGAATCAAATAAACCAATTGGTGTAGCAACTTATCAAATAGTTTCTACAGTTCCACAAGAATTAAAAAATCAGCTTCCCGCACCAGAACAGGTACCAAAACTTTTACAGGGAATAGAGTAAAAAATTAGGGACACAAAATGGCTAAAAAAACAAAAGATTCTCAGGATTCTAAGCAACTTTCATTATTTGATAACACATTTGATGCTAGCTCAGAAATCACAGATGAAGCAGATGATAACTGGTTAAAAGGGGATTTTGGTTTCGATGGTGATTCTGAGAGAATTATAGAAAGTAAAAGTGAATTATTAACCCTTAAGTTATTACGGGAAGCGATTAAATCTCAAAATATAAATGACCAAGTAATGGCAGATTTTTCGGAATTTGTATTACCAAATTTACTCAGTATTACGATTGGTGTGACAGCGAAAGGAGGTAAATTCTTTGATGAGCTAGATAGAAAAAATGAAGCTGAAGGTAAAGCGAAAGTTCGACGGGATAATGCTGCTGATCAATCTTTAAATACCCATTTACTAAATGGATTATTTCCTGCAAATTTAATCGAGCAACGTTTGGAAAAGCTTGATACTACGGTTCAAAGAGTAGTTCGGGAAAGAGAAAGAAGATTGGTAATTGCTGGATTTATTCTCCACGATTTTGAGAAATTCCCCGATATCCCGAATGATTGTCGCAAGTTACCTTTAGCAGAACATCGGCAAATTATTGATGAGAAAGTTAGACAATTAGGACTGGATAAATTCATCGATTCCGAAAATCCAGAAGCTTATCAAGAGTATATCGATGATTTGTTGTGTATGGCTTACAATGCACAACGACGTTGGGATACTAACTGGAATTTTTCTGAATTTGGTTTAAATCCCGTTCTCAAAGATAGAACTCTTCGCAGTTTATCGGATTTAACTTGTCTTGCAGATTCGCTAGCTTCAATTGTTAAACATCCTCAAGATGCGGAAAATCCTAGGTTGAATGAGATTATTCATAGTTTGAGTGATGGACAACTAAAATTCACTTATCACCGCATTTCTGAAAACCGAGGTGTATTAACAAATGTGGTTAATAATGCTTTGATTCAAGTACATACACAACTGAATACAGATGAGAATATCTATTACGAACCTCTGTTATATCTACCAACAGGAGTAATTTATCTAGCTCGAAGAGATGCTCCAACAATTTCATTAACAGATGTTCCGTGGAAAGTGATTGAAAATATTAAATTTCTATGTTCTGGACAATTAAAACTCAGACAAACAGGATTTGGTCGTGATGGCAAAGGGATGAAATATGCTGAATATTACAACTTATTTTTCGATGAAATTGGCTTGATGAAAGTAGCTTTAGATGCTACATTAAGAGTACTAAATTCTAACAAGAATTCAGTCGCAAAAAGCCGTAGTGATAATTTAGTTAAATTTCAACAGCAAAATGTATTATCTGCGGATTATAACTTTAAGTTCACCGATGATATTCGTATTGACCAAATTGCAGAGTTTGGGGATTTAATTAGTCGCAAAATTTGGGATGAGACTGTAAATAAAATTGAAGCTGCTTGTAAAAAAGATAAAAAACTCCCCAAATTAACGCAGATTGATTTAACTCACAAAGTTGCAGAATTTTGGAATCTAACAGAATATTTACCCCAAATTAGAGAAATTCAACGCATTAATGAAAGTCTCAAAGAAAATAAATTAAAAGGTAATACTGGGGGTGTTCCTTACGAATGGTATTATCTAGCAGCTAAATATCTAGAAAAGCATCCTGGAATTGAAAATGTTAGAGAAAGCTGTCAGCAAGTTATTGAGTATGTTAATAACTTAATTCATCCAATTATTTCTCAATATGAATTACCTGATGGTTGGAATGATTTACGACTCTGGGTAAAACAAGTTGTCATGTTACCAGGAAATCAAGAAACACAATCATCTGATAACTTGTTGAACGAGCTTACTAACTATAATGCTGCGAAAAAATCGGGAAGAGGAAGACAATTAATCTGTTCGATTTCTCATTCGGCTTATACAGTTACCGAACAAATGGAATCAGCAGTATTATTTACTCCGCAAGTTTACACCAATAAACAAATGTTGAATGGTTCTAATGCTAAGCGTAATATTTCTAGTATTGCTGGATTAGAAATGATGTTGCGACAAATTTTGATGAATCAAACTCAAGCTGTTGGTAAAAAATTTGAGGATGGAAAATATCGTTATCTCTATTTTTATCCTACTTATTATTTTACCCCGGAGACTAATAAGTTTTTGCAAAAAGCTTATAGTGGAATTGCTCAAACTCGCTTTGATACCAGCATCCGCAATCATTTTATTAGTAAAGATTTACAAGCTGATTTTAACAAGGAAAAATATCAAAATGTTGATGCTTTTTTAATTGATGAAAATTTAGATTCTGATAAAGATAGAACTTTTAAACTTTCTTATCCAGATGACCAACCTTTGACATTTTACTTCATGGCAATTCCCCCAGTAAAGGACAGCAGTGACACCGAATCATGGGTAATGCCAAGTTGGCTAGCATTTGCTTTTCCGATGATTTTGGATGTCAAAACAGTCGTTTCCGAATCACCAATTCCACCTTTTAATGATGGTGCAGAATTTGAAGAAAGCGTGTTTCTTGATAGCGCACCTCATGCTTTCCGAAGTTTAGTAGGAAGGGATAGATTTCGACTCGATTATATTCTCCAAGGATGGAATGAAAATGATAAATTCTACCCCGCACCACTGAATGTTCTTACTGCTGCTTATGCAATCCATTTAGATGTGAATGCCAAAACAGGAAAGTCCGGTTATGATGCAAACTGGGGTAAATTTACAGAGCTAGCAAAGGATTTTGAAACAAGTCCTCTTTATGTTTTTTCTTATCTCAATCGCTGGGTAAGAAATCAAGGAGTAGAAACAGCACGGATTGAAAAAATTAGGCTTTATGCTTATCAATTTTATCCCTGTTTTGACCCCTATGCTCAATATAATTTTGAATCAAAGGAATGGAAATTAATGTCAGAGTCCCCATTAAATCATCCCAAGAAATTAACTGATTTGTACCGTAAATTTTATCGTGCAAATAAACGTTATAATCCTAAATCCAATGCAGTATTAAAACCAATTGATATTGCCGCAGAAACTATTCTTAAAGCAGAAACAAGTGTTTTTTCAGGAGAAACATTAGTTGTAGCAGTCGCAGCAGAAGTATTTAAGTTAATGGATAGAGTTCATGCGAATACTGCGGATGGACGCTGGGTAATGAGCAAACGGGAAGAAGAAAGACAAGCAGTTTTAGATTTTGCGAGGTATTTTGTGATGAATGTTTTTGAACAATCATTTGCTGGCGATCGCGCACGTTTAGCAGGTAGACAATTGAATTTAATTAAAGATACCTGTGAGTTTTTATATCGCTTAGAAGATGATAAGGAAAATGCTAATAAAGATGTTAAAGAGGAAGAAAATGAAAAAAGTGAAGATTGATTATTTGATAAATAATAGTTGTATTTCAATCTCATGAATGTTGGGTTCCGCTTTGCTATACCCAACCTACTACAAATTCAAGCTTTTTATCAATTATTTCAGGAGACAAGCCATGTCATTTTTAAAAACCGTTGACGGAAAGTTTTTCCATACTGAAATTCCCTACAAACCAATGGGTAAATATGTTCATTTTTTGACAGTTCGAGTTACAGAATCCTATCCCTTATTTCAAACTGATAGTGAACTGAATAAAGCACGGGTGAGAGCAGGGATTGTAGATAAAACAACAATAAGTAGACTTTCAATGTTCAAACGCAAGCAATCTACACCAGAGCGTTTAGTTGGTAGGGAATTGCTGCGTAATTATGGCTTAATGACTGCTGACGAATGTGAATATAATGTCAAATTTGCGATGAATAACCCCGATTGCATTATCTATGGATTTGCAATTGGTGATTCAGGTTCAGAAAAATCCAAAGTAATTGTTGACACTGCATTTTCAATTAAATCCTTCGATGAATCCCACGAAACATTTACCCTTAATGCACCTTTTGAAAATGGTACAATGGCATCTAAGGGTGAAAATGGTTCTAAACCTGGAGAAATTACGAGTAGAATTAATCAGCAAGACCATATCAGACCGCAAGTTTTCTTCCCTAGTATTGTCACATTAAAAGACCCCACAGAAGCAAGCTTTTTATATGTGTTTAATAATATCTTGCGAACTCGTCATTATGGAGCGCAAACTACCCGCACTGGAAGGGTAAGAAATGAATTAATTGGGGTAATCTTTGCCGATGGAGAAATAGTTAGTAACTTACGTTGGACTCAGGCAATTTATGACTATATGAAGAATAATAATACCCTACATTCACCCGATCCATTAAATGAAGATGAGGTATTTGCAGCAGCAAATACTTCTATTTCAACATTAATGGAAGAAGAATTTATTGTTCATAAAGATTTTGTGGGTGAAAAATTTGCTGCATTGTTAAAAGAAGTAAAAGCAATTACTGCAAATGAAGAAGAACTCAAAAAAATGCTGAAAAAAGCTGATGATGAAGCTAAAGCTTATGCGAAAGTTCACATCAAAGGTAAAGACAAAGATAAGAATAAAGACAAAGAAGAAAAAATAGCAGCGAAATCATAACCATCACTGATAGTTCCTTGCTAGTATAATACCCCGGATTTATCCTGTGGATAAATCCAAAATCTAAAATCTAAAATCCGATGACGATAATTTACCGTTGCGAATTAGAGTTACACGATAGCATTTATTTTGCCACCCGCGAAATCGGTAGACTCTACGAAACTGAACCCATAATCCACAATTACGCACTCTGCTACGCACTGGGATTAATAGATAGCGAAAAATATGCAACCAATGTCCCCGAAGAACATTCCTATCGCTATTTTTGCCCTGAGCAAGTTCCCAGATACGAGGAGCATTTAACACCACTAAATCAACAAGGAATTTACGTTACTCCAGCACATTCAGTTAAGCACACATCTGTTCTTAATACCTGGAAATATGCAAACAATAACTATCATGTTGAAATGGAGAAAACCCAAAAAAATATTCCGAGTTTTGGCAGAGCAAAAGAAATTGCACCTGAGAGTCAGTTTGAGTTTTTTATTATTTCTCAAAAGGAAATTAAATTAGCAAAATGGATTCGTTTGGGTAAGTGGATGAGTAAAGCTGAGGTGACGATGGAAGAATTACCACAACCAAAAACGAAGACTGATTTATTTATCTGTAATCACCCATTAAATCCTTTAGATGTCATGTTTACCAATCAAGTCATCAGTTACGATGTAATTAATATGCCTCCTGTCAGCTTAATTCAAAATGTGCAAATGCGGGGACAATACTACTACTTTCATGATGTTAAAGATGTTAAAGATGTTAGATTACCTGTGAATATGTTGTACCGTTTTCGTGGTTGAAAATAATATGTAGACTATATGATGAAGACGTGATGTATCACGTCTCTACATTATTACCGTTGCTGAATCTAGATGAGAATTTAGATTTTGAGACGTTGCAGTATTTAATGTATTCTAGATCGAATATCGGTATTAATTTAGATTTTGAGACGTTGCAGTGCAACGTCTCTACAGATGCCAAATCCAAAATCCAAAATTTAAAATCCAAAATTGAATATGCCCCACAGTCTAATCCTCAACCTGACACCAAAATCCCCTATCTACCCGCAATTCCTCACCGGGAGACATCTACACGCTTTATTCCTCACTCTTGTAAGTTACGTTGATCAAGAATTAGGAACCTACTTACACGACTCTCAAGCCGATAAAGCTTTCACACTCTCCCCTCTACAAATCGCGAAAAAAAATCTTCCGATTCAAAACGGAAGTAAAAGAGGATATCAATTACAATCCCAACATCAAGAAGCAATTCCCACAGGTACATCTTGTTGGTGGAGAATTTCTCTACTCGATGATGCGCTGTTTGGTAAATTGACGCAACTGTGGTTAAATCTTAACCCAGAACATCCTTGGCATTTGGGTTCTGCTGATTTATATATTACCAGCATTCAAGGTACTCCCCAATCTACTCAACCTTGGGCTAATGCTTGTACTTATGCCCAATTATACGACCAAGCGAGTGATTCGGAGCGAGTTATTTCGATCAATTTTGCGACTCCTACAGCTTTCCGTCAAGGTAAATACGATAACACGCTTCCTACTAGGGAATCTGTTTTTAATTCTCTAGTTTCTCGGTGGAATAAATACAGCGGAATTGAATTTGAAAATTTAAATTTTGATGCAATTTTTCCTAGTTTTATTCACATTCATACGGAAATAGTTCCCGATTCTCGCAGCAAATTTATTGGCATTGTTGGTGAAGTTAGTTATCGGATTATGGGGGATATTGAAACAGTTCAAATTAAGCAAATTAATGCTTTAGCTGACTTTGCTTTATTTGCAGGAATTGGTAGAAAAACTACTATGGGAATGGGGATGGGGAGAAGAGTTAGGAGTTAGTTTAAGAGGATGTTTGAAGTGGTTTCAAGATTGTTTAGATAAGTTCGGAAGAAGAGAAAAGTCCGGCGGTTAAAACCGCAGCTACACAAACGAAACCCGTCTGCACGGGTTTAATTAAGTCCATGCAGGTGGACTGTAATAAAGCGCAATTGGCATATTTTTAATTGTAGGGTATGTGACGCTACGAGATAATTTGAACGTAGCAATAAGACTTGTAGCATCACACACCATAGAGCAATTGTGACAATCGCGTAAGTTGGTTCTGTATTAGTCCGGAAATTGATTTCCGGATAGGATTCGTTTACCAAAAAATCATTTTTATCAACATTAATTAAAATCATGAACAACACAGATTACATTACAATCGCTTCTTTAAATCAATATTCTTATTGTTCTCATCGGTGTTGGAGAATGCATTGTTTGGGAGATTTTACCGAGAATCAATACACAATCGAGGGGACTAGTTTACATGAAAGAGTTCACACTGTTAGTGATGGGAATAGGGAAGAAACTTGGCAAGTTCGCGCTATTTGGTTGAAGTCAGAGCAATACAAATTAATCGGTAAATCAGATTTAATTGAATTGGAAAATGGCGAATGGTATCCAGTGGAATATAAACGAGGGAAAAAAGGTGAATGGGATAATGATGAATTACAAGTTTGCGCTCAAGCTTTATGTTTGGAAGAAATGACGGGAAAAGTTGTTAATGTTGGGTATGTTTATTATGCTCAAACTCATCAACGACAATTAATAGAAATTAACGATGAATTACGTCAGCGTACTATTGAGACAATTCAAGATGTTACAAGGTTATTGGAAACTGGAAAAATGCCGCAAGCTGTTTATAGTCAGCGCTGTAAAGGTTGTAGCTTGTATGAGCAATGTTTACCAAAAGTTGTGGAGAAAATGAGGAAATATTGTGAGGTTGATTAAGAGGATGTTTTAAACTTTTTTTTAATATTTGAACGCGGAGGCTCGCAAAGTTAACGCGGAGTTTCACAGAGGTTTTTATTAGTTAATTTTTGGAGGAATTAAATGGGTACTATTTATGTTACACAAGAAGATGCTTTTATCGCTAAAGTTGATGAAAGATTGAATGTCAAATTTGATAAAAAATCAATTTTAGATGTGCCTTTGATTAAAGTTGATGGTGTGGTTATTATGGGAAGAGCAACTATTTCGCCGATGGCTATTTCGGAATTAATTAATCATAAAATTCCGTTAACTTTTTTAACTCAAAATGGTAAATATATAGCTCGTTTGGAACCGGAAATGAGTAAGAATATATTTTTGCGTAATGCTCAATGGAAAGCTGCTGGGGAGTCAATTCAATCAATTCATGTAACGAAAGGTTTTGTGAGAGGGAAACTCAAGAATTATCGTTATGCTTTATTAAAGGTTCAACGCAGTTATTCTGATGTTGATATCAGTCAAAAATTAATCGAATTAGGAAACGCGATCGCATCTTTGGAACATGGTAAAAATATTGATTCGATTCGCGGTTATGAAGGTGCTGGGAGTGCGGCTTATTTTGGTTGTTTCAATCAATTAATCAGGAATGATAACTTCAGCTTTAAAACTCGTAATCGTCGTCCACCTGTTGACTCTGTTAATTCTCTTTTAAGCTTGGGATATTCATTATTACGTCATGATATTCAAGGGGCTTTAAATATAGTTGGTTTTGATCCATATTTGGGATATTTACACACCGAACGTTATGGTAGACCATCTTTAGCTTTAGATTTAATGGAAGAATTTCGTCCTTTAATTGTTGATGCTGTTGTTCTCTATGCAATTAATAAAAAGATTTTAAAACCTTCAGATTTTATTACTGAACCTGCGAGTAATGCGGTTTCACTGACTAAAGAAGGTTTACACAGTTTTCTCAAATTGTATCAGGAGAAAAAACTTACAAAATTCAAGCATCCTGTTTTGGGAATTCAAAAAACTTACCAAGAAAGCTTTGAAATACAAGCTCGTTTATTGGGTAAGTATTTGATGGGAGAAATTGATAAATATCCTCCTTTGGTTATGAAGTAATTAGCTGTTGAGGCTGTTAGCGGTTGGCTGTTATTTAATAGCTAATCGCTATAACTTTTTTCCCTTTTTGCCCTTGTTTCAATTATGTTTGTAGTTGTTTCTTACGATATTCCCGAAGATAAGCGTCGTACTAAGATTCATCAGATTCTCAAATCCTATGGACAGTGGATGCAGTATTCGGTGTTTGAGTGCGATTTAACCGATACTCAGTATGCAAAATTGCGATCGCGTCTTTATAAATTGATTAAACCAGATGAAGATAGTGTGCGTTTTTACTTCCTTTGTGCCTGCTGTCAAGGTAAAGTAGAACGTATAGGTGGTGAAATACCACGAGACGATACTATATTTTTTGTTTGATTTTTGATGGTTTGGGTGCGAACCTGGGGGTGTAGAAAAAAGATGAGTGATTTTTGGGCTGGAATTGCTTGCTGGGTAAGTATTTGAGGGTTTTTTATGAGTTGGGAGTTCCGCACCGTGGCTGAAAGTCTTTCTGTAATTGGTTTTGAGCGATTTAATTCAATCTGCTCCTTGACAGGTCAGTGGTTGAAACACTATATTATTAAAGATTCGCACTTTTGCACCTTGAAAACTAAATATAGTAAGGCTTTCACATCTAGGTCATTGCAATTCAAACTAATCCCTATTAGGGATTGAAACAATCTGGTTTAGCCGCCAAAGTTGCCCAAGGTAAATTGCAATTCAAACTAATCCCTATTAGGGATTGAAACAAAATACCCGCTAACTTTACCGAGTATAAAGGTCATATTGCAATTCAAACTAATCCCTATTAGGGATTGAAACTCTTGGAACGATATCGAAAATTGTGTAATGGTGAATTGCAATTCAAACTAATCCCTATTAGGGATTGAAACCATGAAGATGTAGCTTTACAGTGAACCGAAAATAATTATTGCAATTCAAACTAATCCCTATTAGGGATTGAAACCATTTGCGTGTGGGAGGATACCTCCTCCTAAAGAATTGCAATTCAAACTAATCCCTATTAGGGATTGAAACTACTTATACTTGCAGTACCGCTGACGAGTCTACTAATTGCAATTCAAACTAATCCCTATTAGGGATTGAAACGTTAGTTAACTTTAATTCTTGACTAATGTACTCCAAAAATTGCAATTCAAACTAATCCCTATTAGGGATTGAAACCAAGATGGACGCTTTGAAAAACTAACTTACGATTTATTGCAATTCAAACTAATCCCTATTAGGGATTGAAACTAAATCATAATCACTTAGATACCCCTGATTTATAATTGCAATTCAAACTAATCCCTATTAGGGATTGAAACAACCTTTCCTTAACTTAAGCTTGAAACGTATATGATTGCAATTCAAACTAATCCCTATTAGGGATTGAAACCTGTAAAGTTGAAAGTATCAGGACATAATCAAGATTATTGCAATTCAAACTAATCCCTATTAGGGATTGAAACCAAACCGAAAAAAATTAAAATCGGACGTTTGCTTATTGCAATTCAAACTAATCCCTATTAGGGATTGAAACTATCACGTTCTTTGAGTTGCTTGAGGATATCTTCGATTGCAATTCAAACTAATCCCTATTAGGGATTGAAACGAGAAACAAATATCTATTGCTAAAAGTATTGTTAATTGCAATTCAAACTAATCCCTATTAGGGATTGAAACCAACATATCTACAGGAAGTATTCCACCGATTAATCATTGCAATTCAAACTAATCCCTATTAGGGATTGAAACCCTTTATCAGTGACCGCCCACAAGTTAATCCACTGATTGCAATTCAAACTAATCCCTATTAGGGATTGAAACCAATGCATCTAATCACTAGCAAGCTTTTTTGGTCGCATTGCAATTCAAACTAATCCCTATTAGGGATTGAAACTCGTCGATTTTAGCCAAGTAATCAGCGACGATTAATTGCAATTCAAACTAATCCCTATTAGGGATTGAAACCCCGCAATAGAAAAATTACCTGATTGGATAAAATATAATTGCAATTCAAACTAATCCCTATTAGGGATTGAAACAAACTCTCTTAAAATTAATTCAGACATTTGTTTATATTGCAATTCAAACTAATCCCTATTAGGGATTGAAACGATTTTAAGCTGTACCAGTGGTTAACTTTTTTCATTGCAATTCAAACTAATCCCTATTAGGGATTGAAACTCAACTTTATATCGATAACGTTGCTCCTGTTTTTATTGCAATTCAAACTAATCCCTATTAGGGATTGAAACATTGAAACCGGTTTCACAAGCTTTTGTTTGAGCCGTGTAATTGCAATTCAAACTAATCCCTATTAGGGATTGAAACTGAATAATCCACCACTACCTATCAAATTTTTGAAATTGCAATTCAAACTAATCCCTATTAGGGATTGAAACGAGAATCACAGACGGTAAATTGATAATGTCTGCATATTGCAATTCAAACTAATCCCTATTAGGGATTGAAACGCTTACTTTCCACTTATTACCCCGTTCATCAGGATTGCAATTCAAACTAATCCCTATTAGGGATTGAAACCATCCTTACTTTGAAGAATACATCAATATTCCTTTTGATTGCAATTCAAACTAATCCCTATTAGGGATTGAAACGCTTACTTTCCACTTATTACCCCGTTCATCAGGATTGCAATTCAAACTAATCCCTATTAGGGATTGAAACCATCCTTACTTTGAAGAATACATCAATATTCCTTTTGATTGCAATTCAAACTAATCCCTATTAGGGATTGAAACTGCGAGAAACTTCCGACTTAGCGTAGTTTGCCTATTGCAATTCAAACTAATCCCTATTAGGGATTGAAATCTATGTATTTGGGATGACGCGATCGCCTTACTCTTATTGCAATTCAAACTAATCCCTCCACCGAGATTGAAAGCTTTGTGACACCTAGGGTGTAGAATGTGGGTTAACTTATATCTTGTACTTTAGGCATAATTAACTACATGATAAAAAATATAAATAAAAATATAACTAACGTAAAGCTGTAATATTTTTAGTCAATTTTAATGGACTTCTGGTATCAGACTGGGACTTGCAGTCCCAGGCGGGTAAAAACGAAGTCAAACAATTAGTAATTATTTTGACGATAGCTTTCTATCCCTTTTCTGTCACTCTCCGGATTAAAGTAATAATAAATAAGCCAGTTTATCCAGAAGAATAAAATGGTTTACATTGATTGATTGCAGCAATTAAATGGTTAAATCCAAGCAACAAATTAGAATTTGGAAAAATATCTAGCCAAGGATAAATTAACCACAGGAGTAGGGTAGGTTGAATAATTAAACGAAGATTATTTAAAGTATTTTTCCATCCACCTTCAGAATTCCACTGTTGGTGGTGAGAAAAATCAGTAGAATGGTTGATAGTTTGATTTTTGGTTGTATCTTTTTGATTTAAGAATAAAAAAGCTTGAGATTTTAAACTAATCATGGTGTAAACGCAAAAAATTATCTCCCACCCTTCGGGTTCGCCAGTCGCTACAACGGCTGTGTTCCCCCGCAACGCGCTGGCTCACCACTTTTCAATATCTTTAAAATTAGTGAAGCGGTAATCTGTCCAACCCAATTCTTGCTTGCATTGTCGAAATCCGTATTCTACCCATGTTCTTAATCCATAAAGGTTACCCAAATTTTTTTTGATTTTACCTGCAATATTAGTCATTACAAATGAGGTTGTATTTTCAGGTAAAGTTTCTGGGTCAGTAGTAATTTCCCAGTAAGTTACTGCTTTTCTCTTGCCATAAATGATTTCTCTTATATATCTAGTTTCAGATTGATTGTTGCTAAATGTTCTTTTAAATTTACACCACTTGTTAGCTCTAATCCTTTGTTCAGAAGACATCCAGACTCCATGATTACAACGAAATTGCGACGACATAGAGTAATTTATATTTTTCTAAAGTTCTAATAAATTGGCTAGCTTCACCATATAAACTATCCGCCAATACTAGTTCAATTTTAAAACCGTGAGCAATCAACTCTGTAATAATTTCAGAAGCCAACTCTATTTTTGTTTTGTATTTATCATCTTCTTTTAAAGTACCTTTTGGTTTAAATATTTTAGTAATTAGTGGAAAAGTTATATTAGAATAAATTCCATAAGCAGAAAGCTGAAACTATTCCATTGTCTATTTTGCCTACACTGCCTAAGTATTGTCTCGCGACATAATCTGTTTTTTTACCTTTTTTTCTATCTCCCGTTTCATCAATTACTACAGTAATTGCATTTCCATTTAATGCTTTATTAATTTTAGCTAATCTTTTCTCTTTTAATTTATTAACTGACCAAGGTGAATTAGCAATAAAATGATGTAGCGACTGTGCTGAATTAATTCCAACAAATGCCCGCTATTTCAGGCAATGACTTTCTCTTAATTGGAGATATTATTCCGTCAGGTAAATATTTAAAACATTCATAATTTCTTACTTCTTTAAATAAGTCTTTATACTCATCACAATATTCATCTATTACGCACACGGTTGAATGCGCGTCTCTCGCCAAATGTTTAATAATTTGTAGCTCTACATCCATTGCTATACCTTACTTGTAGAGTTTTTTATTTTTATTCCTTTAATAATAATAATCGGAAAGTGACAGAAGAGGGCTATGGTGCAAGATATGAATTAAAAGACTGCCCCACTTTAATTCCTCTTCTTCTCTTTCTTCACGGTCTCAGCGTCTCTGTGGTTAATTAACCTTTTAAAAGATAAGTTCGCTAAAATCATCGGTACTGCGGAAAATTTCATCGCCCAAATACCAGAATAAGCTTTAATTATATGTCAGTTCAATATACTCTGTAGTACCCAGCACAAGCTAATTTAAAATAAATAATATATATTAATCGCTAACTACCAAAGAATAAACAATTATTCGCAAAAAGTCTCAAAAATATCTGTTATTTATGAAAATCAGCCTGTGTACAATTGTCAAGAACGAAGAATCAACGCTATCAAAGTGTTTGAGTAGTGCCAAAAAGTTTGTCAATGAAATAGTTATATTAGATACTGGTTCAACTGATAAAACTATAAATATTGCCCAAGGATTTGGTGCTAAGGTACATCATTTTGAATGGTGTAATGACTTTAGCGCTGCTCGTAATCAAGCTTTAAAATATGTTACTGGTGATTGGGTTTTGGTTTTAGATGCTGATGAAACTTTAGCACCGGAAATTATTCCGCAGTTGCGAGAAGCGATACAAAGAGAGGAATATCTGCTAATTAACTTGGTACGTGACGAAATTGGTGCGGTGCAATCTCCTTACTCTATGGTTTCTAGGTTGTTTCGCAATCATCCCAATATTCATTTTTCTCGTCCCTATCACGCTTTAGTTGATGACAGTGTTTCCGAAATTATACTTAAAGAACCCCATTGGCAGATAGGTTATATACCAGGTATAGCAATTCTACATTCGGGTTATCAACAAAGCGAAATTAATAAGAAAGATAAATTTGCTAGAGCCAAAGCAGCAATGGAAGAGTTTTTCGCAACTCATCCTTCGGATGCTTATGTTTGTAGTAAATTAGGTGCATTGTATATTGATTTGGGGGAAATTCCTCAAGGCATCCAGTTATTATCGAAGGGAGTTACCCTTGCAGATGAAAATTATGAGATTTTGTACGAACTGTACTATCATTTGGGCATCGCTTATACTCGGTTAAAAAATTCTCACCAGGCTATTTCCCATTACAAAGCTGCAATTAAACTGCCAATTTATCCCCTACTTAAGTTAGGAGCATACAACAATCTCGGTAATATACTCAAAGCTATCGGAGATTTAAACGGTGCGAAAACAGCTTACGAAACAACTTTAAAAATTGACCCCGCTTTTATTACCGGATATTACAATTTAGGAATGACATTCAAAACGATGGGTTTATTAAAAGATGCTATCGGCTGTTATGTTAAAGCGATCGATCTAAATCCACAATATGCTCAAGCTTATCAAAATTTGGGCGTTGTATTGTTGAAAGCTGGTTATGTAAAAGATAGTTTGACGGCATTTAAAGAAGCTATTAATTTGTATGAGAAACAGAATAATCTGGTTGAAGCACAACAGTTACGTAAGGGGTTGAAGGAGATGGGTTTGGAGGTTAGGAGTTAGTACCACCGGAGTTAGGAGTTATGTATTTTTTAAATAAATTGATTGGCGGAAGATTGGCTACCGGAGGGCTAAGGTTACAAATGCGGTGGTAAATCACTGGTGCTGAGTTTAAGGCTTCTTGCCGCCGCCGATCTAATTTGATCCGTTACAAATTTCAAGTTAGATGCGATGCTCGCACAATCCAATAAAAACCAATATCACGCCACATCTTGGATACGGTAACTCTGCATACGTTAAGATATCACAGGGTTTACAACTAAACCTGTAATTCTCAAAAACTTATCTATAGTTGGTGAACTACTTAACGATGTCGTTTTTACCTTCATTCAGTATTCGTCAGCTTACATCTGAAGACTTGGCGCTAATGGATGCCATGATGACAACCTTCGGCAAGGCATTCGACGAGACGGAAACCTATACAGCGGCTCGTCCAAGTAAAGCTTACCTTGAGCGCTTACTCGCCAGCGATTACTTCATCGCTCTAGTAGCATTAAAGAATGGTTCGGTAGTGGGCGGAATTGCTGCCTATGAACTTCATAAGTTCGAGCAGGAGCGCAGTGAAATCTACATTTACGATCTAGCCGTTGCGGAAGCACATCGGCGCGAAGGCATCGCCACAGCGTTAATCCAAGAACTTAAAAAGATTGCTGCAAAGCGGGCAGCCTATGTCATATTCGTGCAGGCAGACATCGGAGATGCACCTGCGATCGCGCTCTATACGAAGTTGGGAGTCCGTGAAGAAGTGCTGCACTTCGACATCTCAGTTGCAGGTGATGATGGTACTGCATAAGGGGTTTCAATCTAGATGCTCCCAACCTGAAAACCATGTGGTCTTGGTGAAAATTCTTCAATTTCTCTTCCACCTATTTCTCTAGGATGCCGTTTATTATGAAATTGATGGAGTGGCGAGGCGATCGCAATATGCTTGGAAACTAAATAGTCGAGTTTGCTATGGATCGTCCCATCAAAAAAAAATCGCTCACTCAATGCGACATCATTGAAGCCGCAATCGTTAATTACGAGTTTTATCATAACAAGAGAAAGACACTTATTTGACTGTTTTGTAATTTTAATCTCTGCTGATTTTAACTCCATGTTCCGAGGCTGAAAAAACAGTTACCAGCAATAACTGATAACTGCTCACTGTTAACTGTTCACTGATTTCACAAATTTCTCTAACCGATCCATACCTTTTTCAATCGTTGCCATATCGGTAGCGTAAGATAAACGAATATTATTATCTGCACCAAAAGCGACACCAGGAATTACTGCTACTTGATGCTCTTCTAATAAAGCATTGCAGAATTCCAAGGATGTTAAACCAGTTTTGCTAATATCTGGAAATAAATAAAATGCTCCATCGGGTTGAGAACATTTTAATCCGGGAATCGCGTTGATTCTTTCTAACATGACTTCGCGACGTTTTGCGAAAGCTTGACGCATTTCCTCGACGCATTCTTGTGAACCTTCCAAAGCTGCGATCGCGCCATATTGAGCAAAGGTACACACGTTTGATGTACTATGACCTTGAACGGTTGTAGCGGCTTTAATTAACTCCACAGGTGCCGCTAAATAACCCAAACGCCATCCTGTCATTGAGTAACCTTTAGCAAAACCGTTACTGACAATAGTGCGGGCAAAAATTTCGTCGTTTAAGGAACCAATACTCAAATGCTTTGCACCGTCGTAAAGGATTTTTTCGTAAATTTCGTCGGAAACAACTAAAATATCTTTCTCTACAATCACTTGCGCTAAAGCTTTGATTTCTTCAGGTGTGTACACCATCCCTGTAGGGTTGGATGGTGAATTCAGCACGAATAATTTAGTCTTCGATGTAATGGCACTTCGTAAAATTTCTGGCTCAATCTTATACCCAGTTTTTTGATCAGTCATCACAATTACGGGATTCCCGCCCACCAACTTAACCATTTCTGGATAGCTAACCCAATAAGGTGCGGGAATAATTACCTCATCACCCGGTTCAATCAATGCCTGCATTAAATTAAACAGAGAATGCTTACCACCGTTAGTCACGATGATATTTTCTGCTTGATAATCGAGGTGATTTTCCGATTTTAACTTGTTGGCGATCGCCCTTCTTAATTCGGGTTCCCCAGCTGCGGGACCATATTTTGTCTTCCCTTGATCCAGCGCTTTTTGTGCAGCAGCCTTAACATGGGCTGGGGAATCAAAATCCGGTTCTCCAGCGCTAAAACTACAAACATCAATACCTTCTGCCTTCATGGCTTTTGCTTTCGCGGCGATCGCCAAAGTTAGAGAAGGCGATACTTGACTAATTCTTGCTGCCAGCTTCATCTTTACTTCACACTTCTTTGTTCTTTAAGAATATCCCATTATTATTACTTCCTTAGCAGTTAACAGTGAGGAGTTAGAACCACCAGAGTTAGAAATGACTTTTCCCTTGTCTACTTCCATCTCCCCTTATGTTGTTACCTGAGTAAAAATTTTGGGAAATCTATAAATATAATTGCTAGTAAAACCGTGTAAAAAAGTGATAACTAAATTTTTTATGAGCTTGGCTAGAGATAAACAATATATTAGCCAGTATTCAGCAAATTTTTACCGTTTTCTTACTCAGACTCCATCCCGGACTATCAAAGCAACAGCACTACTAACTGCATTGTTATTTGTTCCGCAAATTATACTAACTTGGCGAGCGCATAATAAATTTAAAAATATCATAGTGTACGAATTGCAACTTCAAAACTTAAGTAATGAAATTGTCTATCTTGATGAAGTGTTAACAATGTCAGCACGTATGAATGCTGCTACAGGTAATCAGATGTGGGAGAAAAGATATCGAAAATTTGAACCAAAGTTAGATATTACGATCAAAAAATCAATTAAATTAGCACCAAGAGTATATTCGACTGAGAATGCAAAGCAAACTGATGTAGCAAATCAAAGATTAGTGAAAATGGAATACCAATCTTTTGATTTGGTAAACAATGGAAAAAAGCAAGCAGCACAAGCGCTGTTATTCAGTAATCAATATCAAGCTGAAAAAGAAAAATATAATGATGGGGTTAAAAAAATCAATCTTGCTATCTCCAAACAAGTTAGTGAAAAAGTGATTATGTATCGCAAAGAGTTATTATTTACCAGTTTTTTTTCGGGTTTTAGTTTGGTGATGTTGATTCCAGCATGGTTAATAGTTCTAGGGTTATTAAATCAGTATTTAAAACAGCGTCAAATGGCTGAAGCTGCTTTACAAAAAACTAATCAGCAACTGGAACTTAGAGTAGAAGAAAGAACCCAAGAATTAAGCTATAAAAATATTCATATACAAGAAACTTTAAAACAACTTCAGGATACTCAAATGCAGCTAATTCATACGGAAAAAATGTCTGGTTTGGGTCAGTTAGTTGGAGGTGTCGCTCACGAAATTAATAATCCTGTGACTTTTATTGATGGAAATATTGGGTTTGCGGAGCAATATGCTCAAAATTTATTACAAGTTTTAGAGCTTTATCAAAAATACTTTCCTTCTCCTCCCATAGAAATTAAAAACCTAATCCAAGCTGTAGAATTTGATTTTATCAAGGAAGATATCTTTAAAATTTATCAGTCAATAAAAGTAGGTACCCAACGCATTCAAAATATTGTGGTGTCTCTGCGTAATTTTTCTCGTCTCGATGAAGCGGATTTTAAACAGGTAGATATTCATGAAGGTATCAATAGTACTTTGATGATTCTGCAACATAGTTTGCAGTCAAAAGCAAATTATCCGGAAATTACCATTATTAAACAATATAATCAACTTCCATTAGTTAAATGTTATCCTGGTCAATTAAATCAAGCTTTGATGAGTATTATTTCTAATGCTATTGATGCTTTAGAAACGAAAATAAATAATAAAAATAATCAATCTTTTATTCCTCAAATTTGTATTAGTACGGAATTATCTGATCGTGAGCATATAATCATTCGGATTACTGATAATGGTTGTGGAATAGCAGAAGAAATAAGTTCAAAATTATTCGATCCATTTTTTACAACCAAACCAGTTGGTAAGGGAACTGGATTGGGTTTATCTATTGCTTATAAAATTATAGTTGGCAAACATAACGGCAAATTATCTTTTAATTCAATACTGGGACAAGGAACGGAATTTGTAATTGAAATTCCGATAACTCAATAACAAAATTTCAGTTATGAAGAGGGGTAACAGAATAGAGGTTATAATCTCTTCATATTTTCATTTGTTAATCAGCAAACATTTGCACTGCGTAAATCCGTCCATCAGCACCAGCCGCAATACCGTAACCAAATTTTTTGTACTGGGAAGTCAGGATATTAGCACGATGTCCGTCACTGTACATCCAACCACGCTGCCATTTTTCTGTTTGACCATAAGTTAACGCTAAACCTTTGACGGTGCCTTTAGCAATGTTTTCTCCAACTCCTAAGCGAGAATTACCTCCCGCTGCTAAATAACGCTGACGGGGAGTTTTTCCTTCGGGAGAATAATGACTAAAATATCCTCTCAAAAGCATATCTTGTGCATGAAGTTGTGCTGTTTGAGAAAGTAAGGAATCTTCTTGCAACAATGATAAATTATTTATGTTACGGTCTCTATTTACAACTTTGAGTGCAAACTTGCTTAATTCTGGTAAACTACGTAATTTATCTGCATTCAAAACTGTTACTTTACATTCACCAATTTTCCAATCCTTGCCACCGTTACCGTTGTAACAATGTTGGAATAACCCAAATGGTGAAAATTCAGTCCAAAAGTAATTTGGGTCTACTGGATAACCATTTTGTGCTTGTCTGATAAAATATGTAACTGGTCTAAATGTTAACAGTAATGTAAATAAAAGAACATATTTCCACCATGCCCCAGTTTTCTTTTTAGTTTTCATTAGTCTGTGTAAAAGCTGATTATTAAAAATAGTTTTGTTACTTGTCATAAATTTTACTCGAAAATCTCTGATTGCAAGTACAAAACTTTACGATGTATTAAGCCTATTGGCTGCTTTTCCGATAAATATTTTTATTAGACATCTGGTGGAAATTAATTATGCGTCATCCAGAAACCTTGTAGAGACGCGAAATTTCGCGTCTCTACATTCTTTTTCGGAGATGTCTATTAATCCAGACTCTCTACTTGGAGCATCTCGCTCCCTACTTGTATCGCTAAGTAGTCAAGCCTTGGTTATTTATAGATTTATTGCTCAGTTATATAACTTTTGATATTAAATGCTTAGAAAAATTAAATTCCTGCATCCCCCCTTTACTAGGGGGGATTAATGTAAAAAACTAAGCCACAGTCACATCTTTACTTAAGTAAACATCCTGAATAGCGTGGAATAATTTCACACCTTCAGCGAAGGGCCTTTGAAAAGCCTTGCGTCCGGAAATTAACCCAGTACCACCAGCACGTTTGTTAATGATAGCGGTACGTATTGCTTCTGCAAAGTCGTTTTCACCCGCTGCACCACCGGAATTAATTAAACCGGCACGTCCACAGTAACAATTAAGTACTTGATAGCGAGTTAAATCGATAGGATGGTCTGTGGTTAATTCGGTATAAACTTTATCATGGGTTTTACCATAGGTTTTGGCGATCGCCTTCGTGACTGCACCGTATCCGTTGTTATTTTCGGGTAATTTTTGCTTGATAATGTCAGCCTCGATGGTTACACCCAAATGATTGGCTTGGGATGATAAATCAGCAGAGAGATGATAATCTTTATCTTGTTTGAAAGCATTATTACGCAGATAGCACCATAATATAGTTACCATTCCCAACTCGTGAGCGCGTTTAAAAGCTTTGCTTACTTCTTGAATTTGTCTAGTTGAATTGTCAGAACCAAAGTATATGGTGGCACCGACAGCAGCAGCACCTAAATTCCAAGCTTGTTCTACATCACCAAACATAACTTGGTCATAGTTATTAGGAACACTCAGTAATTCGTTGTGATTTATTTTTACAATAAAAGGAATTTTGTGAGCATATTTACGGGAAACTATTGCCAAAACTCCCAAAGTTGAAGCGACAGCATTACAACCAGCTTCGATGGCTAGTTTAACAATATTTTCCGGATCGAAGTACATCGGGTTGGGAGCAAAGGAAGCCCCTGCGGAATGTTCGATACCTTGGTCTACAGGTAAAATTGATAGATAACCTGTATTAGCAAGTCTTCCTGTGGAGTACATTGCTTGCAGATTACGTAATACTTGGGGGTTTCTATCGCTTAGACTCCAGACTCTATCAACAAAATCGCTTCCCGGTAGGTGTAGCATATTTTGAGGAACTTTTGCTTTGTAGGTAAGTAAGTCTTTGGCTTCGTTACCTAACAGAGATTCGATAAAATCGGGTACAGATTTGATGTTAGTCATGATATTTTATTTATTGAGTTACATCTTTGATGGTAGCTATGCTAAGGGGAATGAATGTATATCGAAAGTTTGACAATAACCATTTTTTGATTTTTTTAGTTCGTCGTATAAATGCCTATCTTGACAAATATTTTCATATCGCTCTATAATAATAAACTTTTTTGCTATTGGACGTATCTGGGCGGTTTTTGAATCGATAATCTTCTGGGCTAACTCAGGGTAGGTGAATACTTTTTTGCTGTCAACAACTTGTGCTACATTTCATAGGATGACGGGATTATTTTTATTTAATTGATTTAATGTTTTTGCTATCCAGTTTAAATTAAAGACTTTTGCGTAAATCCGGTTCTTTACTTTGAATAAATTATTTCTTTTGATAACTAAACCAGATAAAAATAATTCTGTTTGTTCGATATTAATATCTGTTTCAATCGCTAAACTTTGCAAAATTTGTTGATAGATACCGAGTAATATTTCCGCTTTTGGTTGTTGAATAATTCTATTTTGTATTGTTCGTAGATGTTCGGGTTCGTCTTGGCATTTCCAGTTATGAATAATTTTGCTTTTGATTAAACTATCAAGTTTAAGTTTAGCTTCATTTTCTGATTTTATAAGCATAAATTCGTCATTTCTGATTATTTGACAAAGCTTTTGAGTCAGGAATGGTTGTCCGTTTGTCCAAGCTAATATTTCTTTTAAAATTGCTTGGGGATTGCTTACTTTATTTTCTAATCCTTTAACTAAAGGTTGCGCTTCTCGTAAATTAAATCCCTGTAACTGTATCGACTTGCCAATATTAAATAAAGTCAAGTTTCTATCGGCAATTAAATCCCTGGGTGTAGCTACTCCAAACAGAGCAAAAGTTAGACGATAATACTCCGGGTTTAAGGCTCTTTGGTGATAACAAAAGCAAATTAAAGCAAATAAATCATCTACAGGAAAATCTAGATTTAGAATACTATCAATTTCATCAATAAAAATGATTATTTTATCTTTGGGAAATTGAACTAATAGCACATCTTGAATAAAATGACTCAAGCGCTCAAGTACAGAAAAATCTTTTTCTTTCTGCCACCAAGATTTTAAGTTATTTTCTTTTAAGTTAAATCCTCGCCACAATTGAGCAATAATCCCTTTGTACCATTGAGTACGACTAATTTGTTCACTACTAACACAACTTAGATCGATAGTAGTAAATTGATATCTTTCTTGTCTTAATATGTTACTAGTGCGTACTATCATGGAAGACTTACCCATTTGTCGAGAGTTAAGCACGTAGCAAAACTCTCCAGCTTTTAAAGCTTGATATAACTCTTTATCAGCTTGACGTATCACATAACTACCAGCATCATTTTCTAAGCTCCCACCAACTTGATACTGATAATTGCTCCTCTTTGGAATCATCAACATCGTTTATATAAGTCATTGATTTACACAATTGAAATCTGTATTTATGGTCTTAAAAATTGTAAAGTAGAAAAGTTGAAACCAAACAATTAAATTTGAGCAAAAAATATTAACTTGCCTTAAACCTTTGAGCTATAACCTTGAACCTTGAACCTATACACTGATATGTCTTTTCAATATACTAATGCATTTGTCGCGATCGCAACTGTTAATTTGGAAAAATTAGTTGATTTTTATCTAAAATTTCTGAGTCAAAATCCTACTAACTATATTCCTAATGTTTACGCGGAATTTGAACTTTCTAGCTTGAAATTAGGCATTTTTCAACCCAAACTATCCCACACTTCCGAATTCAATGATTCTTTCCGAAGTTATATGAGTTTATGTTTGGAAGTAAATGATTTAGAAAGTGTAATGTATCACCTCGAAAAATTAGGTCATCCACCTTTTGGTGAAATTATCAATACTTCTCACGGTAGAGAAATTTACGCTTATGATATTGATGGAAATCGAATTATTTTACATCAGTCCCATAAAACAGGTTAAAGGTAAAAGGTCAAAGGTTGAATTTCTATCTTATTTATTTAGATGCAGATTATTATAACGCTATATAATTTAATTTAATTACTATATTTAGTTAACGAACAAAAATAATGGCTATAACTCAAAACTATAAATTAAATCTAATTCAATGGTATCCTGGTCATATTGCTAAAGCTGAAAGACAACTTAAAGAACAACTCAAGCTAGTTGATGTAGTCTTAGAAGTAAGAGATGCTCGAATTCCCATATCCACTCATCATCCCCAAGTTTCTGAATGGATAGGAAATAAAGCTCGGTTGTTGATACTCAATCGGTTAGATATGATTTCGCCAGAAGCTAGGGAATTGTGGAGTGATTACTTCAGAACCCACCATGAAATTCCCTTTTATACTAATGCTCAAGAAGGAAAAGGCATAATTGCTGTTTCTAAAGCAGCACAATCAGCTGGAAGTGCGGTTAATCAACGACGTAAAGAGCGGGGAATGTTACCTCGTCCGATCCGTGCTGTAGTTATCGGTTTTCCGAATGTGGGAAAATCAGCTTTGATAAATCGTTTGTTGGGAAGACGTATAGTACAAAGTGCAGCTCGTGCCGGTGTAACTCGTTCTCTACGGTGGGTAAGAATTTCCAAAGAATTAGAATTATTAGATGCTCCTGGTATTATACCTCTGAGGTTAGACAATCAGGAAGTAGCTTTAAAATTAGCGATTTGCGACGATATTGGGGAAGCATCCTACGACAATCAAAAAGTAGCAGCAGCATTCGTCGATTTAGTCGGGGAGTTACAGGAAACCGCTGCCGATATATTACCAGAAAATCCTTTTTTGTCGCGCTACAACCTCGAATCAACACCATACAGCGGGGAAGAATACCTGTACGCTTTAGCCGAACATAAATATCAAGGTGATGTAGAACGTAGTGCCAGACATATTTTAAACGATTTTCGTAAAGGACTTTTAGGACAATTTCCTTTAGAACTTCCAGAATCAATTATTAATTAACAATTATCGGTATTGTTAACTTTTCACTGTTCATTGTTGATTGTTCTTACTTTCAAGATTAGCATTGTACCGGCTGTAAATAATATACCGAGAAATAAGTTTTTTGGACTAATACTTTTACCGCTTTCCTGTACCAAAATTCCTTCTAATATCAAGGAAGGTAATAATATTCCCGTGGGAAGCAGCCAACGGTAAAAATTTAATTTTCTTTTGGCTAATGCTGTTAACAACGCTAAGCAGAGTCCTAAAGGAATAAATGTGAGTCCGTAATAGAAAAATCTTTTTTCTTTGGGTATGAGGTCGAGTAAATTTAATGTATGAATATTAGCGACTTTATCCACATAAATTGTTAGCAATGATTTTGAGTAGGTGATAACTATTTGATGGGGTTTTAAATCGTCAAAGATATGAGGAACTTCAAGTTTTACATCAGAAGCATTTGCGCCGGTAAGAGGAGTTCTAACCCGAAATACTAAGTCGCTTCCTTGTTGTCCCAAGGTAAAATTACGAAGATAAGAATCCTGAGAAAGCGAGATAATTCGCGCTGGTCCAGTTTGTTCTTTTTTACTACTATTAACTGTAGTGCTAATAGTAAAAGAGGAAGTTTTTCTGATACTTTCGCTCAATGAGGTAACGGGAGTTGCTGTTTTTAGCCAATGGTTAGGACTTAATAAAACTCCTTTTTCATTTTGAATTGTTGATTCCCCATACCATTGTAAATCCGGCTGTTTCCCCGTTCGATCTCGATATGGAGCTTTTCCGGTAAATTCATAGGAAGCAAGCAGAGAATTTTCTCCACGAAGAAAATTATTACCTGGAGAAAAAATTTGGTTTACTTCATTTTTGGTAAAAGCTTGATTGGTAATATTAAGCTCGGAAATATAACCTTCCCAACCTCTATCAGCAGTTGTCTCGTTGCCTAGAATTAATGGAAAATTAGAATTCCAACCACTTAAATTAGTTGTAGCTTGCCAAGGAATTGTAATTAAAAATGTCAGGATGATGTAACCTGTAAAAAATAAGGTTATTTTGCTACGTGAGTTACTCGCTTCACTAGTTTCAACTTTTTGTAATATAGCTTTGAAACTTTGAGAATTCCACACATAAAAACCAATTAATCCTAAAAATCCCCCGCAAGTATTATTAAAAATATCCGCAGGTGTTGGCGCTCTTGAAGGTAATAATATTTGTAGTAATTCGACTGTTAAAGATAAACCCGCACTAGCTAAAATTACCGTAATAATCTGTGAAGCTAATTTAAATTTTCTTTTTTGCAATAAACCTGTCAAGCCAAATCCTAAAGGTAAAAATAACAAAACATTATTTACTTGGTCTTTAAAAAAACTATTGTTATCAAAACTATCAACTAATTCTCGCCGTGAAACACTATCTGGTAATGAAAAGTTAAACGGATAGAGAGTTGCTATTAATACTGCTAAGACACTGAAAATGACTAGAATCAAAAATATCGGAATTCTGCGTTGATTTAAGTTTGAAGGTAAAGAAGAAGTATAGTGACGTTTCATTTATGTTTGATAAAGAAATAGTTAAGAATGCGTTAATTTTAACTTTGCTTTCAGGTAAAAATACACCCAATAATCGACTATTGAATAACGGTTCTATCGATTGTACTCTCCTTTGAGTGATTCTACAATTTTCCCGTAGCTTGTAAACCAAACGCAAACGGAGTTAAACGCGCGGGAGGGGGAAGTCAAATCCCCCCTCGATTACTGAATCCCTAAAACCTTAATTAAATGATTTCTCGTACAAGAGTTATAGTTGTCGGAGTACCGTATGCAGTGTCATAAATGAAATGTGTTGGTTTTAACATTGCTGTATAAACCTCATTTTTAAAGATTTGACGGTAGTATCCGGTTTTCTGTACCCGTTTAATCCTTGCTTCGAGAATTAATTAAGCCCAGCCATGATCGAGTTGAAACTGCTTCTCCAACGGGGAAATACCCAAAAAAAGGTGACGGTAGATCAAGATATTTTTATCGTTGGTAGGTTGCAAGAATGTAATCTATGTCTACCTTTTAGGGGTGTTTCTCGCAGTCATACCCGTTTTACTAAAAGGAAGAATGGCCTGTGGATCATAGAAGATTTGGGTAGCAAAAACGGTACAATATTAAATGAACAACCCGTAACTTCCCCTACTGTAATTTCTGATGGTGATATAATCTGGGTCGGAGATATTTCTCTGGTGGTGCTTTTGAGCCTTCCTCCTCAAGTAATTGCGAGTAAATATACAGATTTTTCTGAAGGTAAAACAATACTTCGCAATGTTAAACAATTACAAGAGCAATGGATAGATGCTGATAGTAAAGATGGTAATATCAGCAATAAGGATAAAACAATCGCTCGTCTTAAGGATTTGGTAGATATAGCTAAAAATCTATCCGGGGCTACTTCTATCGAAGAAATATTTTCTCAAGTACAGCAAGTTGTATTTCGTTATCTTAATAGTATTGACCGTTTGGCACTGTTAATAGATGTCCAAAGTTGCGGTAAATTGATATTAATGAATGCTGCAACTAGAAATGTTAATCATAAACAGCAATTAATGGCTGATGATAGCTGGATCAGTCAGAGTATATGTCAGCAAGTATTTGCAGAAAAAGTTGCCATCCAATCAGCAGATACTCATCAAGATGAACGATTTGCTGAAGAACACAGTGTTTTTCTCAAGGGAATTCGCAGCGCGATCGCAGTACCTTTATGGGATGAAAACAAGGTTGTAGGTGTACTGTATGCTGATGCCAGTTTTTCTTCTTATCATTGGGTAAAAGAAGGTTCGGAAGATTTAAGTTTCTTTTCAACTTTAGGAAATTTAGTTTCTTCTAGTGTCCAACGTTGGCTATTATTAGAAAAGCTTAAAAGTGAAGAAATAATCCGCCAAAGATTGGAACGCTATCACTCACCAGCGGTTGTACAACAGTTGATAGCTTTGGGAACTTTACCCGACGGACGTTTACCTCCAAAAGAATGCGAAATTAGCATTTTATTTGCCGATGTTGTGGGATTTACACCAATGTCGGAACGTTTTACCCCTTCAGAAATCGCTGAATTACTCAATAAATTATTTGAAGAAATGTTGCAAGAAGTATTTGCTTGCGGTGGTACTTTGGATAAATATATAGGCGATTGTATTATGGCATTTTTCGGCGCACCAGAACCGCAAGCAGACCATGCAGATAGAGCTGTAGCAGCTGCAATGGGAATGTTAACGCGCTTAGAAAACTTAAATTTCAATCATTTTTGGCAAGAACCATTAGAATTAAGAATTGCTATCAACAGTGGTAAAGCTGTAGTCGGTGATGTCGGTAGTTCCCAAAGAGTAGAGTACACAGCTTTGGGTGCAACAATTAATTTAGCATCACGTATGGAAGGAGTTTGCAATCCCGGTGAATGTGTCGTTAGCGAACAGACTTACCAACTGCTTTCCAAACCTCATATGTTTCAACCAATGGGGAAATATCGCTTTAAAGGTATTGATCGATTAATTAAAGTTTATCAAAATCGTAACAGTTGACAGTTGACAGTTATCAGTTATCAGTTATCAGTTATCAGTTATCAGTTATCAGTGAAGCGTGTCGTTTATGACATACAATTATCAGTAAATGGAAAAATTTATTGTTTATGCTTGTCCAGTTGGTGAATTAAATTCGCAGTTGGAATTGTATTTTGAAATCAGTGAAATTGAATGCGGTAAAAATGCAGCTCATAAATATATGCCTCACTGTACTTTAACCGGATTTTTTGAAGATGAGTTAACATCTATTCCTATTTATATCAAAGCTTTAAATCAGGCTTTATTAAAATTTACCAATCCAGAAATTAGCGTCTTGAATATAACATTTAAACCTGAATGGCATGGTTTAGAATTATATTCACCGATGTTAAAGCAATTAGTTATTGATTTTGCTAAAACAGCTAAATCTCCGACTCGCAATCAAGATTTACGCTTAAAAAATTGGCTGCATTTAAGTCTTGCTTACGAATTCCCAGCGAAACAACAAGAACAGTTGAAAAAAATCGCAAAACAAACAATTAATCATCGAGCATCAGTAACATGGGAATTGCGTTTTTATCAGCGACATTCTGATGCTAGTTGGACTTGTCATCAATCTTGGGAATTATCCGGTTAAAAAAGGGGCGTTGGAATCTCGCGCCCGTCGCTATTCATCCCCACCGCATAGGCGTGTGAGGATGAATAGCAAAATTAGTTAATTCAAAACCAGGACTAAGGCTGCGTGTCACAATCGTTGGTTGGTGCGTAGTTAAGTCTTATCGCTACGTTCAAATTTATTCTAAACTACACACCCGTTGCAAAAAATTGTGCCGGTTGCGTAAGTCCTAATAGCTCAAAATTCCTAACTCAAAACTCAAAACTCCTAACTCCTAATTCCTAACTCCTAACTCCCAACTCCTAACTCCTAACTCCCAACTCCTAACTATTCTTCGGTTCCTTCTGGGAAAATTGCATATGAATAGTTCTCGCTTCTTCACTATTTGGTGCAACAGCGGTAATCAAGTAGTTAATTGTGCTTTCGGTAAAGGGAACCCGTAGATGGAAAGTACCATCTTGCTTGACTTTGATATTTTGTCCTTCAATAGTTACAGTTGAACCGGGTTCAGTGGCACCATGAATGATTAGTTCTGCATCCGCTTCAAACCAGAAGTCTTTATGGGGACGACTAAATACTCGGACAATTGGCGATCGCGATATTAATGACCATTCTTTGTCTTTGGTTAAATAACCGATTTCAGCAATATAATCGCGATCGGTATTGGGTATAGCTACGTAACGATGACTAACTGTAGTTTCACATTCGTACTGTTGAACTAATTTAGCATCTTGATAACTCAAGTCAACATTGGTTACATCATACAGTCGCAATACTAATTGAGTCGCACCTAGATGTTGCATTGCTTCTCTAGAATCAGCAGAAATATTCCAAGAAGCATAAGCCCATTTAGGAGTACGACTTGCTAACAATATATTGCTTTCACCGGGTACTCCCGTACCCCCCTGATGATGGATACCGTAGATTCTGTCCCATGCTGTATCTGCTTCATCTAAATCTGGCTCGGATGAAGACATTTTAGTATCTACATCTACATCAACTTCGGCTTCGTCTGCGATTCGATCTAAAGCAACATCTTCACTAAAGGATAATTGAGATGCTGAAGGCTCGCTAATTGCGGGATTTTCATCTTGCTCTTGAGATTCTTCATTGTCATCAAGCATTTGAGAACCAAGCGCAAATGCACCCGCTCCTAATACCGTAGCAGCAACCGCAGATGCAGGGTTATCCTCGGAGTTAGACGAAATACCAAATTGTGTAATTTGTTCTTCGGATGGTTGCTGCGATTCTTCTTCGGAGACTGTTTCTGTTGGGGTTGTCGGTTGGGTTATCCAAACATTTGGTAAACCATCGGCATCAGTTCGCTTTTGCTCTTGGGGTGGTGTTATTTGAGCATCTGCTGACTGCTCGTTGAAACCTATAATGCGAACTTCAGGTAAATCGGGAGTCGATAATTGCGCTTCTTCGGTTACTTGCAGCTGTTCTTGATCGCGATCGCTAATATCGGTTATGTTTGGTAGATTTTCTTGCTGATCGGTTTGGGGTTTTTCGGTTTGGGAGTCTTCCCACAAATCCGCTGGTAAAGTTTCTTGATCTACTTGTGCTTCTACATTGTTATTATCGTTCTCCGATGTCTCTTGATTATTCCACAACCCCGAACTGACTGCGGCAATTCCTCCTAATGCTGCGGCTCCTGCTGCTACAACATCTGTAGGAAAAGATGTAGATTGTTCGGTTTGGGGTTCTTCCCACAAATCCGCAGGTGAAGTTTCTTGATTTACTTCAGTAATATTACTTTCTTCGATATTATTATCATTTACAGATGCTTCTGCAACATCTGTAGGAAAAGATGCAGATTGTTCGGTTTGGGGTTCTTCCCACAAATCCGCAGGTGAAGTTTCTTGATTTACTTCAGTAATATTACTCTCTTCGATAGTATTATCATTTACAGATGCTGCTACAACATCTGTAGGAAAAGATGCAGATTGTTCGGTTTGGGGTTCTTCCCACAAATCCGCAGGTGAAGTTTCTTGATTTACTTCAGTAATATTACTTTCTTCGATATTATTATCATTTACAGACGCTTCTGCAACATCTGTAGGAAAAGATGTAGATTGTTCGGTTTGGGGTTCTTCCCACAAATCCGCAGGTGAAGTTTCTTGATTTACTTCAGTAATATTACTTTCTTCGATATTATTATCATTTACAGACGCTTCTACAACATCTGTAGGAAAAGATGCAGATTGTTCGGTTTGGGGTTCTTCCCACAAATCCGCAGGTGAAGTTTCTTGATCTACTTGTAAATTGTGATTATCGTCATCGGATGTTTGTTGATTATTCCACAATCCCGAACTGACTGCGGCAATCCCTCCTAATGCTGCTGCTCCACCAGCTACAACACCTGTAGGAAAAGATGTGGATTGCTCGGTTTCCGGATTTCCCCACAAATCGGCAGGTAAAGTTTCTTGATTCTCTTCCGTAAGATTACTATTATCAAGAGTCTCATCATTTACCGATACTTCTGTTAGACCTGACGGTTGTTCAGTTTCCGGTGTCTGCCAAACATCTGGTAATTGAGAATACTCAGTTCTTGGCTCAACTTCTGCGGCTTGATCTCCTACAACAGCCGAATTATCAGAAGGCAATGTTTCATCAACGGCTGATTCTGAAACATCCTTACCAGTTAGTTTCGATTTGATTCTAGCCGCACCAGCCGCAGCCGCACCACCAAGAGCAAAATTACCCAACCAGTTACTTGTGGAACTACTCGGTAATTCTTGAGCAGAAACATTATGATCAACATTATCAACCTCAGCCGTATTATCTGGCTGTGTCGGCGGTATTTCCTCGTCAATTGGGGTAGAAATTCGCGGTAATGAATGATAAGAACTATTAACCACAGCAGCTGGTGCTTCTAAATCTAATCCAGTATCGGGAATATCCGGTTGTTGTAAATCCGGTGTATCCAAAGACAATTCGGAACTAGATTCAACTTCAGATGTATCTTGCTGATTTCTCGAAGCTGCTGCGGCTCCTAATCCAGCGATTCCCAATGCTCCTAACCCCAATCCTGCTGTATTCATCCCTGACGTACTAGGTTCAACAGGTGTAGTTGCAATCGGTTCTGCTACAGCACTGCTCGCACTTGTAGTCTGGGGAGTGAAGGGAGGGGGAGAATTGTCTGGTAATACACCCCTAGCAACAGTATCATCTTCCTGAGACCTGCGTCTTCCCAACAACCACCACAGCAGCAATGCACCGAGAACTCCCACAGGAAATAAAATCCACCACCAAGGTATTGTTCTTGCTTCAGCAGCTTCAGTAGAAACACCCGCGTTCTCTCCCGGTACAAATGCTTGGTTGTTATTATTAACGCTACTGGAAGTGGATGTATTGGTTGCGTTTCCCACATCTCCGGTTGCTGTACTGTTGTTATTAGTAGTGTTATCAGTAGTAGCTTGAGTATTTCCCGGAGTTGTTACTGCACCCGGAGTAATTGTAGCTGTGGTATTTGCATCACCGGAAATTGCTTGAGCAACAGTTTGAGCAACCGAGAAGGCTTCTTGTTCTCTAGCTGCTTGTAAAGCTTCCTGCCCTGGTGCTGCTGTTGCAAAACCAACAAAGTTTTTCACTGCTTCTGAGGGATTTCTCCGGAAAACGTAAACTAGGGGTTGCGAGTAAGGATATCTGGCATCATCTGGTAAAGTTTTGTGCATACTTAAAATACGCACATTATCTAGTTTCGATACCTGATTGGCTAACACAAAACCGATGCCATCATTACCCAATTCCTTGACAACTTCGGCTGGATCATCGCTAACTAATTGAATCGCATTAGAACCAGTTTTAAATAAATTGCCCTGGAAAAGTGGATAGTTGCGAAAAGCTTGGCGAGTATCGCTAATATCGGGACGATCAACAACCCGAATTTTACCTGAAGGTGCGCCGAGTTCCGACCAGTCGGTGATTTCTCCGCGATAAATTCTGGTAAACTGTTGATTGGTTAAATCGCCTTTAAAAGGATTATCCTTACCAACAACGATCGCAATTTTTTCTCGTCGTAAACGTTGCTGTTCTAAACCCTGTTGTTCTTCTTCGGCGGTTAAACCGCGTCCAATCGCGGCAATATCTATCTTACCTTCTTGTAAAGCTTTGAGTGCATCATCAGTTCCATTACTAGCAAGTTCAACGTTGGTACCGGAATACTCTTTCTCAAAACGCTGTTTTAATGCTTGATTCGCTCCGCTCATGCTAGTAGAACCATCTACCCGAATTGTAGTCCCTTGAGGTACCGCAGTTGGTAGCCCAAAAGATGGAGTTTCAGTTGCTGATTGTGCCACTACATAGTCCGATTTGAGAAAATTAATCATTACTGGTGTTGATGTCAACGCTAGTAATAAAGCCAAACGAACTATTGGATTTTTGCTTTTTTGTTTATGCCACATATGCCCAATTTGTATAGTAGAGAAAACAACTTACCAGCCAGCAGCCAAAACCGTCAGATTTTTTCGATTTCTGTGCAGAAAACGCCCCCGCTACACATCCTGCGTTATGTTATTTTTAAGCACTTAATTTAGAGATATTTATTTTAATAGAGATTGATTGAATCAACTCTACCGTGCCAAGGGATAATAATGAACTCCTACTTATCTTTTCTTAAAGTATCTAGAATTACCTCTATCGCATAAATATTATTTTAACTATTTGAAATATTTCAAATATCTTTGAATTTTGCATACAGAAGTATTTAAGTACTCAATTTCAAGATGATTTCTGAATAATAAAACCTCAATTAAGATTATATATTTTCAAGTTTGGCAATTGTTAGCATAATCAAGTTTTATACTCCAATTATGAAAACATTTACTTAAAGTTAAGTTACCTCAAACAAACAAATAATACTAGTTATCTGAACTACAGCGACGATTAATAGGGTTTAGTGAAAAGATGATAACAAATTACAGTTGACAGTGGACAGTTGACAGTTATTGATTGATATTTATTTCTCCCCATCTCCCCCTTCGGGTTGCGCCACTTCTCTCAACGGTCGTGTTCCTCCGCACGAGAGTGGCTTACCATCTCCCCATCTCCCGATC
>NZ_JADEWL010000204.1 GCF_015207665.1 Plectonema cf. radiosum LEGE 06105
GTATAAGAGACAGGATGGGGGGATGGGGGAAAGTTAATTGTCAACTGTCAACTGTCAACTGTCAACTGTCAACTGTCAACTAACTCCTAAAAAAGAAAATGACAGCAGATTCAATAAATATCTTGTTAATAGAAGATAATTTAGCGGAAGCTAGATTGTTGCAAGAGTTTTTAAAAGAAGCTTCTTTCAAAGAGTTTAATTTAGTTCATGTAAAAAGATTGAGTGAAGCACTTGATACCATTGGTGACAATATTTCTATACATTGTTTGTACGATGTAATTTTATTAGATTTAACCTTACCAGATAGTCAAGGTTTAGAATCTCTGAAACCTTTAATGACTCGCGCTCCATATTTGCCAATTGTGGTTTTAACTAACACCAATGATGAGCAATTAGCTATAGAAGCAGTACGGAAAGGAGCGCAAGATTATCTTGTTAAACGACAGATAAATCCACAATTGTTAGTGCGTTCTCTACGCTATGCTGTAGAACGTAAGCAGGTTTTAGAAACATTACGCACTGTCAATCAATCTTTAAAAAATCGAGTTGACGAAAGCACAGCAGAGTTAGTAAAAGCCAAAGAAGTTAATCAATTTAAATCAGAGTTTGTATCGATACTATCTCACGATATCCGCAATCCTTTAAATACTATTTTACTTGCAGCAGGACTATTAAAAAACACCGATGAAAAAGTAAATCCGGATAAAAAAATTATTCATTACCAGATGATTCGTTCGGCTATTAAAAATATGTCCTTGTTGTTAGATGAAGCCTCATTTATTGGTAGAGCCGATTCTGGTAAACTTAATTGTGAACTGATAGAAATTGATTTAGTAGCTTTTTGTCGTGCAATAATTGCAGAAATACAGTTAACTGCTGCTGAAAAAAATATCAATATAGTTTTTAATTCCCAGGGAAATAGTAATGAATTTTTAGGAGATGAAAAATTACTGCATCATATTTTAACTAATTTATTAGGTAATGCTGTTAAATATTCCTCATCAAATAGTAAAGTTATTTTTGATTTAGTTTATCAAAATGAAACAGTAATTTTTAGTATTCAAGATTCAGGAATTGGTATTCCGATACAAGAACAAAAGCATCTTTTTGAACCATTTCATCGTGCTTCTAATGTGGGGGGAATTCCCGGTACTGGCTTGGGTTTATCAATTGTGAAAAAATGCGTCGAAGCTCACGGAGGTGAAATTTTACTTAAAAGTCAAGAAGGAATTGGTAGTACTTTTACTGTCAGTTTACCGTTGTTTAGGAATTAGTTGACAGTTGACAGTTGACAGTGGACAGTTGCTTATTACAAATATATAACCTTTAACCTTTAACCTTTGACCTTTAACCTTTAACCTTTAACCTTAGTCATA
This sequence comes from Plectonema cf. radiosum LEGE 06105, assembly GCF_015207665.1. GTDB lineage: Bacteria > Cyanobacteriota > Cyanobacteriia > Cyanobacteriales > Nostocaceae > Rivularia > Rivularia radiosa_A. The sequence goes on from NZ_JADEWL010000204.1 coordinate 1,377, forward strand.
GTTGTGCAAAGCTACGGTAATGACATGGATAAAAATTTGATAGAAAACCTACTTGTGGAGTGTTGGTCATCTGAAACAAGTACTCTATACAGTAAGAATAATCCAGCGCGGGGACAATGTGATGTAACAGCAATTGTTATTTATGAGTATTTTGGTGGAGAAATTCTTAAAACTTTTATTAACGAACAACCTCACTTTTACAATCGAATAAATGGCGATCGCTATGATTTTACCGTTAGTCAGTTTCAGATTCTTCCTGACTATTTAGATTTACCCAGCACACGAGAAGAAATTTTAAACATAAATTTGAAACTTAAGGAGCAATATGAGATTTTACAAGAACGTTTTGAAAAATTGCTACTTAAAAGAAATAGTTATAAAAATAGTTGAAACCAAAATCTAATGAACGAACAAATACAACCCAATCATAACCTCAAACAAAATCCCTGTCATATCTGTGGTTCTCAAGAATTTACCTGGGGACGTAGTGTAGATAGTCAACTTGGTTGGGTGTATTTCCGTCCAGATGAAGGTATACAAGGAGATGGGGAACGACTAAGCACCCGCAAATGTAATCAGTGTAAAAATGTACAGTTTTTCGCAGATGGGGAATAATTAGTTAAACCATCTCCAACCACTGTATCCCAAATAGTATCCACCTCGTCCGATACTTGTTTGTATGCTTCTTCAAGCTCACGGTTTCGCAATAATTCCAGCGCTTCTTCTATCACCTGAGAGCGAGATTTACATTGATGGTTAGTTTTATACTGTTCGATAAATTGGACTAAATAAGTTGACAGCGAAATTGAAAGCTTTTCTGATTGCATCTCATTTTGGTAGGAATAAACGGTAATCTAATTTCATGCTACTAATTAATTATATCTTAATTTAAATATTGATATTTTTCGTTCGGTGAGAAGTTAGAAGTTGGGTTTTGATAAGGGTTGTTTTATGTTACCAATTGATAATTCTACCAACTATTGGTAGGCACAAAAAAGTAGAGGGCTTTATTTTTCCCTCTACTTAATTTATGGCTATCTGTTACTTATTACTATTTACTATTTTGCTGTTGTTTTAGTAAAGAGTCAATCTGTAGTTGTTGTGCTTTGATTATTTTCCGAAGTTCATCTATATCAGTTTTAGGTTTATCGGGAATAAACTCTATCTCAGGATTAAATTGTTTAACGTATTCAGTTGTATCTCTATAATGTTTGCGGCTTACCTCTTCGCTGTGTTCACACCATGCGTTAACTACATCACTTGGAATATTTAAGTCATAAATGCAATGGGTAATAAAGGTATGACGTGTATTGTATGGTGGTAAATACTTTTTAAGTTTACCTTCATTAACTAAAATGGTTATGAACCCGTCATAGGTGTATGTACAGCTTTCATTTATTGATTCTTTTTTTCTCCAACACGCATCTAATGTTTTTTTGTTGATAGGTTTACTATTTTTATTTACAAAAACACAATCATTGAGTTCACGTTGTTTTAACTCTTTTAATAGATTCCACAATCTACCATTTTTAGGCATAGGGAATATGCGTTCTGTATTGTTTTTAGTTGATTTAAATTTTTTTATTTCAGAACTATAAGAACGCCTAAAAACAATACATTCTTTATCCCACTTGATGTCACCCCAAAATAAACCTGTAGCTTCACCTAATCTACAACCTGTTAAAAACCTAAAAGCAGTAAAGTGATACCATTTTTTAAACTTACCTTTATCGTTTTTAAGGTAATCAAGTATTATCTCTACCTCGTTCCAAGTAAACGCTTTATTCTTGTCTAAACAATCACTTTCATCATTTTTGTATTCATCTTGTTTTATTTCTTTATTTTTATTATTTTTTTCTATATCATTACTTAAACCAAGATAAGGGTTTTTAGAATGATATAAATTATGCTGAATAGCAAAATTGTAAGCCTTTTCTAGTAGTGTCATAATTGTTTTGACTTCCGCTAGGTTCCTATAAGCGATTAACCAATTACGAATCTCTATGGGATTATCGCCTACTGCCTTTAAAGCGTCTTCAATAAAATTAAAGTACTTTCTTTTGTAAGCTAATTCATAAGTTGTAATAGCTAAACTTGGTTTACGGTACTCACAGTACTTATCCCATATTTCCAGTAAACCTAGCTCAGGCTTAATTGGTGGTTGATTTTTACCACCCTCGATAACTTTCATTACTCCCCTCAAATTAGGGAATATCTTTAAATGACTCAACACCTCTTGATATTCATATTTATTGAAGCTACCGTCAGGGTTGTGAAGCTTACCATCTTCTAAAGCTATTTGCAGTCTATCAATGGCACGTTGTATTAGTCCTTGATTCTCCTTAGTCGCTTCTATGCCAAGTGGAATCTTTATTTGACTTTTAACTTGTGGGAACCAAGGACGTGGCATATTGATAATTACCTTGTTTTGCTTGTTGGTGGTATAGCCTATGTTGCCTTGTAAAGCTTTGCCTGTAGGTGTTTTACCTGAATTCATTGTTAATACTCACTTATTACTCAAACAATAGAATAGTAATTGTAGTTTACTACTCTAAAGTCTATTGTAACAAGTAGGTTCCGAAGGCGGTTCCTGCGGGAGCCAAAAAGGTTGCAGATACTACCGTTGAATTATTACGTATTACTGGGGAACAAATTACTGATGGTCGTTGGAAAGACGATACAATCATGGAAAAGCTCAATCAAGCTGATGCAATTGTATTTGGTTCACCTACCTATATGGGTGGAGTTGCAGCACAGTTTAAATCTTTTATTGATAATGCAGGAGTTTGGTTTGATCAAGGGTGGAAAGATAAAATCGCGGGGGGTTTTACTCATTCAAGTTCCCCTAGCGGTGATAAAGAAGGAACTTTGCTTTATTTAGCAACTCATGCAGCACAACAAAGTATGATTTGGGTGAGTATTGGTGATTTACCAAGTAATTATTTTGGTAAAGATGATGGTGTCAATCGTTTGGGTGCATTCATCGGAGTTATGGGACAATCTGCCATCGATATGAGCGGTAAACCACCAGAAATTGAATCTGGAGACGCTCTGACAGCACAAAGGTACGGTGAAAGAATTGCGATCGCAACTCAAAGATGGCAAAAATAATCTGATTATTACCAGATAAACTATTGTGATATTGTGACCATCAGAAGTCGGGTTTTTAAAACATAAATATCGGTAAGATGAGAAAATTGTCATCAAAACCCGACTTCTTAACTCAGATTTTTAATTCTTAAAATATCATGCTAAATTTTAACGACGAATCGGTTCTTGATAGTTGGAATCAAAATGCTGACTCGTGGATAACTACTATTGAAAATGAAGAAATCGCAAGTCGAAAAATTGTGACGAATCATGCGATTATTGATGCAATTATCAGTTATTCTCCTGAATCTATTCTGGATCTCGGATGTGGTGAAGGTTGGTTAACTCGCGAATTAACTATTAAGGGAATTGAAGCTTGGGGTGTTGATGGAGTTTCCGCACTGATCAAAAAAGCGCAATTGATGAATTGTGGTAAATTTTTGGTTGCATCTTACGAAGATATTGTCAATAATAATAAGATAGATATTAAATTTGATGCTGCTGTTTGTAATTTCTCTCTTCTCGGAAAAGAAACTGTAGATAATTTAATTCCTTCAATTCCTAGTTTATTAAAGAATAATCAATTATTATTTATCCAAACGCTTCATCCTGTAATTGGTTGTGGAGAATTACCTTATATTGATGGATGGAGACAAGAATTATGGAATGGTTTTAATTCTGATTTTAAACAACCAGCACCTTGGTATTTTCGTAAAATTGAAACCTGGATAAAATTGCTCAAATCTTGCGGTTTTTCTATTTTAGAATGTCGCGAACCGATTAACCCAATTACTCAGAAACCGGCTTCAATAATTTTGATTGCTTGTTGTTGTTAAACTTCTTTTTTCTCTGTGTCTCATCGATTTAATAAATAAAATAAAATAAAATAAAATAAACCGCAGAGACGCAGAGGGCGCAAAGGAAAGAGATGCACAGAGACAGGTAGTTATACAGGTAAAATTAATCAAGATTACAATTAATGATCAAGATTCTAGATATTATAAATTGGGAAAATTTTCAAATATTTTATCTAATCCACTAATAGTCGCGATCGCACCGCAAGAAATTGCTAGTATTGAACTACCAATTATCCCTTGAATTAAAGGAATCGGGACGTGAAATTCAATCGAATAAAGCCAAAATATTCCTGCAACAAAAAGCCCTGCGAATAAGCCGATTGCAAATCTTGCAAATCTGATGTTAACAGACAATTTATTTGATTTTTCGGAATTCATTTTCAGAACCTAGGTCAACCATAAAATTATTTTAGCTAATTCAACAAGTTGATAGTCATGACTTTAGTCATTTATAACCTTAATATTCTCTTCCATATCAGCAATAATAGTAGTCCCGAATCCTATTAATACCACCAACATCTAACTAATGCAGACATGGTTGCGCGTTCGACTATTCCATTAGCAATCATGGCATTATTTTTTTGAAACTTGATCACAGCAGCTTTGGTTCTCTCATCAAAAACACCATTACTTCTACAAGAGTAAACACCAACAGACTTCAAACACTCTTGCAAATTAATTACAGCATCCCCAGTTGAACCGAATTGAAGTGTTACAAAAGTATTTTTACTCATGAGATTCCCCCTTTAGTTACAATGACAATTACTTAATTTAGATTCAACTGGGGCAATAATCAAAAAAAAACACTGTAAATAAATCAATCTTTATGCTTTGAAACATTTGTTAATGGGTAATTGCTAATGGGTAATAGAAAATTACTAATATCTTGAGATTAAGCTAAAAAGCCTTGCACCGGCATCGCTGCACGAAGTTCATCTTTTGGGAAAATCACCAGTAATTACGGATGCCAACCTGACAATTGCCGAATCAGGTGCCATCGTTGAATAGGATTTTGCCAGCAATATTAGTTGACAACCCCGTAGCGTATGATTGGCGAATAAATTCCACCATCACCAAATAATTTTGCTGATTAATCCAAAATTGAAATACTCGAATACAGCCCACCCGTAAACTGTTGTGATATATCCTTAATTTTGGTGGCTCGCAAGTGATAAAGAAAATGTATGGTGTAAAAGAACGCAAATACATAATACAAACATTAGCCGAGATTAAAAAAACCGTGATGGGAGCAGGATTACAGATTAATTGGGTTGTGGTGACTTATACTTGGTTGCAATTTGTCGCCTGGGGATTTCTCTCAATTTTGATTGCTGAGGTGGTTAGAGATAGCTATCACGCGGCTTGTCATCATGTGAAATGGCTTGGCAAATGGCACAATAAGCATCATATGGTATACAGAAGGGATTTATCGATAATTTCTCTGGAAGCTTATCGGGATTCTCAGCTTTATCACGATATTGTTGAATCGATTTTGCTTTTAGTAATAATTAGCGCGATCGCGATTATTTTTCATCCGGTAGGTTTATGGTTGGGTGTGGTTTACGCTGGGACTTTTCTTTATGGAGCGTCGTTAAGGTATTTTTTGGGTAAAGTTGAAACGGACTATACCCATAAACCGGGAGCGTTGGAGGTGATTCCTTCGGTGTGGTGGGTAAATCGTAGTTACCACTGGCGACATCATTTTGATGATGTAAATGCTTATTATAGTGGTGTATTTCCAATAGTAGATAAAGTTTTGGGAACCGCACTTTCTTTCAAAGGTAAAACGGTTGCTTTAACCGGAGCTAGTGGTAGTTTGGGACAAGCAATGACCGCCAAACTACTAAAAAACAATGCTAAAGTTGTTGCATTGACAACTCATCCCGAAAAATTTGTAGAGCAACCACGATTTACAGTAATACCTTGGGAATTGGGGAAAGAAGAAGAATTGCGATCGCGCTTGCAGAAAGTAGATATTTTAATTATTAACCACGGAATAAATGTCTACGGTAGTCGCACTTCGGAGGATATTGATAAATCCTTTGAGGTAAATACATTTTCAGCAGTTAGATTAATGGATGTATTTTTCTCGACTGTAACGGGTGCGGATGCGAAAGCAACCAAAGAAATTTGGATAAATACATCGGAAGCGGAAGTATCTCCGGCTTTAAGTCCGTTGTACGAATTGAGTAAACGAACCTTGGGGAATATCATTACTTTGAAGCGGTTGCAGTCTCCTTGTACAATTCGTAAATTGATATTGGGACCATTCAAAAGTGAATTAAATCCTTATGGGGTAATGTCAGCTGAACAAGTTGCTGCTGGGATTGTATTTTTGGCTCGTAGGGATTTTCGTAATATTATCGTTACCGTTAATCCTTTGACTTATATATTTTTCCCAATTAAGGAATTGAGTACCTGGTTGTACTATCGGATTTTCAGCGTTGCCAAATAGGAGGATGAATTTAACTGTAGAGACGTAGAATTTTACGTCTCTATAAAGTTTTTTCTTATTGATTCGTGTTCGCGTAATTCATATTTTGTTCTTAAGGGAATAGGGAATAGGCAACTAGTCAAGCGACTAAATCTAATATCCGATGGGCCATTTCCAACTTGGAACACATGGGAATCTCAACTTCTTTCCCTTGCTTATCTATATATATAGCTTTATTCGTATCGCTGCCGAAACCGCTACCAATTTGATCTATGGGATTAGCAACAATTGCATCTAAATTCTTTCTTTGCAATTTCTCATAAGCTGGAGTTACTATATCCCCGGTTTGGGCTGCAAAACCAATCAATTTTTGATGCTGTTGCTTACAACTCGCTAATTCAGCAATAATATCTCCGACACTCTCCAATGCTAAAGCTTCTGGAAGCGCCTTTTTGGGCAACTTCTCCACACTATATTCCCTTGGCTTTACATCCGCCACAGCCGCAGACATAATAATTACGTCCGCATCACCGTAATACTGCAACATTTGCGATCGCATTTGTTCTGATGTCTCGACTTTTATACCCCGCACTCCCAAAGGTATACCCCAACTCACGGCACCACAAACTAAAGTCACATCCGCACCGCGATGCAATGCTGCTTGTGCCAAAGATAACCCCATTTTCCCCGTAGCTGGATTGCCGATAAATCTCACTGGATCTAAATATTCTCGCGTTCCTCCTGCACTAATCAATACTTTTTTAGCCGTAAAATCTCGTTTGCCGCCAGTTTTTAACAACGATTGTACATGGGTAACGATTTCCTGGGGTTCGGCCATTCTTCCCGCACCAACTCTGTCACAGGCTAATAATCCTTCGGCGGTTTTTGTATCATGAAAACGACCAAAAGTCAAAATATTTTGCCAATTCTGCTGCACCGTTTGCTGTTCCCACATATCGGTATTCATCGCCGGTGCAAGTAATATGGGGCAAGTAGAAGCTAAAACGGTGTTTAATAGTAGATTATCAGCCATACCATAAACTAACTTTGCCAAAGTATTCGCTGTCAATGGCGCAATTAAGATGATATCCGCCCATTCTCCCAACTCTATATGTAGGGGACGAGAGTTGATTGGTTGCCAAAAATTTTCATCAGTATAAGCAGGGTGACGAGAAAGAGTTGCGAAAGTTAAAGGAGCGATAAACTGTTGTGCGGAATCGGTGAGAATTGTTCGTACTTCTACCCCAGATTTAAATAGAGTAGAAACAACTTCACAAACCTTATAAGCAGCAATACCACCGCTAACTCCAATTAGCACCCGTTTCAATTTTGAATTCGACATAAAGCAATTATCAATTATCAATTATCAATTATCAGTTTCTCACCGCGACGGTTTTCGCTCTCGAAGCCGTAGATTAAAAACACACTTGATTCAAGAGCTTTAAATCCTTTAGGACTTAATACAGTTGAGTTAGGACTTTTTTGGTTGATATCTCGAAAAACCAAGAATTGGGGGATTCTCCCCCAAACCCCCCTACA
>NZ_JADEWL010000205.1 GCF_015207665.1 Plectonema cf. radiosum LEGE 06105
GGTAATTCCTGAACTACGGAGCTTTTTAGAGTTAAAGTTACCGAACTACATGGTACCAGGAGCTTTTATCACCTTGGAGGCACTGCCACTAACACCAAATGGTAAGGTTGACCGTAAAGCACTACCTTTACCTGATACACTACGTCCAGAACTTCAAGAAACCTATGTTGCACCTCAGACAAACATTGAAAAACAACTTGCTAATATTTGGGTGAAAGTACTTGGATTGGACAAAATTGGAATAAATGACAACTTTTTTGAATTGGGCGGACATTCACTATTAGCTACTCAAGTTATATCCCGCATTAATAAAACTTTTAATATTGAGTTACCATTGCGCCGACTTTTTGAATTTTCAACGTTAGCAAAATTAGCCAAAATTATCGAGGACAAAAAGGTCAGTGCTAAGCCAACTCGACAAATTCAAAGAGTTTCACGAGAAATAGAATTACCCCTATCTTTTGGTCAGCAGAGATTGTGGTTTCTTAATAAGTTAGATCCAAACTCATTTGCTTACAATTTTACTAATGCCTTACTAATGCAAGGAAGACTTAAGGTGAAAGCATTAGAAGATAGCGTTAATGAAATAGTACGACGGCATGAAGTCCTTCGTACATATTTTAAAGCTATTGAAGGGCAACCAATTCAAAAAATTGTTCCTGTTCTAAAAATATCCTTAGCGATACTAGATTTACAAAATTTACCGGAAACTGAGCGTCAAGCTGAAGTGCAACGTTTAGAACGAGCAGATGCTCAACAACCATTTAATTTGACGCAAGCACCTTTATTGCGCCTTACCCTTGTACGCCTGGAAACAAGAGAACATATACTGCTAATTACAATGCATCATATTATCTCTGATGCCTGGTCGGCAGGAATATTTATTCAGGAACTGTCATCACTTTATAAAGCTTTTTCCAAAGGTCAGCCTACACCACTAGGAGAACTACCTATCCAGTATGCAGACTATGCCATGTGGCAACAAGAGTCGTTGAAACAAGAGAAACTTCATACTCAACTAGCTTACTGGAAACAGCAGTTAGAAGGTGTTAAAACTGTATTAGAATTACCTACCGATAAACCGCGATCGCAATTACAAACATCTGTAGGAACAAAGCATTCTTTTACACTCTCGAAAGAGTTATCTCATTCACTCAAAATACTTAGCCAGCAGCAAGGAGTTACCTTGTTTATGACTTTGCTGGCAGCTTTCAATACATTACTTTACCATTACACAAAACAAGAAGACATTCTCGTTGGCTCACCCATTGCTAATCGCAATTACAGTGAAATAGAAGGGCTAATTGGCTTTTTTGCCAATACTTTAGTATTGCGTGCCAATTTCTCCAAAAATCTTAACTTTAAAGAATTATTACAACAGGTGCGGGAAGTTGCTTTAGGTGCTTATACACATCAAGATTTACCTTTTGAAAAGCTTGTCACAGAACTACAGGTAGAACGGAATAACAATCGTTCTCCACTATTTCAGGTATGGTTTGTACTTCAGAATGTACCTACATCCCATCTTGAGTTAGAAGGATTAAATCTGAATATTAGAGGCATTGAAAGCGGTATGGTGCGGCATGATTTAAATTTTAATTTATCAGAAACATCAGAAGATATAAAAGGTTTTTTTGAATATAAAACAGACCTTTTCAAGGCTACTACTATTGCTCAAATGGCAAAACTATTTGAAACTTTATTAGAAATAGTTGTGAAACAACCAGATATTCATCTTAAAAAGTTGATTGAAATGCTTAATAAATTTCAAAAACAACAACAAATACTCGAAAACCAAGAATTTCAAAAAGTACGCCGTCAAAAATTAGGAAAAGTTTCTCGTAAAAAAGCTACGGATATTAGTTAATAGTGTAAAAATTAAGTCATAAACATTATTTCAAGTTTTGAGTTAACGTTTTAAATATAAGAAGCAGAGGAGAATGGGGATGAGCGTAAAATATTATAGGCGAAATCCAATAAATATATCTCAAGAAAAACTAATAAAGACTGATTTTTTCAACCCAGAACAGCATCTACCTTTGTTAATTGAGCCTATAGTTGATGGCATAGATTTGTCTGCTTGGGCTACTAGCAATTTAGAGTGGATTGAGACTCAGATATTAAACTATGGAGGTATACTTTTTCGCAACTTCAACATCGATAAAATTAATGGACTTGAGCATTTTATTCAAATTATTTCTGGACAATTAATTGAATATTCTTATCGTTCAACTCCGCGCAGTCAAGTTAGTGGTAAGATATATACATCAACTGAATATCCAGCCGAGCAATCAATTCCTTTACACAACGAAATGGCTTACTCCAGAAGCTGGCCAATGAAAATTTGGTTTTGTTGTGTAGAAGTAGCAGCAAAAGGTGGCGAAACACCCATCGCTGATAGTAGAAAAATATTTCAACGCATCAATCCAAAAATTAAAGAAAAGTTTATTGAGAAAAAAATCATGTATGTCCGGAATTACGGACAAGGACTTGATTTACAGTGGGAAAATGTATTTCAAACTACCGATAAATCGGAAGTAGAAAGTTATTGTCGTGATGCTGGGATTGAGTGTGAATGGAAAGATGAAAATAGCTTAAGAACTCGTCAAATTTGTCAAGCTGTTGCTGCTCATCCAAAAACTGGTGAAATGGTATGGTTTAACCAGGCTCATTTATTCCATATATCCAGTTTAAAGTCAGAAGTTCGTGAATCTTTGCTTACAATGGTTCAAGAAGAAGACTTACCCCGTAATGCATTGTATGGTGATGGTTCAAAAATAAAAAGTTCTGTAATAGAAGAAATTCAAGAAATATATCAACAAGAAGCCATTTTATTCCCTTGGAAAGAAGGTGATATTTTAATGTTAGATAATATGTTGATTTGTCACGGTCGTCAGCCGTTTGTTGGTAAAAGAAAAGTAGTAGTAGGGATGGCTGAACCTTTTTTTACTTAATATGTATGCTTTGTAATTAACTCGGAGAATAAATGAGGTAAATTATGCCAAGTAACTCTATAAATACAATTAATGGTTTCCAGCTTTCACCTCAGCAAAAGCATTTGTGGTTATTGCAACAGTTTGAAGTTGCCAACCAGCCTTATCGAGTGCAATGTTCGGTTTTGATAGAGGGAAATCTTAATTATCGGCTTTTAGAATTAGTATTACAAAAGGTTGTTGAAAAACATGAAATTTTTCGTACTAGTCTTCAAAGTTTAAAGGGTATGAATATTCCCTTACAAGTTATCCATGAGCCAAGTAAGATATCTAATTTATCTATTAATATTCATAATTTAAGCGAATTTGAATCTCAAAAACAAAATCTAGAAATAGAAAATATTTATCAGCAGCAGCGTCTAAAAACTTTTGAGTGGCAGAGTGATTGTGTCCTAGATTTCCATTTGGTTATTCTATCTTCTTCTAATCATTTATTATTAATTGCGATACCAGCTATTTGTGCAGATACAGTATCAATTCATAACCTTGTAAACGAAATTAGTAGGCTATACGCTGCTTGTTTGCACGAGCAAGAACTTTCTGGAGAGACTTTACAATATGCAGATATTGCAGCATGGCAAAATGAATTATTTGAAGAAGAAGAAGGAGAAGTCGGAAAAAAGTTTTGGCAAAATCAAAATATTTCCCATTTATTAATTAACAAATTACCAAGTGAAAAATATTCAGAAACTAAACTAATCTTTCTACCTAAATTTATTAATTTTAATTTAAACCATAATATTTTTTCAAATACTAAAGCATTAGCAAATCATGAAGGTGTTTGTATTTCAACAATTTTGATGGCTTGTTGGCAGATATTGCTTTGCCGTCTCACAGGACAATCAGAGATGACTGTTGCTGTGTGCTGCGACGGTAGGAATTATGATGAATTAAAACCAGCCATTGGATTATTGGCTAAATACATACCAGTTGGTGTTGAACTGAGTGCTAATTCCAAATTTTCTGAAATAATCAAGCAGCTAGAAGAAAATATAAACGAAATTCAGCAGTGGCAGGATTCTTTTAGCTGGGAACAATTTGTTAGTATAAACGATACGAATGGTGAGCCATCATTTTTCCCGTTTGCATTTGACTTTAACTCACAAACAGTAAACTATTTTGCAGATGATGTATCATTTTGTATTTCCAAACAAGATGCTTGCATAGACAAGTTTAAAGTTAAATTAACTTGTCACGAACGAAACAATTCTTTATTAGCTGAATTACATTATGATGCCAGTTTGTTTGAAAAAGAAGATATCGAAAACTTGGCAATTCAATTAGAGACTTTATTAGCCAGTGCAATTAATAATCCTGCAACTGCAATATCCCAACTAGAAATTCTCAGTCCAAATCAACGTCAGAAGATTTTAGTCGATTTCAACAATACTCAAAGCAATTATTCTCAAAAGCAATGCATCCACGAATTAATTGAGCAGCAAGCAGCAAAAACTCCTAATAATCTTGCAGTTGTTTTTGAAAATCAACAACTAACTTATGCTCAACTAAATGCTCGTGCCAATCAACTTGCTCACCATCTTAAGACATTAGGAGTGGGAGCAGAAACAGTTGTGGCACTTTGTGTAGAACGTTCTTTGGAAATGTGTATTGGTTTTTTGGGAATACTTAAAGCTGGTGGAGCTTATCTTGCTTTAGACTCCTTGGTACCAGAAGAACGTCTTTCTTACATGATACAGGATGCGGTCGCTTCAGTCATTTTGACTCAACAGCATTTAGCCGGAATATTCTCCCAACAGGAAGTGCCAACTGTATGTTTAGATACTGACTGGCATAGTATAGCAGAGCAATTAGAGACAAATTTGCCTTGTGAAGTAACTCCTGAGAATTTGCTTTATGTAGTGTATACTTCTGGTTCAGCTGGTAAACCCAAAGGAGTAGCCGTTGAACATAGACAACTGTTTAATTATCTGCAAAGTATTTTAGAAAAATTAAACCTTGGTGTTGACTCAAGTTTTGCAACAGTTTCTACCTTTGCAGCAGATTTAGGCAATACTAACATTTTCCCAGCACTGTGTATTGGTGGGTGTCTACATATCATTTCCCAAGAAAGAGCAACTAATCCAGAAGCTTTGGTAGAATATTGCGATCGCCATACCATTGACTGTCTTAAAATTGTTCCATCACACTTGATGGCACTTTTGAGTGCTTCCCAACCACAAAAAATTCTACCTCGAAAACGATTAGTTGTTGGTGGTGAAGCATTAAGTAGTAATTTAGTTAAGATGGTACGTCAATATACGGAAAATTGCCAGATTATCAACCACTACGGACCATCAGAAACCACTGTAGGCGTTTCTACTTTTTCCATCAATACTGATAATAACTGGGAAGTATCTGATATAGTTACCATTGGTCGTCCCCTTGCTAATACTCAGATTTATATTCTCGACCATTATCTGCAACCTGTACCGATTGGGGTATCTGGCGAAATCTATATAAGTGGAAACAATCTTGCACGGGGCTATGTCAACCACCCAGAACTGACTGGAGAAAAATTTATACCTAACCCTTTTGGTGATAAATTCGGGTCGCGTTTATACAAAACAGGAGACTTAGGACGTTATCTACCTGACGGTAATATCGAGTTTGTAGGACGAGCAGACCACCAAGTTAAGGTTCGCGGCTTTCGTATAGAACTTTCGGAAATAGAGTCGGTGTTAAGGCAACACCCTAACATTCAAGAAAATATTGTTTTAACGCAAGAAGAACAATCGGGTAACAAACGTTTGTTAGCTTATTTTGTAACTATCCACCAATCTGAACTTTCAACTAACGACCTCCGCGACTTTCTTCAACAAAAGCTGCCAGATTATATGATTCCTTCAATTTATATACAATTGAAGGCGCTACCTCTTACACCTAATGGTAAGATTGACCGTCAAGCCTTACCAGCACCAGAAAATGTTAAACCAGAATTAGCAGCTAAATTTGTTGCTCCACGTAATTATATAGAGAAAACAATTGCCAAAATTTGGTCTGGGGTACTAAAGATTGAGCAAGTGGGAATTTACGATAATTTCTTTGAATTGGGTGGAGATTCGATTATAAGTATTCAAATTATCGCCAGACTCAATCAAGCTGGTTTGCAACTAACACCTAAACAGTTATTTGACTCTCCAACTGTTGCTGGATTAGCTGCTGTTGTCGGTAGTCTTTCAAAGTTTGAGGTTGAACAAGCACCTGTAACAGGTTTAGTTCCCTTAACTCCGATTCAGCATTGGTTCTTTGAACAAAATTTGTCTGAACTGCATCATTGGAATCAAAGTTTACTGCTGGAAGTGCCATCAGGAACTGACTTGGCTTTGTTAGAGCAAGCAGTGCAGTACTTGCAGCAATACCATGATGCTCTTCGTCTGCGGTTTATTCGTCAAGAAACAGGTTGGCAACAAATTAACGCTGGGCTTGAAGAAGTAACAAAAGTTAGTATTTTATATCAGGATTTATCAGCATTACTCCCAGCAGCACAAAAGGCTACAATGCAAACAACAGCCAGTGAGCTACAAGCAAGCCTAAATTTAGCAGAGGGTTTGCTGATGCGGGTAGCGTTGTTTGACTTAGGAAAACAGGGGAAACGGCTGCTATTGGTAATTCATCATTTGGCAGTTGATGGTATTTCTTGGCGAATTTTGCTAGCAGACTTTGAGCAGGTTTATCAACAACTAAGCCAGAAACAACCAGTATATTTGCCATTGAAAACAACTTCTTTTAAAAAGTGGTCTGCATTTTTACAAAATTATGCACAGTCATCTCAGCTTCAGCGAGAAAAGGATTATTGGTTAAAAAAATCTCTTAACAAGATATCTCTTTTACCATATGATTATCCTGGTGGTAGCAATACATTAGAATGTGCTGATAGTGTATTGGTTTCCCTAAGTATTGAAGAAACTGAAGCCTTATTGAAGGATGTACCAACCGCTTATCATACTCAAATTAACGATGTACTGCTCACTACATTAGTACAAAGTTTTACTTCATGGACAGGAGAAGACTCTTTACTTATAGATTTAGAAGGACACGAAAGAGAGACAATTAGCAACGACATTAACCTAACCCGGACAGTAGGTTGGTTTACAACTATCTTTCCTGTACTACTGAGTTTAGAAGGCATTTCTCAAACAGAAGAAGCATTAAAAGCTATCAAAGAGCAACTTCAAAATATTCCAAACAAAGGTATTGGCTATGGAATTTTGCGTTATTTGAATCAAAACCCTTCAGATCGCTTTCAGTTGCAAACATTTCCTCAAGCCGAGGTGCGATTTAACTATCTGGGTAAATCTGACCAAATACTATCTGAATCATCATTGTTTAAGCTCAGTAATCAATCTGCTGGTAACAGCCGTAGTTTACAAAGTAATCGGCGGTATGTGTTAGATATAAACGGGTTTGTACTTGGAGAAAAACTGCAATTGGAATGGACTTACAGCAACCAAATACATCAAAGAAGCACCATTGAACATTTAGCCAACGAGTTTATCAAAATGTTGCGCTCTTTTATAAATAATTCTCAATTTACTGGTGCTATAAAATACACAACTTCTAATTTTCCTAATGCAGAATTTAGTCAAAAAGAATTAGACGAATTGCTCGTAAAAATTAATTTAATTTAGGGAGTGAAACATAGGTAAATGAAGACAGAAAATATCCAAAATATTTATCAACTTTCGCCACTGCAACAGGGTATTTTATTTCATTGTTTGCATAGTCCTCAATCAGCGGTCTACTTTGTTCAGTTATGCTGTATTCTGCGCGGTAATATTAATGTTGTTGCTTTTGAACAGTCTTGGCAGCAAGTAGTAGATAGACATACAGCTTTACGTACAGCTTTTTACTGGGAAAATCTAGAAAAACCACATCAAGTAGTATATAAAAAAATACAGGTTTTTTTAGAGCAACAGGATTGGCGTTCAATCAGTCCATCTCAGCAGTTACAACAATTAGATAATTTTTTACAGGGCGAACGTAAGAAAGGCTTTAATCTTTCTCAAGCACCCCTAATGCACCTGAATTTGATTCGTGTCGCAGACGACAGTTATTATTTTATATGGAGCAAACACCATCTCATTGTGGATGGTTGGTCAACAGCATTGGTGCTTAAGGAAATTGCAAAAGTTTACGAAGCATTTTGCCAGGAAGAAAATGTGCCATTAGCCACCACTTCTTACGGTGACTATATTAGTTGGCTCCAACAGCAGGATTTATCAAAAGCAGAAGTTTTCTGGCGACAGATACTTAAGGGAATCAAAGCACCCACTTCTTTAAGTTGCCTACAAGTTCATAGCTTGCTTGGTCAGGAGGAAAAGCATAATCAACAAAGAATTAAACTATCAAAAGTAACTACAGACGCACTACAATCTTTAGCAAGACAGTATAGATTAACACTGAACACTTTAGTACAGGGAGCTTGGGCTATATTTTTAAGTCATTATAGTGGGGAAGAAGATGTAATATATGGGGTAACAGTTTCTGGTCGTCCAGTAGAATTACCGAAAGTTGAATCGACTGTAGGAATGTTTATCAACACTCTCCCTTTGCGAGTAAAGTTGGTAGGTGAAGACTTTTTATTACCTTGGCTACACCAACTACAGGCTCAACTAATTGAAATACGTCAATATGAATACAGCCCTTTAGTTAAGATTCAGGGATGGAGTGAAGTACCGCGAGGTTTACCATTGTTCGAGAGCATTCTCATATTTGAAAATTACCCACTAGATGGAGTTTTAGAAGATTGGCAGAGTAATTTAGAAATTCAGAATATAATTGATTTTCAAAAAACTAATTATCCTCTAACTGTTACTGTGATACCAGGGAGCGAATTAAATATCAAAATTTCTTATAATAGTCGATTTGATATAGATACTATTAACCGGATGCTAGGGCATTTACAAACGTTACTCGAAGGAATAGTTGCTAATCCACAGCAGCACCTTTCAGAATTATCATTATTAACAGAATCTGAGCAGCATCAGTTGCTACGGGAATGGAATAATACAGAAGTTGAATATCCCCTTCTATGTATCCATGAGTTATTTGAAGCCCAGGTAGAGAAAA
>NZ_JADEWL010000029.1 GCF_015207665.1 Plectonema cf. radiosum LEGE 06105
TCTCCCCATCTCCCCATCCTTTAATTCCGATGCACTCCTGTTGAATACTCTTCCGGATTTAAAACTTCTGAGTCTTCTTGTTCAATATCTGAAATTGGTTCTTCAAAGGTGAAATTGACATCAGCACCGTTGATAACTACTCCTAATAAACCCATGTCAGATTCGACTAATTCATCAACGGCTTCACCCAATACATTTTCTTGAGTGTAATTCGGTCGAGTTACCATAATCATACCGTCGCTATAAGGATGAATTAGTAACGCATCGTTTGATAAACCCAAGGGTGTTGTATCTAAAATTACTAAGTCAAATCTTTCTCTGGCATCCTCAATTAATCGCCGTAATTCGCTTGATTCTAAGACTGCGGCTGATTGGCGTAATGGTCCAGGACTTGGTACTATGTATAAATTTTCTACATCGGGAACAAGGCGAATGCATTCGCTGTTGGCATAATAGCGTAGGGGTTCAATATTGGCATTGGAATCGGGATTTACCTTCAACGATTCACAACGAGATGGCGATCGCAAATCTGTTTCGATAATAATGGTGCGTTTTCCGGCGCGAGCGGAGGCAATACCCAAGTTATAAGCGCTTGTTGTTTTACCTTCTAAACTACCAGTACTAGTAATTAACACTACTTTTACTTTTTTACCACCGATGCGACGCAAATTAGAACGGAATTTTTCTAAGAATTCCATGTAGGGAGAATCGGCAGAAATTACTACGGGAACAAGTTTTTGGTCGCTGTCTTCAATGGGCATTATAGGTAATTCTGCAAGTAGCAAAACTTCTCGCTGCTTGAGAGCGTTGCGAATATCTTCTTTGGTTTTGAAAGTACCTTCAAGGGAACCTAACAAGAAGATTACACCACCACCAATTAATAATCCTAAGAAACCACCTATACCTAAAGTTATCGGTATACTCTTAGCAGTTGATTCCTCTGGTATAACCACTGGTGGTTGAGCGATTGCTAAAGTACTTACAGTTTCTGCTTCTGCGGTTTTGGCATCGACTAATTTGGCCTGCATCTGATCATAGACAGCTTTTTTTAAACCAACCTGCTGTAATAATCGCGATCGCTCTAGTTGCTTATTCGGTATAAGAGCATAATCTCGCTGTAGTTTGGCTTTTTCTTGTACTAAATCAATTGATTGCCTTTGTAAAGTTTCTCGTTGAGTTTGTAAAGCAACCAGTTGATTTGCTAACTGCTGTCTGGCTGGATCTAAATTACTTTGAGCGCGAACACCGGAAACATTAGGTAAAGGAGCAAGGGCACCACCACCACCAACTACCTCGTTGGCACGTTCTTGCAACAGTCGTTCATAAGCATCTTTTTGACGCTGCAACTGAATCATATTAGGATGAGTAGGACGCAAGTCTTTTCTGAAAACCTCCATCTGGGATTCAACTTGATAAATTTGACTGCGTAAATTGGCAATAATTGGATCTGCGCTCAACGCCGAAGAAGTATATGCTTGCTGAGGACTCAATCCCAATCTTTGCTGCAAGCTACGAATTTGAGCATCAATACCAGAAATAGTCAATTTAATTAGTCTTTCCTGATTTTGGCTACCTGTAATTGCGTTGAGCAAACTACCATCTTCAGCAGCTAGTATTGCGGGACGTTCTATTCTGTCGTATTGTTCGAGTTTTTTCTCAGCCTCTTGTAATTCTTTGTTAACAAAAGGTAGTCTTTCCTCAATTTTGTCGATAATTGCTTGTAATCGTCCGGTGTTAATCTCGGCGCTTAATTGCACCATTGCTTCCATTAAACCAAGTACTGTTTGTTGCGCTCTTTTACCGTCGGTATCTTGGTATTTAATGCTAATAATTGCACCATTTAACTGCCCGTCAGCGGCTATTTCGGGTATGCTAACTGCAACATTGCTACCAATTTTTTTTGGCTTTACATTAACTTTGGTTGCAACAGCTTCAATGACTTTATCTTGTAGTAAGACTTCTTTCGATAACGCCAAACCTCTTTGCTGAATTTCAGTACCCGTTGCGGAAAAACTCACTGGTGGACGGGTATAGGTTAAAGCACCAGCGGCTGTAAATTTGGGTGCTGGTTCTGGTTGTACGGCTAATATGGTTGACCCTGCGACAACCAAACCAAAACTTGCCAATCCAATCCATTTGTATTTATCGAAAGCAATTAAATAGCGTTTAACAATCGGTGGAGTCATGGTAAAAGTAGATACAAACAGAATTGACGGCAGATCGGAACTATATCAGTTGATTTATATTGAGATTTAAAAACTAAAGGTTTCAAAAAAGCGCACAAAAGATTGAATATCAAAGAAAGGTCTAGTAGCATTTGAAAGAACATTGGTAATTTTACCAATCAAATTTCGACCGACAATAATCACATCGTTATCTTGCAATGGTACATTTTGGGAAGCATCTCCTCTAAGTACTCTTCTTCCGTTTAGTTTCTGGGTAATGGCTCTACCTTGTTCTGGATCAAAGCGGACTAAAGCAATGTTCGTTAAGTCGGAACGACCAATACTTACACTTCCCAAAGCATCAATAAAGCTGCTACCGCTAGGTAAATTTTGGGTAATGATTGCGCCATTCGCATAATTGAGTACGCGGACTCTAATTACAGGTTGTGCTAAAGATGAACGTGCAACTATATTACGGTCATAACCATCATCTGTACCGATTTCGCGACGGGGAATAATTATGGAATCACCATCTTGTAAGCGTAATGAAGCGAAAGTACCACCATTCAATAAAGGACTGTACAAATCAATATTTTGTGAGACGGTGGAACCATCAATCAATTTGCGACGTACTTGCACTTGTCGTAAATCCGCTGCTATCGTTGAACCTCCAGCTATCCGTAGAACATCAAGAACACTCGGTTGTGGAGTCCCTACGGGATAAACTCCTGGTCTGGTGATTTCTCCGGCAACATTTACTTGGACAAGTCGCGGCGATATCAAGGAAACTGTGACTACCGGGTCTACTTGAATTCGCTCTAAACTCAACCGAATTTTTTCTTGGGCTTCTTCTAAAGTTAAACCTTGTACCGAGACTTTCCCCAGTCGTGGAACTGTGATGTTACCTTCTAAATCAACTTGCGTCTGAAAATTTATTGGAGGACGTTGTGCAGCTAATGATACAGTAACACTGGGTTCGACTACAAAACGATTCAAGCCAGCCCGAATCTTTGCTTGTGCTTGTTCTAAGGTTAAACCTTGCAGCGATACAGTTCCTACCAAGGGTACTACAACAGTTCCCTGTCGATTAATCGATGCTTGAAAGCTCAAATCTGGAAAACGCTGCACTATTACAGTAATTCCATCTCCTTCTCCTAAACGGTAAGCTCCTTGGGGTGATTCCACAAATATAGCTACCCCATCACCCGCTCCTAATAGATATCGAGTAAATACAGGCGAAATTTCTCCATCGTCATTTGCAGGTAGCGGAGCTAAAAACTCCGGGTCGCTTGGAGGTGCGGGAATTGATTGGATAGAGTTGTTTTCTGGGGGTATTTGAGCAAAAGCAGGTTGAGAAGCTGTTACAAAAAAAACACTTACTTGAAGACTAGCGACGCAAAAAGCGTTGAATCCACGCATATAACCTAATCGAGTTCTAAATATCTGTGCTTTATCAGCTTGAAGCAATAAAAATAGCGTTAAGCGGTCTATTAAAAAAAACTAAAGACTTAAAAAATATTTTTTATATTTTCTTTTTTTACATATTATTTATACTTCTCCTAGTAAAATTACCGTTAGTAATCTCATGTAAATTTTCTACTCCCTACTCCCTACTCCCTTAACTCAACAGACAAATTCAAAAATCTGCGAATCAAGAATTAAAATCAAATA
The DNA here is from genome assembly GCF_015207665.1 of Plectonema cf. radiosum LEGE 06105. Lineage (GTDB taxonomy): Bacteria > Cyanobacteriota > Cyanobacteriia > Cyanobacteriales > Nostocaceae > Rivularia > Rivularia radiosa_A. The sequence goes on from NZ_JADEWL010000029.1 coordinate 3,837, forward strand.
ATTTAGTTTGCACGGTTTGAGCAATAGACTTTACTTGTTGCCAAGTTGTTTCTACTTGCCCAAAAGGCTCCATTGGAATAAATAAACTAACAGCAACCCACGGAACACGCTGCTTGTGCCACTGTGCTAACTGGTCTGCCCAAAACCAGTTTAAAGGTGAAAAATGTCCGCTGTTAGGCATAGCGTACCATTGCAATACAGCAAAACTTTGATTTTTGGTGGATGCACGGAAAAATTTCGCTTTTACCTTAGTTTCGTCTTTTAGTTGTGACTGTTTAACCGTAAATTCCCCTTGCCGAGATTGAGCAACCTGCCACTCTCCCCATTGCATTCTTCCCCAACTATCAATTTCACTCCACTCTACCTGTGGTTGCTCTTTTGGTCCATTTTGAGGCAACAACAACAATATAGCTGTTTGCTTGCCATTCTCTTTTTCCATAACTTGTAAAGACCATTTACCTGAACCCAATTTCTGTTCTTGTTGTTGAGTAATTTTCCAACCAGGTAATATCAAGCCGGTTTTACGCAATTCTTTCAATTCCCGGAGGTTAGTAATGGGTGGTGGTTGTTTCCATCGCCAATTGCCTTGGAGATATCCAGGTAATGCCCCTATCCCCAGTAGCAGCAATAATAGGATAAGGGCTGCTATCTGCAAAAATTGACGTTCCTTAAAAAATCGGGAAAGGGAAATCATTAGTCAAACAATTTTGGATTTTAGATTTGGGATTTGGGATTGACCTCGTGAATCAATCCGGAGACTTTTACCATCAAGGAATGATTGGTCAAGTGTTAACTGCAAAAAACAAAATTGTACTTTTTATCCTGACGCTTTGAGTTCAGTAATTTCAACAGTACTTTATTTATTATGCAGTATTGACAACAGAAATTTTACTGAATTTCATCTTGTAAATCCATTGAATTTTCGGAAAAATAACTATCGATCCAATTAATTACTGGTATTAACGTCAGTAGCATCAAAGCGGAATACAAATCCCCGCCCCAACTGTCGTGCAACCAATGAAAAGCACCATCTTGTCCCGTAGCATGAAAAAAGGTTAGTAAAGTATTGCGAATGATATTTGCGGTAACGCTGATTATCGCTGCTGTTGATAAAAACCAAATGCTTTTGCGTCGAGATGATAAAGTCTCAGTCCAATAAAGCAGGATTAAACCAACGTACATCGTAGTAAACAGCATTTTTAACCCTGCACAGTAAGGTGCAACTTCTACGATGCGTCCGTTTGCGTATATGTTAATTCCATCTACAACTATAGGTAGACCAAGCTGATTAAGTATAAAGCCAGCAGTACCAGCAATAAAGCTTTGCAAAGGCAAAGTAAAAGGTGCTATTAAGTATGGTACTGAGTTAGGTGTTGCCAGCAGAATTAGTACTAAAGGAAAACCCTGTAATTTAAAACCTGCAATTCCTTTTAACCACAAACACAATCCAGCCAATATTACAGGAAAAGAAAGGTTTACCCATTCACCAACTCCGCTCAGATAAAAAACTCCTCCGATTACTAACAATATGCCACCCAAGATATGACTTCTATTCGCTAATCTTTGCCATTTTTTCCGATTCATCCAAACTAGATAAGCCGCAAATGGAAAACCAATCATGCCGTGACTAAAATATTCGTGTTCTATACTAATATTCTTGTTTAGCCAACCGTCGAACCAATAATATATTAAGGGAGCATAAAGCAATATCAAGATAGCTAATATTGCGAAATCAAATAATTTTGGTGCAATTGAATATTTTGCTTGGCGCTGAGTTAACATAATTTGAGTTGATTTAATTAAATTGTAAAATTAAATAAAAACGCCAACTGTTAAAGATTTTAGATTTTATATCTAGATTTTGGCTTTTATGATGTCTGTATTTAATGAGAAATCACAATGTTCAAAAAGTTCCATTTTGAAGCCAAATATCAGTAAAATCTCAAATCTCAAGCTGGCTCCTGGGAAAAAATACCTACTCCTAAAATCCTAAACAGATTACCGATAAATTTCTTGTTTTCCTATTCCCTATTTTCTCAAATCAGCTTTTAAATATGAAGCAATTTCTCTTGTCTTTCACTTACTGCTGATGCAATAACTGCTGCTACTTCTTTAATTTGGCTGCTGGTTAATCCGGGATACATTGGTAAGGATAATATTTGTTTGGCTAGCTTTTCAGAATGAGGAAAGTCTCCGATTTCATAGCCTAAATCGCTGAAAGCAGGCTGGAGATGACAAGGAATCGGGTAATGAATTCCTGTTTGAATTCCCACATCGGCAAGTTTTTCTTGAATTTGTTCTCTTTCTAGAGAACATTCAGCTTCCGCTTTGATTACATAAAGGTGATAAACGTGTCCGTCAGCACTTTTATTTTCTATGGGAGTAATTCCCCAAGATTGTAAAGGTGCTAATTCGCGATCATACTCCTGAGCTATCCTCAAACGATCGGCATTCCACTCTTTTAAATGAGGTAACTTTTGATGCAGTACTGCTGCTTGTAAAGTGTCTAAACGACTGTTTGTACCTGATTCTACATGAAAATATTTTTGAGATGCTCCATAATTCCGTAACCGCACCATTTTTTGGGCTACTTCCTTATCTTTGGTCACTAGCATTCCACCATCACCAAATGCACCCAAGTTTTTACTAGGATAAAAACTATATGCTGCTGCTATTCCTAAAGAACCTGCTTGATATCCATCTCTTTGAGCCAAATGTGCCTGTGCTGCATCTTCAAAAATCAATAGATTATGCTTTTCGGCAAAGTCTAATAATTCTTTCGGAGATACCATTTGACCGTACAAATGTACCGGAATAATTGCTTGAGTTTGTGATGTAATCGCATTTTCTGCTGCCCCCAGATCTATTAAAGCAGTGTTTGGGTCGCAATCAACAAAAACTGGTTTTGCACCGGCACGCAATACTCCAATTAAGGTTGCAACAAATGTATTTGCAGGCAGAATCACCTCGGCACCAGCACCGATATTACAAGCTTGTAAACCAAGAGCGATCGCATCGGTTCCACAAGCAACCCCAACCCCGTATTCTGCACCGCAAGCAAAAGCAAATGCTGCTTCAAAATCCCGCAATGCTTTACCTAATATAAAATCTCCCCGTTCTAATACATCTTCAATCGCTTGCCGCATTTCTATTTCAATCGATTGGTGCTGTAATTTTAGGTCTACAAAGGGAATTCTGACATTTATCTGATTCATCTAATCCGCAACCTCTTTAAATGAATATTAAAACTTTTTGACAACAGCCTGTTCTATTTATGACTAAATACTGAGAAATTAGCAAATAAAATATATAAAGTTTTTGTAAATATTACATGAAAACAATTTTATCTTAAGCTGCATTCACTATTTAAGTTGTGCTTGGCTATTTTTTATCTAATTTTGTCTTATTTTTATGATGTTTAATTATTTGATGATTTCCTCAAAAATTAAACAATTCATTGGTATACAATATTTCCAAATTATTGCAATTTGGCTTGTATAAGTATTTAATTTGATAATTGACTGTTATTTTGATTTGGGATGAGTGATATTTTTAAATCATTAAAATAAAAATTGATTAATAATTATAAGTGAATTTACTCAAAATATTTGAATTTCTTTGGATTTAACTGATGATTTTTCAGTTGCATTTAATTATCATTCATAGCCTTTTCAAAAAGAATGACAACAGTGTATTTACAAAGATAAATATCATCATCATCAAATTAAGTAGACTCACGGTAATCATTTAATAAATAAAAAAATCCCCGTTGACTACTTGTTTTATGGCAATTATTTGAGCCTAGATAAAATTGGCAACCAAAGTCATTTTATCTATAAAACGGGTACTTACAGGTAAGATAAATTTCCCGGTTGATAAAAAAAAAATTCAAACCTGTTTGTCTGAGGTGAATTTGGGGAATGCTTAAGAATAGTAAAGACCTCGAAATAACGGTTAGATGAAATACAGTTTCCAAGAAATATCAAGGTAGCAGTGGTAATGGTAGAGCCTCAAAATAAAATGTTTGCCCCGAAAGATGGTTGGTCAACCCCTGAAAATGAAGAGCAGCAACGTCTTCAAGCTTTATTGAAGCTAGGTTTGCGGCAGCCAGAAACAATCCCGGTTTTTGAAGAAGCCACTCAAACTGCTGCTCACTTTATCGAAGCACCTATTTCGATTCTGGGATTTGTGGATCATGAACGTCATTGGTTCAAGTCAGCAGTGGGTTTATCCCGATTGGGACTGATGAATCAATTAGCACAAACTCGTCAATTATCACGTCAAGAATCTTTCTGCACCCAGGTAGTAGAAAACGCGCAAATGGTAGTGATTCAAGATACTCGCAAGTTGGATAAAGCGGAACTAGTATCTAGTAAGTTAGTGCAAGACTATGGGATTCGTGCTTATTTAGGAGTACCACTGATTGACGCAGAAGGTAATTGTTTGGGTGCGTTGGCTGTGATGGATTTAATTCCACGCAATTTCACAACTCGCGACATCGAGTTTTTACAAATCATTGCTCGTTGGAGCATGAGTGAATTTGAACGCAATCGATTACTGCAAGCACCTCCACTCAGAAATAGTTCTTCTAGAACAAATCACAAATTCCAAGAGTCCAATACCTCGGAAATCAAAATCACTACACCAGCTTTTCAAGACTCGGTTTTTACCAGTCAATTGAAATTGCAGCTTTTAGGACAGTTAACCATGGAACTACGTACCCCCTTAACATCAGTGCTGGGTATGGCTAGTGTTTTAGGACGAGAAATTTATGGTCCTTTAACAACTAAGCAAAGAGAATATCTAGAGATTATTCAACATAGTGGTAGATATTTGCTTTCTTTGGTAAATGAGATTTCTGAGTTGGGAGCAATGGATGATACAAATACCGAACTAAATCTCACACCCGTAGATATTGAAATGCTCTGTCAACAAGCTATCAATACTTTAGAAGAAGCAGCAGCCCGTCGCGAGCAAGATATTCGTCTATCTATAGAACCCGGACGAAATCGTATTTTGCCATTAGATAAAGATAAAGTGCGGCAAATTTTGTATCACCTGATTTTTAGCGTGATTCAGCTTTCTGCAACAGGTAGTGTGGTGAGGATTCATGTTTCTTACAAAGAAGATGCCCTAAACCTGACGATTTGGGTTTCTCATCCTTGGTTGGGAGAAGGAATAACTGAAGTAGATCCTTATTTCCGTCTTGCTGAGATATCTTCGATGGAACTCGCATCCGATATCACCTCAGCTTTCAAAACTAATTTAGGAAATCCAGAAAAAGTCATCAGTTTACCGAGGCGCAGCGATATTTTTCCCGCAACCGAGAATATTTCTTCGGGTGGAACTGCTGTTGATTCATCCGAAGTTGAAAGTCGATCGCAATCTGGTGGGGTGTCTCGCGAAACCCTAGGCTTATTACTTAGCTGTCAGTTAGCAGAGTTACACGGTGGTGAAATCACAATTCAAGGTTCAACAGAATCGGGATACCGCTATGTACTTTGTTTACCGATAGAGGCGGACAGTGCTGAAACTGTAGCAGATGTATAAATTTGACTATACATTCTGGAATTTAATTTTTGGCATTGGTTGCTTTCTCAACAATTTCTAATTAGTATCGGCGGGGAAATTTTCGGATTATGGGTAATTTGTAATGAGTGATGGGTAAGCGGTAATAGTTAAGCAAAAAAACTATATAAAACTATTACCCCATCAGCAATATTGGGAAGATTGACAATTAATTTTCTCAAATGCAATCTACCTTGTTACCTTTTTTGGACTAAGCACATTATTATTAGTCCAGGTTTTCGCTCGATGCTAATTAAATAAGGCTTTCCTTGTATGGATTTCTTTTGGCAACAATTAACTTTATCTTCCCTTCCCCTAAAACAATACATTACTACTAGCTATCTACATCGTCTTGTAGTAGGGCTTTTAAGCGAATGGCGACAAACTAGTATTTTACTCAAATGGGGTGACGCGATCGCAGTTGTGCTATTAAGCCTTGTATATATTCTGGCTCCTTTTGTTTCTAACGGATTAATTGGTTTACTACTTGTAGCTTGTGTCGGATTTTGGTTGCTGCTAACTTTAGCTGATCAACCCGCATCTGCTAACGCTACGGGAATTACACCGATACATTTGCTGATTCTCCTTTACTGGGGAATTGCGACTGTCGCAACATCATTATCCCCAGTAAAAAAAGCCGCATTTACAGGCTGGACAAAACTAACTTTATATTTACTGTTGTTTGCTCTTTGTGCGAGATTGCTCAAATCTGCTCGCGTTCGTTCTTGGTTAATTACCGTTTACCTACATATATCTTTAATTGTCAGCGTCAACGGTTTACGACAATGGTTTTTTGGTGCTAAAGCACTGGCAACTTGGGTAGATCCAGAATCATCTTTATCTAAAACTACGAGGGTATATAGCTATTTAGGTAATCCTAATTTACTTGCTGGGTATCTTCTTCCTGCGGTAATTTTGAGTTTCATTGCCATTTTCGCATGGCGTAGCGGGTTTACTAAAGCCTTAGCACTTACCATGTTTATTGTCAATGGTGCTTGTTTAGTTCTTACTTTTAGTCGTGGCGGTTGGATTGGTTTAGTAATATCATTTTTAGTATTATTCGTATTACTACTGTATTGGTGGAGTATCGATATGCCTCCTTTTTGGCGTACTTGGTCGATGCCAATTCTTCTAGGAAGTTTAGGAACAGTATTTATTCTCGCCATATTATTTGTTCCACCAGTACGGGAAAGAGTTTTAAGTATTTTTGCTGGTAGAGGTGATAGCAGTAATAACTTCCGCATTAATGTTTGGATGGCTGTGATTGAAATGATTAAAGACCATCCACTCATCGGTATTGGTCCAGGTAACAACGCATTTAATCAAGTTTATCCCCTTTACCAACGTCCTAATTTTACTGCTTTAAGTGCTTATTCAATTTTTCTAGAAGTTGCCGTTGAAACTGGTTTAATCGGTTTTGTTTGTTTTATTTGGCTGTTAATTGTGACGTTTAACTCTGGTTTCATACAGCTACGACGGTTGATGTTGGAACGTAATGCACAAGGTTTGTGGTTAATTGCAGGAATTGCCGCTTTAGTGGGTATGCTCGGTCAGGGTTTTGTTGATACTGTATGGTATCGTCCCCAGATAAATACTTTATGGTGGTTAATGGTTGGTTTAATTGCTAGCTACTGGAAACCATTACCTCAAAATCAAACAAATCACCTCAATTCATCCTCTCCTCAAGCAAGCGCAAATTAACAATAATCAGAAGTCGGGTTTTGAGGTTAAATATCTCCAAATAACAGACAATCATCCTCAAAACCCAACTTGTTACCCTACAGAAGAAAGCGCTCCCATTAACCGCTCTACACCGACTAACCACCATCAACCACCAACCATCAATCATCAACTATCTATTACTCCACCAAATCATGCTCCATTGCAAAACGTACCAATTCAGCTCGGTTACTAGTATCGGTTTTTCTTAACAAGCTACTAACGTATTTTTCCACAGTTCGAGGACTCAGATGAAGGCGATCGCCAATTTCAGCATTAGAAAGTCCATGCGTTAAAAGTTCTAATACTTCTTGTTCCCTATTTGTCAGAGATTCATATAATTTAGTTGTTTCACCATCGGAAAAACCTATTTCACTGCTACGCCCTGCTTTTTTGAGATTTTCTTGTAAGGATAATTGATACTCAGATTGAATAATTCGACTTCGTTGTAAAAGATTATTAATCGCAGCTGCTAACTCTTCAAGTTCAAAAGGCTTGGGTAAATACAAATCGCACCCAGATTGATAACCCAAAATTCTTTCTTGTGTCTGGGTTCTTGCTGTTAACAAAATTACGGGTAACAAACGAAATTCCACTTTTTGCCGCACGCGACGCACTAGTTCATACCCGTTCATTTGCGGCATAATAATATCGGTAACAATCAAGTCAGGATGATGCTTATCCACCATCATCAAACCTTCTTGACCATCGTTTGCTGTTATTACTTTATAGCCAGATAATTCGAGATAATCACTAATAGACAAACGAGTACCCAGGTCATCATCCACTACAAGGATTTTAAAGGGCATAGACCTTACACCCCACAAACATTTTTTAACTTTATTTCTTGATTTAATTGAGTACTATCGATAAATATTACCTCCGCGAGCAGTACTCTCTTACGTTCCATACTATGACAGCATTATCTCAGATTCATTTTCTTAAGACTGAATTTATTAAAAAAATATTAAATCATTTGAATAAATTTTATATTAATTTTACATGAAGAAATATTACTTTTATTCGCAAAAAAAATCATACCTTCGCTTCGTAAACTTAATAAAGTGTGGTTTTTGGACTTAAATATCTGTAAAACAAGATAACCGTTGTCAAAACCCGACTTCTCAGCGAACATATCCCGCATTTGTCACAAACAAGAAGGAAGTAGTAGTGGGTAGTGGGTAGTGAGTAGTGGGAAAATCAATCCGTCACTCAACGCTTACCACTTAACTTGTGAGAAATCCAGGATATTCCCAGACAAAAGTGATTTAGACATCTACACAAAAAAACACATTACCTCAAAGTCACTCCAGGCAACATAAACGTTCGTATTTGTTCACCGAGCAATGTTTAATCGGCAGTTATTTAAAGTCTTTTTATCGTAACCTAATATTTATGTCGCCCCTTTTAAAAAAGTTTAGAACGGTCACGATTCATGGCTTATTCCTGGTTTAAAGCATTTCATCTTGTCGGTATTGTAGTTTGGTTCGCTGGGTTGTTTTACCTAGTACGTTTGTTTATCTATCACGTAGAAGCCGAACAGGAACCGGAACCCGCACGCACGATATTGAAAAATCAGTATCAAATTATGGAGAAACGCCTCTACAGTATTATTACCACACCAGGAATGTTAGTAACTATCGCAATGGCGATCGGTTTATTATCAACGGAACCGGAAGTACTAAAACAGCCTTGGTTGCACGTCAAACTTGCTTTTGTGGTGTTGTTAATTGGCTATCATCACTACTGCAAGCGTTTAATGAAACAACTAGCAGCAAACGAATGTAAATGGGGTAGTCAGCAGCTACGAGCTTTGAATGAAGCACCTACAATCATGTTAATTCTAATTGTGTTGTTAGCAGTATTTAAAAATAATCTTCCTACCGATATTACGGCTTGGGGGATTTTTGGGTTAATTATTGCAACGGCTATAACTATTCAGCTTTACGCTAAAAAACGTCGTCAAGATAAGGAAAAGTTGTCGGCAGAAATTTCTCAAGTTCCTCAACAGCAAACCTAGACAATTTGGGATTTTAGATTACTCTTGCTATGAAGAGCAGTTGACTTGTAAGTTAATAGGGAGTAGGGTGATGAACTGTAACTATATCTTTGGACAAAGCTTGACACCTTTTCCGAAATGGGTAACTATTGAGATATAGCCTATATCATCAACTGATATGGAAAATATTTCAGAAGTGACTCTAAGTATTGGAGATGCGGCTAAAGAACTTGGCATCTCAACAAAGACATTACGGAGGTGGGCTGATTCAGGAAAGATTCGTTCAGAGCGTTCACCTTCAGGACAAAGAAGATTTTTTCTAGCTGATATTAAACGCATCACACCACGAGAGCTAAACCAGCTAGATGACCGCATAACCATTAATTACGCTCGTGTTTCAAGCTATGACCACAAAGAAGATTTAGTGCGTCAAGTGCAGGTGCTAGAAGCATTCAGCACTACTAATGGATGGCAGTTTGAAACTATCCAAGATTTAGGAAGTGGCTTGAACTATCAGAAAAAAGGACTCCAGAAACTTCTCAAACGCATCATGCAAGGCGATGTTAGCAGACTTGTTTTGACTCATAAAGACAGGTTGCTAAGATTCGGTGCAGAGTTAGTATTTGCAATGTGTGAGGAATTTGAGACAGAAGTGGTAATCATTAACAAGTCAAGCGAGGAAGTGACGTTTGAACAAGAACTGGTACAAGACATGATTGAACTCATAACAGTTTTTTCAGCACGTTTGTATGGCTCTAGAAGCAAGAAAAACAAGAAATTAATTGATGGTATGACTCAAGTTGTTAAGGAGGTACAGTGATGCTTTTAGGCTTCAAAACAGAATTGAAGCTTAACAACTTGCAACGCACAGCATTGATCAAACATTGTGGGGTGGCTCGCCATGCCTGGAATTGGGGACTGGCTCTGACAAAACAAATCCTTGACCATAACAAAATTAATCCCGATTCCAAAATTAAATTTCCTACTGCTATCGACCTACATAAATGGCTCGTAGCATTAGTGAAGTCTGAGAATGCATGGTATTACGAGTGCAGCAAATCTACTCCACAACAAGCGTTAATGGCGTTACGTGAATCCTGGAAACGCTGCTTTAACAAAACAGCAGGAGTTCCAAAATTCAAGAAAAAAGGCAAGCGTGATTCTTTCACTCTTGAAGGCACAGTTAAAATATTGAGCAACAACAAGATTCAAGTACCTGTGATTGGTGTTCTCAAAACTTATGAACGTCTAGCACAGGTCAAACCTAAGTCAGTCATAATTAATCGTCAAGCTGATAGATGGTTTATCAGCTTTCGGTTCGAGGTAGAAACACAAAGCTCAGAACACACAGACGTTGTAGGCGTTGACCTTGGTGTTAAAAACCTTGCCATTATATCTACTGGTGAGGTCATCGCAGGTGCAAAGTCATACAAAAAGTACGAAACAAAGCTGTCTAGAATGCAGTGGTTGAACCGCCATAAAATAATTGGTTCAGCTAACTGGAAGAAAGCACAATTGCAGATAGCTAGGTTACATAGAAAAATAGCCAATATCCGGAAAGATACCTTGCATAAGCTTACAACGCTATTAGCCAATAACCACGGCACAGTAGTCATTGAAGACCTCAATGTATCTGGAATGATGGCTAATCATAAGCTAGCTAAAGCAATCGCTGACATGGGATTTTACGAGTTTCGTAGACAGTTGACCTATAAATGCGAACTGTATAGTTCCAAATTGGTTGTAGTTGACCGATGGTTCCCGTCCACTAAGACTTGCTCTAATTGCGGAACCAAAAAAGAAACACTCACCTTGAATGAGCGAGTGTTTGAGTGTAGTCATTGCGGCTTTGTCATTGACCGTGATTTGAACGCTGCAATCAATCTTAGTTTGTACGCATCCGGCAGTTAGTCGGTGAGAGCCTGTGGACTGGTTAAAGCCGACTTCTCCAGAATGAAGCAGGAATTAAACACCCGCATTCCAAGGATGTATATCAGTGGATAGCTTTGGGTAAGTTTTATATAACGGAGTAGTCAGAAAAATGCTTACATTCATGGCTCGGAAAAAAATTTTCATGTTGAGTGCCTTCAATCTAATAAGTATCATGGAACCGAAAACGCATTTATCAATTCTCAGTCAATAATTATTAATTGTGCATCGATAAAAAATCCCGGTGTATCATATTGATTTGTAGTTGACTTAATAAACTGTGTTTATGGATAGTCATACATTATTTCGTAATAGAGTTGCGGTACTAGCTACCATGCATCGCAAGGAGAGAGTTATCGCTCCAATTTTAGAGAGAGAGTTGGGCATTCAGGTAACAGTACCGCAAAACTTTAATACTGATAGATTTGGTTCTTTTACAAGAGAAATAAAGCGTTCTGGTAGTCAAATAGAAGCAGCAAGATTGAAAGTAGAAAAAGTGCTTTTGTTAACTGGTGAAAGTTTGGGAATTGCTAGCGAAGGTAGTTTTGCTCCTCACCCTCATTTTCCTTATATTTCATGCAATCGAGAAGTGATTATTTTTATTGATCGAGAAAATAATTTAGAAATTATCGGGGAAGAATTATCTACAGATACTAATTACAATCATGCAAAAATTACAGACATCAAACAAGCATTTGAGTTTGGCGAAAAAGTCGGTTTCCCTGAGCATGGTTTGATTGTCATGTTGAATCAAAATCCCAAAAATACTGAGGAGATAATCAAAGGAATCACTACAGAAAAAGCATTAGTTGAAGCCGTAAATCATAGTTTGACAAAATCATTCAATAATACAGTATATCTAGAAACTGATATGCGAGCGATGTGCAATCCCACACGAATGAAAAATATTGAGAAAGCAACTTATAACCTTTTAGAAAAAATTAATAGTTTGTGTCCGAAATGTTCAACACCAGGTTTTGATATTATTAAACGTATCCCTGGATTACCTTGTGAATGGTGTAATACTCCAACTACTTTAACTAAAACTGCAATTTATAAATGCAAAAAATGTGGGTTTGTTAAAGAAAAATTATTTCCTGATGCTAAACAGTTTGCAGATCCGTCTCAATGTATCTACTGCAATCCTTAATTAGGAAGGAATGAGCAGTGAGGAGTTAGGAGTTAGCAGAGGTTGCGCTATAGTTACCCATGTCCTTACAGATGCCCCCGGCGTGAACGCCCTCCAGACGCTTATTCTGGGGAACCAACAAGCAAAGCCCACCGGATGTGGTTAAGTACATATTCATACATAAATGGGATTAAAAGTAAAATATTCCTACTTTACCAATTACCAATTACCCATTACCCATTAGCAAAGTATATTTACTTACAATTGCCCAAAGTACCCGTTGGTGTAACCGCTTCATCTACGGAATCTTTAACTATCATCTTGATGTCTATGACAGAAAAGAATGATATGGAGAGATTCATGCTTCAAAGTTCAGTTCAAATTAAACAACCTACCTTAAAATTTGGTGCGACTGGAGATTCAGTCAAACAATTGCAAAAATTCTTAATCAAGAGAGTTCCCGACGTTGAAAGTCTGGTAATTGATGGTGTATTCGGCGAAATTACTTTATTAGCAGTTGAAATATTTCAGTATCGCACGTTTTTAAAGCAAGATGGTATTGTTGGAGTCGTTACCTGGGAAGCACTTTACATCGGTCAGCGTCCCGATTTACCTTTGTTATATCGCGGTAGTCACTGCGATGATGTTGCTAAAGTTCAAAGTGTTCTCAAATTTTCTCCGTTTGTTCAAGAAATTTTAGGCTTTGACGGTTACTACTTTGACAAAATTGATGGTGTATTTGGATATCAAACTCAAGCAGCAGTTAAGTCTTTTCAAAACGATAAAGAATTAATAGTAGATGGAGTGATTGGCTCTCAAACCTGGGATTATCTAATGGAACTTGCAGCTTTGATTAGTCACTTTGGTTTATAGTTTTTGGCTTTACCACAACAAAGAAAAGCAAACGGGGAGATGTTTCTTTTCCTGGTAAGCTTGCTTAGCTAAGCAGCAAAATGCTCTAATACCATTTTTATATGAAGCTGCAAAAAAAATACACCCCGTCAGGGTTAAGAAGTCGGGTTTCTTTTAGAAACCCGACTTCTATTTAAACAATTAATTAATATATAATTCAAAATATAATTCAAAAGGCTTTGTTGCATAATTAGTTCGATCTAAAATCCAAAATCCAAAATCTAAAATCTAAAATTCCTGTGTGGACTTCCCTACACGCAAGCGTACATCATACGATACGTTCGCGACATCTCTTGAAGCGTAATCAAAGATTATTAATTGCAGTTTCTGGCGGACAAGATTCTCTGTGCTTAACTCAGCTAATGTTAGATTTACAACCTAAATGGGGTTGGTATCTTGGTATTGTTCATTGCGACCACAAATGGCGCGACGACTCGCAAGCAAACGCTAAGTATGTCGAACAACTTGCCGAGAAATGGGGTATACCTTTTTACTTAGAGACAGCTTCCCAACCGTTGAAAAGTGAAGCAGCAGCACGAAATTGGCGGTATCAAGTTTTTAGCGCGATCGCCTTTACAAATAATTATCAATGCATAATAACAGGGCATACTGCAACCGATAGAGCGGAAACTTTGCTTTATAATTTAATTCGCGGTAGCGGTGCAGATGGTTTACAGGCTTTAACTTGGCAGCGTCCGCTATTAAATCAGATTATGCTGGTACGTCCGCTTTTAGAAGTAACTCGTAGCCAAACGGGTAAATTTTGTCAAGATTTTCAATTACAAATTTGGTTAGATTCCACAAACCTTGATTTGAAATATGCTCGCAATCGTATTCGTCAGGAATTATTACCATATTTACAAGAAAAATTCAACCCAAAAGTAGAGTCAAATTTAGCTCAAACAGCAGAACTTTTACAAGCCGAAGTAGAATATTTAGAGCAAGCTGCCGATGAATTGCGTCAAAAAGCTGAAGTTCAAACTGACGAGCCAGAGAATTCTTTCACCCTTTTACGCTTGAATCGTCAAGTATTGCAAAAAGCGCCATTAGCCTTGCAACGTCGAGCGATACGCCAAATTTTACAACAAATAATGTCCAACGCTCCGAACTTCGAGCATATTGAAAAATTAGTCGCTTTAATTGCAGCACCAAACCGCTCCCAAACTGATCCATTTCCCGGAGGTGTTATAGCTGTAGTAGAGGACGAATGGATTTGTTTGATATGCTAGCTATCCGATCTCCCACTATACACCGTTGTTGAGGACTGGTAACTGATAACTAAGCCATTAAATTATCGATAAAAGAACGCATCTGGGTAACCGCTTGGTGTTGGGAATCACCACTTTCCTCTAATTGTGTCAAAGCTTCACTAATAGCTTGTAATTTGTGTCGCAAACCATCCAAGGAATCCTGTATTGGTTGAAGAGTTTCTTGATAAAGATTAACTCTAGCCCAAATTTGAGCATTTGCAGTTTGCAGGGCGGACAAGTTTTCCTCCATTGTTTGCAATTCTTGACGTTTAATATCTTGTTCTTCAGTTTGAGTGTCAATTATTTCCCGTGCCGCTTGAATGCTATGACGCATTTGCTCGATTTCAGCTTGTAATTGTTCCAGTTGTTGGGAATACTTTTGTCGCTCTCGTTCAATTTGATTTACTATTGGACTTAAATCTAATTGTTGACTTTTTTGGTTTGCTTGATTTCCTTCTCTGTGAGAGAGTAATGTTTGGTGCTGTGTGAGTAATTCCTGACGCTCTACCAAACTACGACGCTGACCGACTAAAGTTTCGTTGAGCATCTGATAACTGTCTTTTTCATCAGAAAGTTCTTCTTCTAGTGCAGAACGTTCAGCTTGAGAAACTGAGTTGATCTTTTCTTGCAATTCATCTATTGTTTGTTGCTTGTAGTTGAGTTCTTGTTCCTGTTCTTCAACAAAGCTGGAGTCAATATTTAATTTATGCTGCAAATCTTCAACTGTTTGTTTGAGTTCTGCTGTAGATAAAGATTCTACAATTTCTACATCAAAATTAAGAGTTAAATTAGACTGGGTAGAATTACTATAATTTTCATTCAACGAGTTAAGCTGCTCGTGTAATTTTTCACGTTCGTGCAATTGCTCTTGTAGCATCTGCAAATGTTCTTGTTTGCTTTCAAGAGTCGCGGTATTTGACTTCAATTCTAATGTCTTTTCGTATAAAGAATCTTGAGTTTGCTGCAAAAAACAATTAGTTGCTTGAAGTTGCTGTGATAAACGCTCAACTTCTGCCAGATGTTCGTTAGCTTCGGCTTTTTGGTTTTCGAGTTGTTGAAAATGAGGATTCAGGATAGATTGCTGAGTTTCTATCATCTCGAATGCATGATTGAGATGTTCGCGAACCTTTGAGGGTTGAGTAATATTACTAGAGAGTTTTTCTAATAAATCACTGATTAACCGAGCTTTTTCCTCATCTAAAACCGCTCCTTGGTTAACTTCAGCACTAACTTCTTCCAAGCGACGCTGTTCACCGCGCAAATGCTCCCAAGCACCCGCAAGTTCTTGACGATTGCGCTCGATTTCTTCTTGTAATCGTTGAATTTCCTGACGAGAAGTTTCAACTTCTTGAAGTTTTGCATCTACCTGCTGCGCTTCTTGTTCGATTTGTTGCACTTGTTCTTCTCGTGCTTCCAAATCCATTTCACGGCGGCTTAATTCCTGTCCTTGAAATGTTAGCGATTCTTTCCACTGGTCTATTTCCTCTTCTTTGACTTTGAATTTTTCCAATTGACGGGAAAAATTCTGCAAAATGGTTACTAGTGGACGACCAGCTTCTTGCAATCGCTGTACCTGACGAGTTGCATTCAGTTCAGCTAGCACAAGTGCGCCATCATTTAGTTTGCTGGCTTCTTCAGCCGCAATTACTTCCTCGTTTACCGTACTCCAATTCTGGTCTTTTCGTTGACAAGCCAGCAGTTTTAGTTCGGTTTTGGCACCACCACCGAGTAACCCACCCTTTTGTTTTTGTACTTCCGCTAAATACAGCACACCGCAAATCCTTATTGATGTACTTGAATGATGTTTCTTAAAACGATAGATAACGACATTACTGGTTTATTTCACTTCAAATCGGCGAAATAATACAACTGTAAATGTCAATCAATTTTGGATTTTGGATTGACGATTTTAGATTGTCCCCGTAAATCAATTCAGGGGCTTGAGAATTTTGGATTAACTTTCATTCCGTCCGTAAGACATAAATCGATTTGTGACCTAGTGGAAACTAGGCGCTTGAAATCTTTGATAGTTGATAGTTTAATCCAAAATCCCTCTTCAAAAGTTTGCTCAGATCCAATTTGACATCAGAAACTTTCCGCAAAATCTCAAATCTCAAATCTCAAATTTTTTCGGTCATATGCGTTGTTAATCATTGCATATTGATTTTTATATAATCGACTTCCATCGTATCTGTACATTTTCTACTTATGAAGTGGTCAATGGCTACCGTATTATTACCAACTATCAACAGGATTATTAAGGAATATTTCGTTTCACTTGAATAAAAACACGAACAAATCAGAAACTTGTCTAGGTTGATGCTAATCTTTTTTGCAAATCCTCAATTTTGATTGTTGCTGAGTTATAAATAAAAATCATCTAGTTGGTAAAATTTTTGTCTGAGTGTTTTGAGCTTTTTTGCTAATTATTCAAATATTTCTGTTAACTCTGGAAAAAATTGGACACAATGAACAAAGAATGTAAACTGGATAACAAGGAGTGCCTAGTTGCTAAATGCAGGGAAATTTAAGTGAGATTGATGTACACAGTATCCTGCAATTGATTGAGTTGGGACAGCGAACTGGGTCACTGTTTATTGAAGCTGATGATTCGTGTAACACTAGTAAGTTTGGTTACGGTTATACTGAAGCATCTTTGCCCCGGACTTGGTTTGTTTTTTTTCTCAACGGTCAAATAATTTACTCTCAAGAAGGTAATAGTACTGTATTCCGTCTTCGCGATTACTTACGGTACTACCGAATTAAACTGCAAGGAGAAGAAACACTTTCAAAAAAGGATTCTGATAAGTCATTGTCTGCACCCGAATACAGCTATTTATGGAGGCTATTAGAGCAAGATATTATTAATCCGATTCAGGCTCGTAGCATTGTATATGGGTTGGTACATGAAACTCTTTTTGATTTATTGAGTTTGCGTCAAGGCAATTTTATTTTTGAGTCGGATCAACCTTTAGCCCCGCAACTGACTAGTTTGGAAATTGCGCCTCTTGTGAGCAAAATTTTCAAGCAGTTACAGGAGTGGAAGCAGCTATATCCCTATATTCAGTCTCCAGATCAATGTCCTTTTTTGACTGACATTCACCGTCTACGTTCCTCTTTGGCTTCTTCTACTGTCGAAAAATTACAACATTGGACAGATGGTAAAACTTCCCTGCGTCAACTCGCTCGCTACCTAAATCGAGATGTTTTGACATTAGCAAAAGCAATATATCCTTACGTACAACAGGGTTTAATACATATAGTATCCCAAGATACCGTGCTATCTTTAACCCATGAACCAGAAACCGTGCAGCACTCGCAGAAAAACCAACAAGCCATAGTATGTATTGACGATACAGCCGCGATTTGCGAAAGTGTGAAGTCTATTTTACAACTACAAGGCTATAATGCAATCGCCTTTACTAATTCTTTGGAGGCGCTCAATTGCGTTTTTCAACTACAGCCGCATTTGATTTTATGCGATATTGTCATGCCCGGTTTGGATGGTTACGAACTTTGTGCAATGCTGCGACACTCTAGCGCATTCCGACTCGTTCCGATTATCATGCTTAGCGGCACAAGTAGCTATATCGATAGAGTTCGAGCAAAGATGGTGGGGGCTACAGACTATTTGACAAAGCCCTTCGAGCAAACCGAATTGCTATTGTTAATTAGAAAATATCTTGTTCGAGCCTCCAGTGCGATCGCCAACGTCGGAGAAAGCAGCACTTGTTGATTCAAGCAAAGTATCACGAACTGGAAATTAAGCTAATTATCAAAATACTTACTAGAACCGTGAATAAATAATTTTTTTAATCGAGCAAAATTCGGGGTTTGAAGCTGCAAGTTAATTTTTGGACAAAGCTACCCACGGCTACCTTTATATTAAGTAAGCAGCTTTTATATGATTACGGTAATATTACTTGTTAATTGGTCTAAATTTGGTCATATTAAGTCCAGGAAGTAGTGATTGAGTGAAATGCTTAAAAGAAAGAAATGATTCAAAATGTTACTTACCCAACAATAACTGGATAAGCTGCAAGTTTTTCGGGAATAGCTTTTCGGAGTTACCATCATGCTGTTAGGTTTTAAAACCCAATTGAAACTTAATAATCACTTTACTCGCACATCGTTGATCAAACATTGTGGAGTAGCACGTCATAGTTGGAACTGGGGACTGACTTTAACCAAGCAAATTATTGACCACAATAAACGATTACCCGATGCCAAAATAAAATTTCCCACTGCTATTGACTTGTACAAGTGGTTAGTGGCATTCGTGAAGTCTGAAAACCAATGGTATTACCAATGCTCTAAATCCACACCTCAGCAAGCTTTAATGGCTTTAAGGGAATCTTGGAAACGTTGTTTCAATAAGACTGCTGGTGTTGCCAAATTTAGGAAAAAAGGTAAACGTGACTCTTTCACCCTTGAAGGTACAGTCAAAATTTTAGGCCATAACAAGATTCAACTGCCTGTTATTGGTGTCCTCAAAACTTACGAACGACTACCACAGGTGTTAATCAAGTCCTGTACAATATCTCGTCAAGCTGATAGATGGTTTATTAGTTTTCGATTTGACGTAGAACAACAGGATAATGGTAATACAAGTGTTGTAGGTGTTGACCTTGGCGTGAAAACCCTTGCGACGTTATCGACTGGTGAAATAATCACAGGTGCTAAATCTTACAATAAATATGAAGCAAAGTTGTCCAGGATGCAGTGGTTAAACCGCCATAAAATTATCGGTTCAGCTAACTGGAAAAAAGCCCAAATTCAAATTGGTAGACTGCACAGAAAGATTGCCAACATTCCTAAAGAGACGCTTCACAAGTTAACAACATCACTTGCCAAAAACCACGGCATAGTAGTGATTGAAAACCTGAATGTATCTTCGATGTTAGCTAATCATAAACTGGCTTCATCGATTGCTGATATGGGATTTTACGAGTTTCGTAGACAGTTGACCTACCATTTGTGAACTGTATGGCTCAAACCTGGTTGTGGTTGACCGTTGGTTCCCGTCTAGCAAGACCTGTTCTAGTTGTGGAATCAAAAAAGAAATACTCATTTTGGCTGAACGAGTGTTTGAATGTGACCATTGCGGTTTTACTTTAGACGGCGATTTGAACGCTGCAATCAATTTGAGTAAAGCTGTCAGTTAGACAGTGTTAGCCTATGCACTGGATAACGCCGACGTTCCCAGAGTGAAGCAGGAAGTAAACGCCTTCATTCCTTTCGATATATATTGATGGGTAGCTTTGGATAAGTTTTATTTAACGGACATCTACATCGGGAGGTAATGAGACATTTATGAGTACAGTTCTGATTGTGGAAGATAGTATTGCACAAAGGGAGATGATTACAGACCTGCTGAGGGCGAGTGGTTTGTCAGTCACTCACGCTTCGGACGGACTAGAGGCACTACAGACAATTCAAAATATTTGTCCCGATTTAGTAGTGTTAGATATCGTCATGCCCCGGATGAATGGTTATGAAGTTTGTCGCCGGTTAAAGTCCGATCCGAAAACTCAAAATGTGCCGGTTGTCATGTGTTCCTCTAAAGGCGAAGAATTCGACCGTTACTGGGGAATGAAACAAGGGGCGGATGCTTATATTGCCAAACCTTTTCAACCAACGGAATTGGTCGGAACAGTCAAACAACTGCTGCGAGGATAAGGAGCAAAGTAATATGGATCACAAACCGGATTTTTTAGGAGGTGTCGGACAAGATCAACTCCGTCCTGAATTAAATGTCGAAAGTAAGGACGGGGAATTACATTTACGATTTTTCATTCCCTCGCATCAGGAGTTTGCATTACCAGCAACTGGTATCCGGGAGGTAATTCAATTAAGTCCTGACAGAATGACTCCGATTCCTAATGTTTCACCTTTACTTTTGGGTACTCTAAATTTAAGAGGTCGTGTGATTTGGGTAGCTGACTTGGGTCAGTTTCTTGGAGAAACAACTCAATTAAATACCGATAGGGCAGAAATTTCAGTGATTGCGATCGAAGAACAAGACACGATAGTAGGTTTGGCCGTTGAAGAAATCGGAGGTATGGACTGGCTTGATGTACAGCATCTAAGAGTGCCTACCAACGTGCCGGATACCATGGCTCCTTTTCTAAAAGGAGAATGGTTCATAGATACCGAAATCTCTCGGTGTCTGCGGTTGCTCGACCAAATGGCAATTTTACGGAGTGCCCGGTGGGCCCGATGACCGAAAGGAGGCAAGAAATGGCACCAAGTATAGATTATACACAAATATATCAGCAGGCTTATAAAGCCTATGTACAGAAAGATTATCAACAGGCAGCTCAACTGATTGACCAGGTAGTACAGCATTTGACTGATGACCCCAATACTCATTTACTCAGGGGTCATATATATTATGTTTTACAAAAGTACGATGTTGCACAAGGTGAATATGAGGCGGTATTAAATTTAACAGATAATCCAGAAATTGTTGATTTTGCTCGTAATGGTCTGGAAAATATCAATAATTATCAAAATCAAATCCAACCAGATGTCCAAAATCACGAAGTTGATGATGTCCGTCAAGATATAAATTTATCGGATTTTTTCCCCAAGGAAGAGAAGCCTGTTGATAATTTTTTGGATGACGATACTAATAGCAATTCGGATAGCAATAACTTTGCTTTTTCTACTTTTAATGAAAATGAAGAAGTTACAGAGTTACTCAACGAACCTGCTTTAACTAGTCCATTTGATTTAGATGATCGTAGTCAGGTATTTGATGCAATACCGAATTTACAAGAAAATAATTTGAGTGATAATCCTTTTGCTCAAAATGAATTTGTAGAAGCAGATGTTAATCAAAACGATGGAGGAATTTCAAAAGCCGAACTGGAATTACCTTCTTTTTGGCAACAAGATATAAAGGAAGAGACTGCAAAAGATTTAGGTGAAGATTCTATTCTTTTACATTTAGAACCGGAAACGAATTCCCAGCAAAATCCCTTTGTACAATCTGAATTACCACCCAGTAACAGTTTACAAGAGGAAGATTTATTTTTCGAGGATAATCCGGTTGAAGATAGTGAAAGTTTTAGCTTACCGAGCAAGTTTTTTGATGATGATTTTTCTCAAGTAGAATCAAAGCAATATCCGGAATCCCCAGAAAACTTACAACATCAGGATGACAGTTTTGACTTAGAAGCATTTGAAGAAGTTTTTGGTACTGACGATTTTGTAACTAATAATGAAGAAACCAAGAGTGTTATCAAACCCAAGGATAACAGCAGTAGCAATAATCGCAATAACATCGAATATTTAGATGAATTTGATGAATTTGACGATTTAGGCAATATTTCAGCTTTTGATTTATCGACGGGAAATCCGACATTTTCTGATATACTTCCTCATTCTGGTTCGCTGCAAACTAATGGCAATTTGAGCAGTAATCACTCACAAAGCTCGACTTCTAATGGAATTAGTAATGGTAGCTCCGATGATGAATTTGGAGACAGTATAGAAACCGATAATGCTCCTTTAACGCAAAGAGATGCAGAACTCTTTAGTATTTCCGGTTCCCAAGAAGCGGTTCCAGTTTTTACTCAAAACGATCGCAATAAAATAGAACCGCAAGTAAATGTTGATCAAGGAATTTTTGCGGTTTTAGAAAATGCTCCATTACAAACAAAACAATGGTTAACTGCGGGAATGGTGGGGATTACCTCCAGTGTAGTAGTAGCAGTTGTCAGTTTCGGAGCGACAAGTTTTTCTGCTCCTAACCAGCGGGAATCTATACGCAATACGGGTTGGGCAATGTCCTTAGCAGCTGGAATCGCCGGTTTTGTCACTGCCGGAACAATGGGACATCTGACTCTTAAACAAGTTCGTCGTACCACCAAAGATTTACAAACTCAGTTTGATTGTGTGCGTAAGGGTAATTTGAACGCACAAGCTACGGTGTATTCTGAAGATGAATTTGGGCAATTAGCTGCTGGCTTTAATGAAATGGCGCGGGTGATTTTTACAACAACCCATGAAGCTACACGGAAAGCTCAAGAGCAGGAAGAAGCAAAAGAAAATTTGCAGCGTCAGGTAATTCGTTTGCTTGATGATGTGGAAGGAGCAGCCAGAGGTGATTTGACGGTACAAGCGGAAGTTACAGCCGATGTACTCGGAGCAGTTGCCGATGCTTTTAACTTGACGATTCAAAATCTCCGGGATATCGTCCAACAGGTAAAAGTTGCAGCCAGAGAAGTTACCAAAGGAGCCACAAATTCGGAAACTTTTGCCAGAGCCTTATCTAGTGATGCTTTACGACAAGCGGAAGAATTGGCGGTAACGCTCAATTCTGTCCAGGTAATGACTGATTCGATTCAAAGGGTAGCCGAAGCAGCCAGAGAAGCCGAAGCAGTAGCCCGCGACGCTAGCGAAATTGCTCTTAAAGGTGGGGAAGCTGTGGAAAATACTGTAGCAGGTATTTTGGAAATTAGAGAAACTGTTGCTGAAACAACTCGAAAAGTCAAACGATTGGCGGAATCTTCCCAGGAAATTTCTAAAATTGTCGCTTTGATTTCTCAGATTGCTTCGAGAACTAATTTATTAGCTCTCAATGCCAGTATTGAAGCCGCTCGTGCGGGAGAATCTGGACGGGGGTTTGCCATTGTTGCCGATGAAGTTCGTCAACTTGCTGATAAGTCTGCTAAATCATTGAAGGAAATCGAACAAATTGTGATGCAAATTCAGAGCGAAACCGGCTCTGTAATGACTGCAATGGAAGAAGGTACACAACAAGTAATTAAAGGTACTAAATTGGCTGAAGAAGCTAAGCGTTCCTTGGAAAATATCATCCAAGTTGCCAATCGAATTGATATATTAGTACGTTCTATTACTACAGATACTGTGGAACAAACGGAAACATCTCGTGCTGTAGCTCAAGTAATGCAATCGGTAGAATTAACCGCTCAAGAAACTTCTCAAGAAGCCCAAAGAGTTTCCGGAGCTTTACAGCATTTAGTGGGTGTATCCCGCGATTTGATTTCCTCTGTGGAACGTTTCCGAGTCGAAACTGCTGAATCAAGATAAAAAGGTTAAAGGTTAAAGGTTAAAGGTCAAAAACACCTAACTACCAAATCCTAATTCCTAACTCTACCTCTGTTAAAGTGAAGTTTTTTCTAACCTAATAATCAGGTTTTCAGCTTTGCACCGATTACAATTTGAAGGCAAAAATAATATTTACGCTCAATTTTTAGGTTTAAAATTTGGGTATATAACGTAAGAATAAGGCTTCCAACTAATACTAAGTTGGTACACCGTCTTCAGGGGTACTCCCAACTCCCAACTCCCAACTCCCAACTCCCAACTCCCAACTCCCAACTCCCAACTCCCAACTCCCAACTCCTAACTCCTAACTCCTAACTCCTAACTCCTAACTTACCAAGACGGTTATATTATGCTACCGGAACAACAACAACGCATTTTAGGATACTTTATTGAAGAAGCAACAGACCACCTGAATACTATTGAGCAGGGGTTGTTAAATCTCCAGAGTACTCTTAATGACCCGGATTTAATTAACGAAGTTTTCCGGGCTGCTCACTCGATTAAAGGAGGAGCAGCAATGCTTGGTTTGAGTAGCATTCAGCGTACTTCTCACCGTCTTGAAGACTGTTTCAAGGTTCTTAAGGATAGTCCGGTCAAAATCGATCAAAAGCTAGAATCTTTGTTTCTTGGGGTTTCCGATACTCTAAAAGTGCTATTAGAGCATTTGAGCGGACCTTTTGGTTTGACGGAGGAAACTGCAAATACTTTAATGGCTGAAGCTGAACCTGTATTTACTTGGCTCCACGAACATTTAGAAAAGCTGGTGCAACAGTCTACTGGTGAAAATGGGGTTGTTGCCGCCACTGAGAATAATCAATCACAACCAACCCTAGAAAATACCGCAGTATCTACTGGAAATAATTATCGCCAACTGCAAGCAGAAGTATTGAATAAACTGCGGCAGATGTTGCAATTATTTAAACAGCCAGCCACCCCTGAAAATCGGCAAAAGCTCTGGGAATGTACTGATTATTTAGCTGAGCTAGGAGATAAATTTAACTTGTCTGCTTGGAGTCATTTGTGTCGTTCGATGACAAGCGCGATCGCAACTGAAGAAAATACTTATCTAACTTTAGCCAAAATTGCGATTACTGAGATTAAACAAGCGTTGGAGCTAGTTTTAGCAAATCGGGAAAATCAAATTGTCATTAGTGAGCAATTAGAAGCATTAATTCCGGCTGCTCCAGTGGAATTGTTGGATATCAGCAATTTAGAGTTTGATGAACCCGACACGGAATTACTGGTAAACCCACCAACAGATAATTATTCAGAAGTTGCGGCTGTGGAAGCTTTGCATTTAACATCTCAAAATAATCAAGCCGATAGCATTCAAGCAGAAGACAATATTAACAGTTTGTTTGAGTTATCTGACCAATTGGACGATAATGTTGATGATAGTGTCGATCGCGATGCACCGACAGTAATTCATGAATTAAATATTCACGGTCCAGAAGTAGGAGTATCTGAATTAAATACTCTGGCTGATTTATTTGAAGGAGAATCTTCCGAACTTGATGAAAATTGGCAACAAGAGAAAATAATTGATGCAAAAGCCGATAAATCCCAAAAACGCGATCGCGATGTAGAAGCCAATATTGACCAAGCTAAAGATACCGATAGCGAATTTGCAGATTTTCTCTCGTTTGAACAGGAAAGTTCTCAAGATAACCCAACAACTGCTAAAGAAGAAATGACAATAATGCAGTTATTTGGTGAAGATTTTTCAGAATTAGATTTAGAAGATTTTAAAAATACTGGTAGCAAAGAGTTTGCGGGTAATGAGTTATTCACAAATGATGGTGAACAAGAAATTAATGATTTACTCGAACTTAGTTTCGATGATAATAATGATTACAATACTGGTGAAGATGAATTAGATTCGCTTTTTGATGAACCTGTTTCTCATCGCGAACAATCTACAGAGAAAACTGTTGATTTTGACGATTTATTTCCAGAAATTGCGGTAGATGAAATAGCAGATGTTACAGCACAAGAGGAAACATTTGATTTACCAAACTTTGAGCAAGTCGGTTTAAATACTTTATTTGGTGAATTTGAAAAACCAAGAGAAGAAAAAGACTATAGTGATTTATTCGATGATTCTTCAGCCGAAGTAATCGAAAATTTGGGTAATATCTGGGAAAAAACGGAAATCATACCTCATGAAGATGTCGCAAAGATATTAGAAGAAAATTTGCTTGAAGCTAGTAATGATCAAGTATCTGAATTTGTCAGCGTAGATTTTGAATTAGAAGATTTAGAGGATAATTCCAAAGATTCCACATTTTCTCCGGATGTTGTAGATGATTTATTGGAATTAACGCTGAGTGCTGAAAATGCTGATGATGATGATTTCTTTGCAACTGGGGAACAAGATAATTTAAGTTTAATCGAAGTTGATAATCATGATGCTCAGCAATCATCTGCTGTGGAAGATTATTTCCTTGCAACTTTCTCGAAACAAGATAATTTAAATTTACTTGAAGTCAATGATAATCATATTGAGCAATTAGCTGTAGAAGAAGATTTAATAGAAGAAGATTTATTTACAAGTTTCTCGGAACAAGATAATAATTTTAATTTACTTGAAATCGATGATAATCATATTGAGCAATTAGCTGTAGAAGAAGATTTAATAGAAGAAGATTTATTTACAAGTTTCTCGGAACAAGATAATTTAAATTTACTTGAAATCGATAATGATATAGATAATCCTTTTGCACAACCATCTTCAGAAATAGATTACACCGAATCATCTTTTGATTTGGAAGTTATAACAGAAGTAAGTCCCCATAGAGATTCATCAGAAGATTTAGAAAATATTACAACTAATTCCGAAGCACAATTAATTGATGACTTATTTTCCCAAGATATTGCTTTTGATGACGAAATTAGTTTACAAGCAACATCAAAAGAAGAAAAAATCACCTTTTTACCTTTTAATTCCGAATCAAATGAGGAAGAAGAACTAAAATTTGATGATTTTTCTGACTTAGAATCCTTACTCGAACAGCAAGAATTCCCAGATGCAGAATTTGCAGCCTTAGAAGATTTACTTGTCCTCGACAATCAGCAACAATCAGCAGTCAAAGACACAGATGAATCCGTAAATACCGAAGACACCTTAACTATCAATGATGAATTCAGCGACTTAGAAAACCTACTTAAACAAGCTAATACATCCATACCCCGTACAAGTCAAAGCAACTCCACTTCTCCTAAAAATACTCGCAGCAGTAAAGGGGAACAATTAATGCGGGTTCCGGTGAAGCATTTGGATAACTTGAGTAACCTGGTTGGGGAATTGGTAGTCAATCGCAACACATTGGAACAAGACCAAGAAAGAATGCGACAATCTCTTGATAACTTGCTCCATCAAATACAGAATCTTTCCGATGTCGGTGCGAGAATGCAAGAACTTTACGAGCGTTCGTTATTGGAAGCATCTTTACTCGCCAGTCGTAAAGACAACAGTGGTGGTAATTATAATTTCAATACAGATAGGGGTTTCAGTGAATTAGAAATGGATCGGTTTACTCCTTTTCATACCCTATCCCAAGAAATGATTGAATTGATTGTTCGGGTGCGAGAGTCAGCCAGTGATATTGACTTTGTGGTTGAAGATAACGAAAGAGTAGCGCGTCAGTTTCGTCAAGTTACTTCACAATTGCAAGAAGGAATAACGCGATCGCGAATGGAAGCGTTTTCTCAGGTAACAACTCGTTTGGAACGAGGAGTACGAGATAATTCGATTAAGTGCGGTAAGCAAGTGAATTTGATTATCGAAGGTCAGGATACTTTGGTTGATAAAATGATTCTTCAGTATCTGAGCGATCCTTTGACTCATTTATTAAATAACGCCATTGTCCACGGTATTGAAACTCCTGAAGAAAGAGAATCCAGGGGTAAACCTGCTCAAGGAACAATCAAAATTCGCGCTTTCCACCAAGGTAATCAAACGGTGATTTCCGTAAGCGATGACGGTGCTGGGATTGATGCTGAAAAAGTGAAGAAAAAGGCAGTCAAAGTAGGTTTAATTACAGCCGAACAAGCAAAAACTATATCCCGAATGGAAGTATACGAACTATTATTCCATTCCGGTTTCAGCACTAAAGATGAAGCTGACCAACTTGCAGGGCGTGGTGTCGGAATGGATGTAGTTAGGACTTCCATCAGTGAAATCCGAGGAGCAATTACTACGGATTCCAGTTTGGGTAAGGGAACTAAATTTACAATTCGTTTACCGCTAACCTTGAGTATTTGTAAAGCTTTATGCTGTGTTTCTGATAAAGCTAGAATTGCTTTCCCCATGGATGGTGTGGAAGATACCATGGATATGCCGGTTAAAAACATTCGCGAAGATGCCGATGGTAAGAAATATATACTTTGGCGCGATCGAAAACTACCGTTCCGTCCTCTCAAAGAGTTGTTAACATTTAACCGTCTCCTGAGTCGCGGTATCGTTTACGGTGGTAACAGAGATGATGATATGGTTTCTGTAATTGCAGTGCGTTCGGGGAATACGATGATTGCACTGCAAATTGACCAAGTTTTGAGCGAGCAGGAAATTGTCATTAAGCAATTTGAAGGACCCGCACCAAAACCTGTCGGTGTAGCAGGCGCTACCATCCTCGGAGATGGTCGAATTATGCCGATTGTTGATGTGCTGGAGTTAATTGACATCTTTGAGGGTCGGACATCGAAACAAAGTAGCGTTAGTCTTTGGGAGCAAAAAGATACTCTTATACCTGTAGAACCTGCGGATGCAAAAATTGACCCCACAGTCCTGATTGTTGATGATTCAATTACAGTGCGCGAATTACTTTCTCTTACCTTTACTAAAGCTGGTTATCGTGTAGAACAAGCCCGTGACGGACAAGAAGCCTGGGATAAATTGCGTTCCGGTTTACCTTGCGATATTGTCTTCTGTGACATCGAAATGCCCCGTTGTGACGGATTAGAATTACTATCGCGCATTCAGAAAAACCCCGATTTGAATAATTTACCCATTGCCATGTTAACTTCCCGTGGTGCCGATAAACATAGACAAATGGCAATTCAATTAGGTGCGAGCGGGTATTTTACTAAGCCTTATTTAGAAGAAGCTTTACTGGAAGCTGCTGTGAGGATGCTCAAAGGTGAAAAGTTGGTTGTTAGTGGTTAGTTGTTGGTTGTTAGTAGTTAGTTGTTAGTGGTTAGTTGTTGGTTGTTAGTTGTTAGTAGTATTAAGAAGTGGGGTTTTTAGCTGCAATATCTGTAGTATCGAACAATCATCGTAAAAACCCGACTTCTCACCCTACAAGACAGTCAATCCTCGATTCAATACCTGATATGAAGTCCGGTTACTCCTATCCCGCTAGAAAATTACCGATTTCTCTTTATCTCTTTCCTTTGCGTTCTCTGCGCGGCAGTTGCTACAACGGAGGGAGCCTCCGCAACGCACTGCCTTGTCTCTGCGGTTTTTTTTGGCTAATCTTTTAACGGGAAGGGAGTAATTGCTTACTATATGACGATTACGCATTTATCCAAAACCCATTACCAGCCCTCACAGAAATACCGGAGTGTTTAACCGGACATAATATGACTTGATTCCTGCTTCCACACTAGCTTTAAATTCATCAAACCATTCAAACATCACTCATCTCCATTCAATGGACGAATTCTATATAGCCTTAATTTACCCAAATATTCCCAAATTTTTCTGGAATAAATCAAAAAATGCGTAAAAATTCAATTTCATATGTATATTATTGAAAAACGTTATGCACGATAACGCACTATCTGTATATATTTGAAATTCAATACCAAGCTTGAATGAAAAAATTGTTTACGCTTCTACCTAAATTTTTAGCTATCTTTTTGACAATAGTTATTATTTGTACATTTTTGTACTATATAAAAGTATCTTCTTCCCAGAAAAACATGACTACTGTACACAATTTAAACTATCCAGCAACTAGTAAAAGCGAACAAGTTGATAATTACCATGGTACTAAAGTTGCAGACCCCTACCGTTGGTTAGAAAATCCCGATTCTCCAGAAACTAAAGCTTGGGTGGAAGCGCAAAACAAAGTTACTTTTGGTTTTTTAGAAAAAATTCCTCAGAGAGAGGATATCAAGAAACGTTTGACGAAATTATGGGATTATGAAAAATATGGCGTTCCTTTTAAGGAGGGGAATCGTTATTTTTATTTTAAGAATGACGGGTTACAAAATCAAAGTGTTTTATATACTTTGAAAACCCTTGACGATAAACCAATAGTTTTACTTGATCCGAATCAACTTTCAGAAGATGGTACTGTTGCTCTTTCTGGTATATCTATTAGTGAAAACGGTGAATATTTAGCTTATGGTATATCAGTTGCTGGTTCCGATTGGCAAGAATGGAAGGTGAGAAATATTGACACGGGTGAAGATTTAAAAGACCATTTACGATGGATTAAATTTTCTGGAGCTTCTTGGACTAATGATAGTAAAGGTTTTTTCTACAGCAGTTACGATGAACCAAATGCAAAAACTAAGTTAGAAGATGTTAATTACTATCAAAAGCTTTATTATCATCAGTTAGGTCAACCCCAGTCAGAAGATACTTTAATTTATCAACGTTCTGATCAAAAAGAGTGGGGTTTTAACGGTAGTGTTACCGAAGATGGACGTTATTTGATTATTTCGGTTTGGTTGGGAACTGATTCTAAAAACTTAGTTTTTTATCAGGATTTAACTAATCCTAAGAGTGAAGTTGTCGAATTAATCAATAAATTTGAATCATCTTATAGTTTTATTGATAATGACGCAAATGTTTTTTATTTTCAAACTGATTTAAATGCATCACGAGGAAAAGTTATTGCTATTGATACGAAAAAACCGGATTCTAAAAATTGGCAAGAAATAATTTCTGAAACTACAGAAACTTTAGAAAGTGTAGGTACTCTCAACAATCAATTTGTTGCAGAATATCTTAAAGATGCTCGCAGTCAAATCAAAATTTTTGAACTTAACGGTAATTTTGTTCGAGAAATCGAATTACCTGGCATTGGTTCTGTAGGTGGTTTTAATGGTAAAAGCAGTGACACCGAAACCTTTTATCAATTCACCAGCTTTACTGCACCGGGAACCATTTACCGTTACGATATGATAACGGGTGAAAGTAAGGTTTTTCGAGAACCAAAAGTAGATTTTAATGCTGATAATTACGAAACCAAACAGGTTTTTTACAAAAGCAAAGATGGTACTCAAATACCAATGTTTATTACCCATAAAAAGGGAATTAAATTAGATGGAAATAATCCGACATTTCTTTACGCTTACGGCGGTTTTAACGTTTCTTTAACACCAACCTTTTCAGTTAGCAGCTTGATATGGATGGAAATGGGTGGAGTTTACGCCGTACCTAATATACGCGGTGGTGGTGAATATGGTGAAGCATGGCATCAAGCGGGAATCAAAGATAAAAAACAAAACGTCTTCGATGACTTTATTGCAGCAGCGGAATGGTTGATAGACAATGGTTATACTAAATCGGAGAAATTGGCGATCGCCGGTGGTAGTAATGGTGGATTATTGGTAGGTGGTTGTATGACGCAGCGTCCCGATTTATTCGGTGCAGCGTTACCATCTGTAGGGGTAATGGATATGTTGCGTTTCCATAAGTTTACCATCGGTTGGGCTTGGGTTCCGGAATACGGTTCCTCAGAAAATCCCGAAGATTTCAAAACTCTTTATGCTTATTCACCTTTGCATAATTTGAAACTGGGGACAGCTTATCCAGCGACTTTGATAACTACAGCCGATCATGATGATCGAGTAGTACCCGCACACAGTTTCAAATTTGCCGCAGCATTACAAGCAGCTCATGATGGAGATGCACCAGTATTAATAAGAATTGAAACAAAAGCTGGACATGGTGCAGGTAAACCGACAACAAAGATTATTGAAGAAGCTGCGGATAAGTGGGCTTTTTTGGTGAAGACTTTGGGAATTGAAAAAGTACAATTTGGTTCATAGTTTCGCTTTAGCGCATCCGGGTGCGTTATGGAGATTTGTCCTAACGCATCGTTATTTTATTTCTTCTTGCCAAAATATTAAAAAACCACAGAGACGCTAAGAGCGCTGAGGAAAGAAGTAAAGAGAGATGGCTAAAACATGGTAGTTATTTTCTTATTGTTCCCTTAAAATTCATAGCTTTTAACAAACCGGAAAAATCGTAATAGCAATTTTATCTATGCTTCGTTAAAAATTTATAATTATCTCAAGAAAAATGATGATAAAAAATATCATTTACTTCGACTTAATTCAAAGGATCTGCTTTTTATGATATTTCCTGCATCTGCATTGGTTTGCAATAATTGGGTTTCCGTGTCAACGTTCAATCTACAATATAAACTCGCTTTAAAGCAGCCACCAACTCTTTCATAAACTCAACAAAAACAATTATTTTCGGTTTCTGCCAAAATTCACTCCGAGTCATTTGCTACAAAGTCAACTTGTTCGTAAAGGTCACTTAATGTAAGTTGAAAATCAACAGTTTCTAACGAAAATAAGGCAGATTCCCCTTCAATTTCATCAAAAAGCCATTTACCATTGGCAGTTTTCACGTAATGCATTACATGATATTGATATTGATCTATTAAAATATATTCTTTAAATTCTGGAATCGAACGATAATATAAAAACTTATTTCCTTGGTCGTAATTTTGTGTTGATTTTGATAAAACTTCTGCAATTAATGAAGGATTCATAACGGTAGTTGTGTTGTTTCCTGTGTAAACAGGTTGTCCCTCTATTAGCATCACATCAGGATAAGTATGCTGACGATATTTAGGTATCCATAAACGCACATCGGCTATATAAATCCGACAATTTTGCTTTTTGGTGGCAATTTTTAAAGAAGCAGCCAAATTTAGAGCAATTTGATTGTGATTGGTAGTCCCACCCGTCATTGGTATAATTTCTCCGTCGCGGTACTCGCTCTTAAATTCTGCTTGTTCTTCTAGTTCTAAATATTCTTCCGGAGTGTAGAAGCGTTTGACTGTTTGTACTTCTTTCGTCATAGTTTTTATTTTCATAAAACATGATCTATTTCTCGATAATTTTCGATGCGAGGACGCTATAACGATAAATCTTCAAAAATATGATTCCTATCCCAATTTTACTGTGGAGAGCGATATTTATGTTAAACCGCTTTGTAGTGTTACGTATCAACGGGTTATTGTGACATTCACCCGGGTTAGTGCGATTCCGCGAGCGGCTATTCCTGAAATCAAAAAATTGTATCCCGCTCATAATGGAGATGCACCAGTATTAATAAGAATTGAAACAAAAGCTGGACATGGTGCAGGTAAACCGACAACAAAGATTATTGAAGAAGCTGCGGATAAGTGGGCATTTTTGGTGAAGACTTTGGGAGTAGAGGATTTTAGATTTTAGATTTTAGATTTTAGATTTTGGATTGAGGTTTGTGGATTTAGGGTGCGTTATGGATATCTTTTTCTAACGCATCGCTGTTCTAGCTTTGTGTATCTCTAATTGGGGTTTGCTGAAAAAATCAGCCCGTCAGAGCGGTAGGTAACTTTATAATTTATATTTAATAATTATTAGTTCATATCGGTTATCTATTTGTAGTGGGAGCGTCTCGCTCCCTATTAGCAACCAGGGAGCGAGACGCTCCCACTACCTCTACCACTCAAAATGAATGATTACGTGAATTCCACGACTAGGCTTGATTACGGTGAGCAAATACTTTGTGCTTCTGCTTGCAATTGGCTGTTAGATGCGCCACTTTTTATTTTATTTGTAATATTATCAAAATCGCGAATTATATCCCAATTGCTACTTGATGCTTGCTCAAATCCACTCCATCCCATAATATTAAGAACTGTTTGATTTTGATAATTGTAGAAAAAATCTTGAATATTTTTCTTAATGTTTTCTGGTAAATCTTTACGATAAGCTATGGGGTCACTGGGAATAATCCGAGATTCCCACAAAACTTCGATTTTTTCATAAGCTTGGGGATGACTTTTTTGCAGACGAGCTAAAGCCTCACTGTTATTTGTCGCAATATCTACACGTTCATCCGCTACAGCAAGTGCTGTTGCTTCATGACTGCGAAGAAAAGATGGTGGGTTAGTCAAAACTGTTTCGGGTTCGATACCATTTTTCGCAAAAACGCACAAATTTGGAATTAAAAAACCAGAAGTAGAATTTTTATCGTTGAAAGCAAATGTGAGTAATAAACCATTTTTAATTCCATCAATTATATATTTATCACTTTGGTTTTTATCCAGGGATTTTAATTGTGAAACTATTGACTGATTTTTATTCGTAATTAAATATGAGTAATAACCTCTACTACCATCATTATTTACAGTTTGAGCAAATGCTTCAATCTGATTTTTTTTGGCTGCTTCGATGTAGGATTGACCACCAAACCAAGCAATCTGAGCATCATTATTATTGATTGCTTCAATCACTTCTTTGTAACTTTGTACAGGCAAAATATTGACCGAAATTCCTAATTTCTTCTCCATATCTTTAATGAAGTTATTCCAATTCTCCTGCTCTGCTAAAGTTTTAAAATCCAATGTGGGAAGAATTGCAAATTTAATTACTTTAATAACTGGGAGAATCGATGTGGAGAGAGGAGTCGGAGATGCTACAGGTAAGGGAGGTATTACAGGATTATCTAGGATTTTTTGAACAATAAATGCAGATGCAAAACCAGTAATCACCAAACTAGTACTTACAATAATTTTACGACGTGGAAATTTTCCTATTGGTTGTAAATTCGTAGTTACTGGTACAACAGTCTCGTCAGGTGGAATATCTTCTTGAGAAGTTTTATGTTCTACTTTTTGCAAGTATTTAACTAATACTAAAACACAACATATTATAAATAGTAGAATTAGCAGCATAAATAATGCCTGATTTACATTAATGTTTAGTTTGTTTAAATTACTAGATATTCGGGAACTAATTAAACTGAGAATTACTCCTAAAAATATCTCAAAAAACATTAATAATAGTATTTTTATTCGTCCGTCTATTTCTCTAAACTTCATGTTTAAGTTAGTAAGAGATTTTTTTAATCAAATTATAATAAATAATAACTTAAAATTAAATGACTAGAAAAAGCAAAATCATGATTAACGACATCTGACATTACCTTGCTTTTAGTAATACGATGATGGTCAGCATACTCTTTTATCCTCTCATCTAATTTTGGAGGGATTCTCATACTAAACTGCATTGAATTCAGAAAGCGAAACCACATCACAACCGCAGTGTAGCAGCGCTTTAATCAAAATTATAGCTAAGAAGATTACATCTACAAAAACCCCGCCGATTCATACAACCGTTTCACCAACGCCACAATCTTCTCTCCATATTGCAAATCTGCTTCCCATCTCCCCGATAAATCCGTTACTAACGGCGCTATACCCCGCGTCACAAACCGAAATCTCGGATCTACCACTTCCTGAGCTAAAGGTTCCAAACTAGCGTAAGCTTTTAAATGTTGAATATGAGCGCGGACTCCAATTCTCGCACTAGGAAATGATGCTGTTTCGCTTCCACCACCGATAGTTCCTAATCCGGCAAAGTTATTTTGTTGCGGTTGTATATCATCCCCAAAACGTAAAAATCCGGTTTCCAAACACATTTGACAAAAAGCAATATCGTGATTCACTCCCTCAATTCCAGCTTCTTCTCGATACAGTTTGGGTATGTCAGGAAACTTCACCAAAGCATCTTGATTATTGTCTCTCAAAAAGATTTGTAACTGTACTTCTGAAGTTGCACCACGAGACATGATTTGACTAATTTGGTTAGGACAAATTGCCAAATTTGACTTTAAAATTACGGTACGACTGGCAGCATCCCAACCGATTGATATATTAAATTCTCGTAATTCTACTGCTTTGACATAAACTATTCTGCGGTAGCTCAGACGACGTACATTAGTAGCTTTTGATAAGTCAATTTGCAAACGGTCAACTAAATCTATGGGAATATAGGCATTACCGTTAACTAATATTCCTTGCTCTGAATAATTTTGACCGTTAATTTGAATATTAATTGCTGGATAAGTTGGTTCCGGTGCCGGAGTTGAACCTGGATCAATTACGCGACTCCATGCTACAATTCCATCAGCTATCCCCACCGCAAATTCCCGACGACGGGTTTGTAATAAAGCACGGTCTTGGGCACTGGTCAGGAAAATAACTTGCATTAACAAAGACGCGATCGCAACTTGACGAGTAAATATCAACTGTCCCATCCCAGTTGCAGTATCCGGCTTCACCCCCCGACTATTTAACTGCGGAACCCGACGTAGCAGCCCCATCAACAGGGTTTCGGCATTGCTTTTACGTTCTTCGTTATTAGCAATATAATAGACACTAGCGCCGTTTACAGCAGGACTAGAAGCAGAATCGGCATGAATTTCCACCGCTACATCATTACGATTACCACGGGAATTTATCCACTCAATACTCGCTCTAGCACTCAAAGAATCTGGAACCGAAAGAACTTCAAACCCACGCGCCCTTAATTCCGTTAAAATTAAATCTCGTAGTAAAATCATTTCCTTGGCTTCAGTTGTCCCACCCGCAATAAAACCTGGATCTATACCTCCTGTTTCCTTACCCCCGTGACCTGCTGAAATAAAAATACGTCCCATCTTCAGTATTTCCTCTGATTAAAAGTTATCGTAAAAGATTGTTTACACCATTCTGGTACTGGGGACAAGGATATAAAGGTTAAAGGTCAAAGGTTAAAGGTCAAAGGTTAAAGGTTAAAGGCAAGAGGCAAGAGGCAAAAGGCAACTATCAACCATCAACCAACCACCATCAACTAACAACCAACAACTAACAACCATCAACTAACAACCATCAAATTATGCAAATCCCCCGCTTGCACCAAGATACTATTGAAGAAGTCAAACAACGGGCTGACATTGTTGATGTCATATCAGAACGAGTTGTTTTACGCAAGCGTGGTAAGGATTTTTTAGGATTGTGTCCTTTCCACAATGAAAAAACTCCCAGTTTCAGTGTTAGTCCTAGCAAACAGATGTATTTCTGTTTTGGCTGTCAAGCTGGAGGGAATGTAATCAAATTCATGATGGAGTTGGATAAACGCTCTTTTGCTGAAGTTGTCTTAGATTTAGCACGACGCTATCAAGTACCTGTACAAACTTTAGAACCCGAACAACGACAAGAATTACAGCGTCAAATATCGGAGCGTAAACAAATATACGAAGTTCTTGAGGTGGCTTCGCGTTTTTATCAACACGCTTTATGGCAACCAAGTGGGGAAGTTGCTTTAGAATATCTTCAACAACAGCGCAAGTTAACAGATGAAACTATTAAAAAGTTTGAGTTAGGTTATGCTCCGGTTGGTTGGGATATTTTGTATCGCTATTTAGTTGAAGATAAGCGGTATCCGGTACAGTTATTAGATAAAGCAGGATTAATTAAATCTCGTGCAGAAGGTAGAGGTTATTATGATGCTTTTCGCAACCGTTTGATGATTCCTATTCATGATATTACCGGGAAAGTAA
The DNA here is from genome assembly GCF_015207665.1 of Plectonema cf. radiosum LEGE 06105. GTDB lineage: Bacteria > Cyanobacteriota > Cyanobacteriia > Cyanobacteriales > Nostocaceae > Rivularia > Rivularia radiosa_A. Next base: position 40,982 of record NZ_JADEWL010000029.1, read on the forward strand.
TTGCTTTTGGTGGTAGAACTTTAGGTGATGAACAACCCAAATATTTAAATTCACCCGAAACCGAAGTTTTTCATAAAGGTAGAACTTTATTCGGATTAGATAAAGCGAAATCTGGTATTTCCCAATTTGACCAAGCTGTGGTGGTGGAAGGTTATTTTGATGTTATCGCTCTTCATGCAGTTGGAATTAATAATGTTGTTGCTTCTTTGGGTACGGCTTTAAGTATTGAACAAGTACGTTTAGCCATGCGTTACAGCGATTCTAAACAGTTAATTCTCAATTTTGATGCGGATAAAGCTGGAACTCTTGCAGCAGAAAGAGCAATCGGTGAAGTTGCGGATTTAGCTTATAAGGGTGAAGTTCAACTCAAAATTCTCAATATTCCTGATGGGAAAGATGCTGATGAATATTTGTTTAGTCATACTTCAGAAGATTATCAACAACTGTTAGTAAATGCACCTTTATGGTTAGATTGGCAGATTGAACAAATTACTACAAATTGCGATTTAAAACAAGCTACAGATTTTCAAAAAGTCTGTCAGCAAATGGTTAAATTATTAAAGAATATAGATAATACTGATACGCGAGATTATTATGTTTCTCGTTGTGCGGAAATACTCAGTTTGGGAGACACCAGACTTACTCCATTACGAATAGAAAATTTATTAACTCAAATTTCTCCTCATCATAAACAAGGAGGAGGAAGTTATAAAAATAAAAGTTATACACCTCCATCTTCAAACCGTGAACTTAAAGATAATTCTGGGAATGCTCTCAAACCAATTCCTAAAGAATACAGTCTTTTAGAAGAAGCGGAAGGTTTATTATTACTAATTTATTTACATTCTCCAGAATACCGGAAAACGATTATTGAAAGTTTAGAAGCCAGAGATTTACAATTTAGCTTGTCTCATCACCGATTTTTATGGCAACAAATTGTCGAAATTCAATCAGGAGATATTTCTAATCCAAATTATTCAAAAGAATTAATCTCAACTTTGCAAGATAGATATTCAGAATTCCCCGAAGAAATGGAATTAGTGTCTCATTTATTCCACTTAAATGAAACAGCCCAACAGCAAATAATTCGCACTCCTCTGCAAATTTTAAGAGCAACTCTGAGCATGGAAAAAGGATTGCGAGAAAAACGCTTCCGTCACTTTTACGAACTTTGGGAGCAAACCAATCCAGAAACCGAACCGCAACAATATCAATCTTATTATCAAGCTTTTATGGCTGAAAAAAAACGTTTGAAAGAATTAGATCAACAGCGATGTTTTTCTATCGGAGAATCTTAATCTAATTGATGTCCGTTTTGAGAAGTCGGGTTTTTATAAGTATTGTCTGCTGTTACAAATAAGTAATCTAAAAACCCGACTTCTGATATTGGTTTTGAAAAGTCGGGTTTTTATATATCATCTGAGGATAATTAGTTATTATTCCCTATTCCCTGATGATTCCATATACTTAATTACGAACAATATAAAGTATCGCGAGTATTGCGCCCTGTGGTAGGATTAGTACCTTTGGCTAATTGACACAATTTGTCTTGCTCGTCGTTACGTAATAGCACATCGGTAAAATCAGCACCATCGATAATCGCACCGTCGAATCTCGCGTTGGATGCAAATGCACCTTCTAACACTGCATTTCTCAAATCTGCTTTAACTAAACGTGCTGAATCTAAAGTCGCATATCTGAGGTTGGTATTGCTTAAATTTGCTGACTCCAAATTAGTCGCAAAAAATCTCACACCCTGCAAATTAGAATTACTAAAGTTGCTATCCCGAAGATTCGCTTTGGTAAAACTAGAATCCGTTAAATCGCGATTGGAGAAATCAGCTTCGATTAAAATTTCTTTGTCGTAATCCAATGCAAAAGCCTGAGAAGTTAGATGTGACGGCAAAATACAAACTATTCCCCAAAACAATAAACTAAATATACTTACCTTAATCCAGTTGCTTTTAGTAAAAATCATGATAATTTAGCTGCTCATGACGAACCATTCTTCCTCTCATTATCCCGATATTGGAGCTTTAGGTGAAGACTTTGTAACCCAATGGCTCAAATCTACGGGTTGGATAATTCTACATCGTCGCTGGCACTGTCGTTGGGGAGAAATTGATATTATTGCCGAAAGCGAAGATAATTTGGGTACCCTTACCTTAGCATTCGTCGAAGTCAAAACCCGTTCTCCGGGTAGTTGGGATGCTCAAGGAAGAATGGCGATCGCACGAAAAAAACAAGTTAAACTTTGCCGCACTGCTGCAATGTTTCTGGCAAAGTTTCCTGAAAAAGCAGACTATCTTTGTCAATTTGATGTGGCTATTGTTTGCTGTCAGAGAAAAATAACTAGAACAAATTCTTTAGCCAGTTTATCGGTATCGGGATATTATTTAACCTTAGAAGAATACATTGCCGCAGCATTTGAGTATTCAATTGACAATGAGTAATATTCGTGATAAATACAAATAGATAAATTACCGATTATCAATTAATAACCACCTAGCGATAAGAGTTGCATACAGCAACAATTCTCATGCTAGGGTTTCCGGACAGTAGCCCAATCCTCTGACAAATTGTTGTCGGAATGCTTCAATTTCTTCTTTGTCGGGGCTACCGTGAGAAACAATAGCGACTTGATAACGACGCATGACTTCAACCGGATTTTGTTGTGCTTCCAAACTCCAAAGCGCCATTTGTACTCGCATTGGAGGTTCGTAACGAATTCCTAACTCGTTCAAAAAAGACCGGATATCACCATCTAAATCAGGAGAAATCTGATAATCAAGTTTGACTCTAACCACCCAACCATCTATCTGATGAATTACGGTGATGAAGGAAACGGGTATCCGGGGTCTAGCGTGCAAATATTGAACTACCCTTAAAGTTAAACTGGCATTTGCCAGGTAATACAAATATTCCATCTTAGTGCTTGGGATCAAAGCCAACTTTACATCTCTACATTTCTATTATTGATATATAGACCCCCAACTCCGGTAGGGTAAAAGCCCCCGTTTTTAGATGGGGAGGTTTACCCAATTTTTATCTTCTATTTTCCGTATTACTTAAATATACTCTAATTCCTCATATGCTTAATATCACTTAGGGTTAATAATGTAGATTTCTTTTATAAACTATAATTTAGATTTTTAATCTTAAAAAACTATAAATATCAATGCAGCAACCACCTTTTACGGGAAAACCCAATTCTTCTGAGTCGGAAACCTACTTATCTCAAGCTATTTACCCTTCAAGTCAAATTACTACAGACGTTAATTTAGACCGTTCCTTAGATGGATACGACTATGATTTACCTCCCCAATTAATTGCTCAAAACCCCGTTGTTCCCAGAGATAGTTCCCGCTTATTGGTCGTAGATTCACTTAATACTGGGATACAAAAATTACCTCAAAATCGCATTTTTCGCGATTTACCAGTAATTCTTCGTCCCCAGGATTTACTAGTAATGAATGATACCAAGGTCATACCAGCGAGGCTATACGGACGTAAATCTACGGGAGCAGAAATAGAAGTGTTGCTGTTGGAGGAATTGCAGCACAATTGTTGGTTAGCATTAGTTAAACCGGGAAAGCGATTCAAACAAGGTAGCGAGATTATTTTTGAGTCGAGGAAAGATAATTCAGAAGCTTGTCAAAAATTAGTTGCGAAAGTTTTGCAGACAGACGAAGCCACAGGAGGAAGATTGCTAGAATTTGATTTACCTCCCCAAACATCTTTATTGCAGCTATTAGATATATTTGGAGAAATACCCTTACCGCCTTATATTACGGCGAGTAATGCCGCAAGCCAACAGTATCAAACAGTTTACGCAGAACATCCTGGAGCAGTTGCAGCACCCACAGCGGGATTGCATTTTACTCCAGAATTATTAGAAACATTGCAACAAAGCGGAATTAATCGAGCTTTCGTCACCTTACACGTGGGAGTAGGTACATTTCGTCCCGTGGAAGTAGAAGATGTCACCACTCACGAAATGCATAAAGAATGGATTGAAGTACCAGTCGAAACAGTAGAGCAAATCCGTGCTACTAAAGCCAAAGGTGGAAGAATTATTGCAGTTGGAACAACGGTAGTACGTGCATTGGAAGCAGCAGCAAAACAAGGGGAATTACAGCCATTTTGTGGTGAAACCAATTTATTTATATATCCTGGTTATAAATGGCGAGTAGTGCAAGGTTTGATTACCAATTTTCATTTACCACGTTCGAGTTTATTAATGTTGGTAAGCGCTTTAATTGGGAGAAAACGATTATTGAGTGTATATCAAGAAGCAATAAAAGCTCAATATCGTTTTTATTCCTTCGGTGATGCCATGTTGATATTACCTGAAGCAGTTGACAGTTGACAGTTGACAGTTGATGGTTGATAGTTGTTAGTTGTTAGTTGATAGTTAACCTTTGACCTTTGACCTTTGACCTTTGACCTTTGACCAAAGAACGAGACGCAAGCCCCTGGCTTCAGACATGGGGATAAGTCGGTAGGGATTTAAAAATCCCTCAAAACGATTGTGTGGGTTTAGCCACAGTGATATAATCGTAGTCAGAAAAAGCAAGTAAGAATAACCATCTACGTGTTGAAACATCCTAGTACGGAGCAATCCCGGCAACGGACATATCCAACTTGATTTGGAATAGTTAAAGGGCAAATAATGGCAGGATGTTGAGCGTACCTAATTGGCGTTGTGATGGACTCGGAAAGCGTAAAAAAAATAAAAAGTAAGCGCAATTGCAATACAAGAATGTGCTGGTAGTTGTTTTGAGCGTCTAGGGTGTTTTTGCCAGCACCATTGAAACTTCGTTTATGGAGTCTTCAAGAATCCCCCGGCTTTAGACGTGGGGAGTGTCAACTACTCAAAAATTATTCAAAGAACTTCAATTTTACTCTCCATCATGGGCATTCTAACTTAAACAGCATCTAGTAATAAGTGCAGGGAAAGCCTAAAATGTCTCAAAAATTTGCAAATATTCAGCGTATTATTCGCGCTGCTGTTCCTTTACTATTTTGCTCCTGTGCTACCTTCGTGGGAATTGCGATCGCGGATTTACCGGGAAATAAGCTTTTAGCACAAACCGCTCTCACTCAAGATTTAGAAGCTGCTGGCTTGTTTCAGCAGGGAGTTATGCGTTATAATAGGGGCGATTTACAAGGGGCTGAATCAGCTTTACGGGCTGCTTTAAATCGCGATTCTAATCTTGGTGCAGCACGGAATTATTTAGGTAATATTTTTTATCGGCAAAATCGTTTGGATGCAGCGGTACAAGAGTATGGAGAAGCAATTCGTCTTAATCCCGACTTAGCAGAAGCTTATTATAATTTGGGTTTAGCGTTGCATAAACAAGAACAAAATGAAGCTGCAATTACCGCTTACCGTCAAGCATTAATAGTTGAGCCGACAATGGCTAATGCTCAATATAATCTGGGATTGGTATTGTATCAACAAGGACAAAAAGAAGAGGCGATCGCGGCTTACGAGCAATCAATCCATCTTGACAGGAATAATGCCAATGCTTACTTTAATTTAGGAATAGCTTTGCAGCAACAAGGAGATACAGCTAAAGCGATTTCTGCTTACCGAGAAGTGTTACTGTTAAATCCCCAGAATATTGCAGCCTATAATAATTTAGGTGGTTTATTAGCGCTTAGAGGTCAAACTCCCGAAGCGATTGAGACTTATATTCAAGCGATTCGTCGCATTCCAAATAATCCTTCTGCATATTACAATTTGGGAGTAGCTTTTTACAAGCAAGGAGAATTGAAGAAAGCTCAACAAGTTCTTAAACGCGCTCATAAAGAATATCGCAAACAAGGTAACATTGAACAAACAGAAGTCATTGAGCAGTTGATGCAAGAAATTGTTTCATCTCAAAATCAACAGCAACCAGCAACAGCAGTTGAAGATGCTTCTGAGTCGTCTGTTGTTATTCCTGGTAATGATCAAGGGGAACAGCCTTCAGAAACTTCAGAAAATCGTGAAATTGAATTTTCTGGAGAATCACCTTCTGAAACGGAAATACCAATAACAACAGAAGAAGATTTTGGATTTCAGTAAGTTTCCAGTTTGAATATTGGATAATTATTCAGGATAATTAAACCATAATTTTCGTAATTCTATCAGGTATATAACAATTTTAAAAACCCGGATGTTTTTTTGAAAAAGACCGGGTTTTTTTATTTATGATATTTCGACTACATATATAGCTGTAGCCATTAGGAGATTCCCCCTATTCCCTCAACAGCAAAATATGATGTCCTATATGACCATTGCGATGGTTTTTTAATATGAGATTAAATCTCATTTAAATGAATATTATTTAAATTATGGTGAATTAATTTAATTATTAAATGTTTTTATTATTAGCGTAGTTCAAACATCAAATTATCAAAAAATACTTGTATATAATATTTTTGGCATACTTCCTATATTTAAAGTTAATTGTTGTATTTGTAACAATTAATCATCACAAAAAATATATTTTTTATTTGAGTTAGTTATTGCATTTATCCAATTTCATCAAATTATTGTTCGATTGTAAATCGAAATACACGTATCACTATTAATTACTCGAAGCCAAAAATCATATAGGTTTCCTAAATGTCGCTATCTGAACAACAGAATCAATTTGCTCAATCTTCACATTTTATAGTTTGTGGTTTGGGTAGTTTAGGTCAACATTGTGTCAAGCTACTCAAAAATTTTGGTGTATCTGTAATTGCAATTGATAAACAAGAAAGGATTAAATGGGAAGTTGATGGGATAGCAAATTCTATTAAAAATAATTATTTAGTTGGCGATATTCAAGAATTAGATATTTTACAACAAGCTAATATCAAAGAATGTCGAGCGATATTGATAGTTACAGATGATGAATTAGTAAATATAAAAGTAGCCCATGAGATAAGTAAACTTAATCTTCAAGCTCGTATAATTGTACGCTCATCCCAAAAGAATTTACATGATAAAAACGAGCTAAATATAAATAATTTAATAGTTTGTGATGCAACAGAATTACCAGCACAAGTAATTGCAACTCGTGCTTTAGGAGATGAAAATCGCGGTTTTTTTCAATTGGAAGATGAATGGGTGGGGATATTTAAAGTTAAAATTCATCCCTATCATAAATGGCGGAGTCGTCAATTACATCAAATTAATACTAAAGATTGTCGAATACTCAGTCATATTCCCGCGAGAAAACAGCTTCCCACTTTATTTCACAAATGGAAACCTAATTTAATCTTGCATCCCAATGATGAAGTTATTTATATAGAAGTTAATAATAAGTTAGTTAATTTATATGGTGAATCTTCTTCTTTACCCTCAGAAAAAGATAGTAGTTTGAAGCATAAAATCATTGATTTTTTATCTAGAAAAAAAGGCGGGCAAAAAGCTCTGGCTTTACAAGAATGGATTAAACAGCAAATCAATCAACCAATTATCCGCATCGTATTCTTAACTTGGTTGATTTTATTAATTATTGGTGTTGTAATTCTAACTATTACTTTAGAATACCATCCATTCAAAGCTTTATATACCTCTGCTGTGATGCTTTTGGGGGGATATGATGCTGTTTATTTGAGAGACGATAAACAAACAATCTTACAACCAGAGATATTAGAAAGATTGATAAATTTTTTCTATATGCTCAGCGGTATCCTATTGATGGGTGTATTACAAGCTTGGTTAACTCAATGGGTATTAAACGAAAAATTTCAGCAGTTATTTATTTATCCTAAACGTAACCATATTGTGGTAATTGGTTTAAGTCAACTGGGAGAGAAAATTGCAGATTTTCTACAAAAATGGCAGCAACCAGTATTTGCAATGAATGATAAAAAGGTAAAAGGTCATGTTTTATCACAAATGCAATTATTAATTGGTAATTTTCTTGATAATTTACAAAAAGTAAATCTTGCCAATGCTAAAAGCGTTGTTGTTGTCACCGATAATGAAGATGACAATATCAATATTAGTTTAAAAGCTTATCAAGTAAATCCTAACTGTACCTTAATTATTCGCACTTTTGACTATCATAAAACCAACGAAATTAAGGAATATTTACCTTACGCAAAAGTAATTAATGATTATGAACTTTCAGCCGAAATATTTGTAAGTAATGCTTTTGGTAAACACATTCGTAATATGTTGCGGATGAACGAGCAAACTATTTTAGTTGCAGAATACACGATTAAACAAGGAGATACCTTAAATGGATATTTCTTGTTTGAAATTGCTTATGGTTATGAAGTCGTACCTATTCTCTACCAAACATATAAACAATCCCATCCTAAAATCATGCCTAGTTACTGGGATAAATCGCCTTTAGAAGCTGGCGATAGAATTGTTATTCTGGGAAATTTTGATAGTTTACAAAAAATTGAAAATGGCGATCGCCAACTTCCCAATTGTAAATTAATTGTCAAAGAAGCACCATCCCAAGATGTCATACTCAAAGCGGCTGCGATTATCGCTTTTGTTTGTGGCTGTAACAAAAAAATGGCGCGAAATTTAATGAATAATTTACCCGCTACCCTTGACTATCCCATATATAAACATCAAGGACAATTGTTATTAAGAAGGCTGAAAAAGTATGGTGTTGATGCGACTTTAGTTGAAAATTAATCGAGGAATTTATAATTAGAAAACATCGCAGCTTGACCAAAATATTGATTTTCTGTGTCCAAAAGGTTTCATATCATACCTTTTTCTATGTGAAAACGCTTACCGCTACTGGAAATACGAATCCCCGAATAACGAGTAAAACCTTTAATAGTAGTTTCAGCTAAAAGGCGATCGCGCTCTTTTTGAACTACTTCCTGTGCGGATTGACGTGAAGGCATTGAGGTAAAATCTTCCCAAAAAAGTTCCCATAGTTGTAACGCTTTGCGATTACCGTAGTTAAAAATTGGATCTGCTTCTATACCATGAGATACCAAAGCAAAATCAGCTTCAAATAATGCTTTTGTTACTTCTTCAATAGAACCTGTACAATTTAACAAAGTATGTCCAGTCCAACGCTCGAAACTCAACATCAAAATTTGACTATGATGTACTATTGTATTTTGTTGCCAAGGTTGAATATTATTAGTAGTCATTTCAATCATGTTTGTGTTTAAGTTTCACATTAATCAAATAATCATAGCTGTAAATTATGTAGAGACTAGGATGACAATCACAGAAATCGGGTTTTGATCAGATTTATCTTATTTTACAAATATTTATCCTAAAAACCTGACAAATCACACCACTTTTCTTTTCAAGATGGCTATTTAACTAAGTATATTTGGTAATAGTTTCAGAGGATGTTTTAAAATGTCTAATTTCATACTTTATCTTTCAAAACATCTTCTCAGATTTAAGTTCAAGAATTAATCGAATTTACGAAAAAAAGGTGAGTAACACCCACCTTAAAATGTATTCGCCAAATCTACTTGTTTATAGAATCAATTTTAAATAGATTTATTTCGGAAAATTATCCTTATTTTGTTGCCGTAAAAACAATAGTTATTTCAATAATAGCTGTAGGCGTTTTTATTCGGACATTTACAGCATTTTGCAGATAAATGAGGTACACTTTTATGCTATGAAGCTCTTGTCGGATGGGCATCCCTGCCTGTCCGAATTTGCCTTATAAAGATGAAATATGCTGTATATGTTCCCCCCAACCCTATTCCCTGTTGCCTTTATGACAAATAGTAAGTCGTGACGACTCCACACACCTCCCCTTCGGGGTAGGTGTGGGCTTCTGAAGAAGAAGCGCGTCATTAGCTTGAGTAGCCCGATATGCAAGGGTTACTACGTTTCCCAAGAATGTATAGGCACTCCGGGACATAGGGCTAGCAACCCGTTTCCTAGTCCCGTGACACTGCGGTTAGTGATTAAACATTTCTACTGGTAGAGGGAAAGTGTTACTAGCGTGAAACCTTGGAAAAACATTGGCAAAGGAAACCACCTGCAAGGGTCGAACTCATTATTAGTTCAAACAAAAAAAATGAAAGCATTAGTTATCAACAAACACGGACAACCGTTAATGCCCACAACCCCAAGAAAAGCGCGAATTCTTTTACAATCTGGCAAAGCCAAAATTGTAGGAAGAGATCCGTTTACGATTCAGTTGATTTATGGCAGCAGTGGTTACAAGCAACCTATCTCGTTAGGGATTGACGCTGGATATAAACACGTTGGGTTTAGCGCCGTCAATGAGAAAGAAGAATTGATGGGTGGAGAAATAGAACTTTTAGATGGGGTGTCAGAGCGCATCACTGAAAAGCAGAAATACCGCAGAACTCGCCGCAATAGATTGCGTCATCGTGCAAAACGGTTTGATAATCGCAAATGTAAAAAAGGCTGGTTAGCTCGATCAATTCAGCACAAGCTAGATGCTCATTTGCGGTTCGTAGAGCGTGTTAAATCTAGGCTACCCATTACCAAAATAACGGTGGAGACAGCTAAATTTGACATTCAGAAAATTAAAAACCCAGACATTCAAGGTGAAGAATACCAGCAAGGAGAACAGCTAGGATACAGAAACTTAACAAACTATATTCGTCATAGGGACGGGTACAAGTGTCAAAATCCTGATTGTAAAAATAAGAGTGCTGATAAAGTTCTTCAAGTTCACCACATCGGGTACTGGCAAAATCCGCCAGATAGAAGCAATCGACCCAGTAACTTGATTACTCTTTGTGATAAGTGCCATAGTTCACCCAATCACAAAAAAGGAAAGATTTTGCACGGATGGCAACCAAAAGTTAAGTCATTCAAAGCAGAAACTTTCATGTCTACTATATACAAACGAATATTAGAAGAACTGGGTGCAGAACAAGCTTTTGGCTATGAAACGGACTTGAAGCGGTTAGTATTGAAGCTCGAAAAAACTCACCACAATGATGCTTTCATTATTGCTGGAGGTGAGACTCAGCGCATTATAGAACCTTTAATGATTGAGCAAATTCGTCGTCACAAAAGGTCGATGGAACAGTTTTATGATGCCAAATACATCGATAAACGTACAGGAGAAAAAGTCAGTGGTTCTATCTTGAATTCTGGTAGACGTACCCGCAATAAAAACTTAAACGGAGAAAACCTGAGAGTTTATCGTGGGTTAAAAGTTTCTCGCGGACAACGACGCATTAAGAGGCAACGTTATCGTTACAACCCCAACGATTACGTGATGTTTGAAAACAGTGTTTATCGAGTTGTTGGAATGCAAAACTTAGGAACTGGAGTCAAGTTAGCCAACTATCCTGGTGTTGCAAACAAGGTTGTTAATGTCAACAAAGTCCATCCCATTAGAAAGAGAAGTGGTCTATGTGTCCGCGCATAGTTTGGCGATTCCTCAACCATCTCACTTCCTGGTTGAGTTGCAGTCAACTTTGGTCGGAGATGGTTTCGTCACCGCCCCGTCTTCATCCCACACTGATCCGGAGTACCGGATTCAGTTGTGGGGCTTCTGACGGGCTAGCTAACCGAGATGTCCACTGCTATAAACTAAATTAAACTTTAAAGCATTGCGATACATTCAATTTCAACCAAAACATCCTTTGGTAAACGAGAAACTTCAACACAAGCGCGAGCGGGAGCGGATGCTTCATCAAAGTATTTTGCGTAAACTGCATTTACCGCCGCAAAATCACCCATATTTTTTAAAAATACAGTGGTTTTGACAACATTTTCAAATGTCGCACCAGCTTCCGTTAAAATAGCTTCCAGATTAGCCATTACTCGTTCCGTTTGCTTCGTCACATCGTCAGTGTAAACCACACTTCCCGCTCTCGGATCGATCGCAATTTGTCCCGCAACAAAAATCATTTCACCCGATGCCATAATCGCTTGATTATAAGGTCCCACTGGTGCGGGTGCGTTATCAGTTTTAATAACTTTACGAGTCATAGATTCTACCTGAGAATAAGATGCTGCCGATTCTTGATATATTTCCCCATCTGGCATTATCGCACCAGTTAGGTCTGTATTTTCAAATGTCGCCCCATAAATATTCGCATTAGTTAAATCGGCTTTTCTTAGGTTGGCGTTATTTAAGTTGGCTTTGGTGAGGTTAGCGTTTTGTAAATCGGCTCCTTGAAGGTTTGCATTTTGTAAGCAAGCTTTTGTCAGGTTTGCATCTTTTAAATATACTCCTACCAAATCAGCATCAGCTAAATTTGCCCCTGATAAATCGCATTGTTTCAAATCTGCTCCCCTGAGTTTGCATTTTTGAAGATTAGTATTTTTAAGCAATGCATCGCTTAAATCTGCTTGAGTTAAATCAGTTTCAGCCAAGTTTACTTGAATAAAACTTGAATTAAATAATTTCGCTCCTGTAAGATTCGCTTTGAATAATGATGTTTTATTGAACTCGATATCATTTAATTGAGTATTGGTAAGATTAGCATTATCCAAATTAGCGTTTTTAAATTCCGCCTTACATAGTTCGGCTTTACTCAAATCAGCATCAGCAAGTTCTGCTAACGTAAAATTCGCATGACAACCATTTATTCCACTTAAGTTGGCTTTCAATAGAGATGCTCTACTTAAATTTGCAGAATTGAGGTTTGCTTTACTCAGGTTCACTTGATCTAAATTGCATCCAGCCAAATCTGCTCCTTGTAAATCGATTCCGCTTAAATCAGCACCTTTTAAATCCAATCCTCTCAAATTTATATTCTTAAACTTCCGATCGCCACCTGCATATTTTGTTAAAAGTTCTTCAGCGTTCATCATGCACCTTTAAATACAATTTACTCAGTATAATCTCGTTTTTTTTGTATTAAAGGTGACTAAAAAATAAAATGTCGAAAATTTGCGAACAAGCCCAGCATTCTACCGGGAAAGATAATTCCCGGCTAAAAAGATAATCAATCTAAAATCTAAAATTTTAAATCCTTGGTCGTATTCCATAATGCCGATATCGCCAATAATCTTGCAAAATGCGATCGTGATCGAAACATAAATTATCAGGAATCCGCCAAGATTCAAAAATCGCTGCATCTTTAGCATCATCCCCAGCTTTTGGTTCACCTTTTGCGATCGCAATAAATACAATACTTATCGTATGCTTACGTGAATCCCGTTTGGGATCGGAATATACGTGAAACTGTTCGATTAACTCTACGGATAAACCAATTTCTTCCAAAGCTTCCCTTCTGGCTGCGGTTTCCACAGCTTCCCCATAATCAACAAAACCACCAGGAATAGCCCAACCGAGAGGTTCATGATGACGTTCAATTAATACTATTGGTCGATGTGGTTTATCAATTAATTCTATGATGATATCTACTGTTGGAGCGGGATTGCGATAATTCATGAAATTTGGGATTTTAGATTTGAGATTTGAGATTTTATTTAGACTTCCTTAATATCCTCCGGAAATCATTCTGATGCTCTTAACTCTTAACCACCAACAACTATCAGTTATCAACTAACCACTAACCACTAACAACTAACATTGTGATAGATTCGATTGGATAAGCTTTTTCTATAGTCAGGATTATTTATGTCTTTTCCGAGAAGCAGCGGTATTTTACTTCATCCTACTAGTTTTCCCAGTCGCTTTGGGATTGGGGATTTGGGTGATGAAGCCTACCGTTTTATTGATTTTCTTAAAGATAGTTATCAGCAGTATTGGCAAATTTTACCTTTAGGGCCAACTGGTTTTGGTAATTCTCCTTATATGTGCTATTCAGCTTTAGCGGGTAATCCACTGTTGATTAGCCCGGAAAAATTGCGCGATCGCGATTTACTTGCGGATGATGATTTCACTAACTTACCTGAATTTCCGTTGGATAATGTAAATTACGAGCAAGTAGAATCAACTAAAATACCTTTATTGAAAAAAGCGTGTTCTAATTTTAAAGCGAATATCACCAAAGAACAGCAACAAGCATTTGAAAAATTTTCCCATTCTAAAGCTTATTGGCTAGATGATTATACTTTATTCATGGCGCTCAAAGATAGTACAGATGGCGCAAGCTGGAATAGTTGGGATGAACAAATCGCTAAGCGTAAACCTAAAGCCATAGAAAAAGCTAAGCAAGAATTAGAAGACCGAGTTTTTTACCACAAATTTCTTCAATTTGAATTTTATAATCAATGGTCGGAATTGAGAAAATACGCCAACGAATGCGGTGTTCAGATTGTCGGCGATATTCCGATTTATGTCGCTCACGATAGCGCCGATGTTTGGGGAAATCCAGATATTTTTTGTTTGGATAAGGAGACTGGAGAAGCCGCGTTGATGGCTGGTGTACCACCAGATTACTTTAGCGCTACTGGTCAATTGTGGGGTAATCCAGTTTACGATTGGAAGCAATTAGAAAAGCAAAAATTCAAGTGGTGGGTACAGCGTTTTGAAGCGATGCTCGATTATGTTGATATTATTCGTATCGACCATTTCCGGGGATTTGAAGCTTACTGGGCTGTACCTTTAGGTGAAGAAACAGCAGTAAACGGTGAGTGGATCAAAGCACCTGGAGATAAGTTGTTTGAAACTATTAAAAAGCAACTTGGTACTTTACCAGTATTAGCGGAAGATTTGGGAACTATCACCCCAGATGTAGAAGCATTGCGGGATAAATTTGATTTTCCCGGTATGAAGGTTTTACAGTTTGCTTTTGGTGGAGATGCTAGCAATCCTTATTTACCCTTTAAAATCGAAGATCATAATTGTGTGATTTACACTGGTACTCACGATAACGATACTACCGTCGGTTGGTACGAAAATGCGACCGACGATGAAAAACGCAATTTATGTTTCTATTTAGGTTCTATAAGTCCCGACGGTGTACATTGGGATATGATTCGTTTAGCCTTGGCTTCTGTTGCCAATGTAGCGATTTTTCCTTTACAAGATATTTTGGGATTAGGTTCCAATGCCAGAATGAATATTCCTAGTAAAGGAGAAGGTAACTGGGAATGGCGTTATCGACATGAAGCGATGAATTCCGAATTATCCCAACGAATGAAAAACTTTGTCGAATTTTTTGGGCGATCGCCAATTAGTTGAGGACAAGGAGATGGGG
>NZ_JADEWL010000206.1 GCF_015207665.1 Plectonema cf. radiosum LEGE 06105
CCCATTACCCATCTCCCCATTACCCATTCCCAAAAAAAGTGAATCCCTCCGCCACCATATAAACTGGGCTAGAGGGATTCGATAATTCGTTGACTATAGAGCTTTCGGTATATTTCTCAATGAAACCATTTTAAGACCTGTATGTGAGATTGAGTAGTTCAAATCTCACAATTTACAAATTTTTTATAATCTTTTTATATATTCTTTATACTTGTTATATAATTAACAGTTTCTATATGTAAGTATAGCAGTACAGAACTGTTTAAAACCACTACCAAATAAGTCTCTCAAAAAAATATGAAATTAGAAATTGTAGCTAGTCTTACCTTATTAGCTTGTTTGGGATTTATGCAGCAAGTAAAAGCGTTTAATCCGCAAGATATTGAACTATTTAAAGCGACTGGTGCTTGTCCGAGATGTGATTTAAGTGGTGCTAATTTATCGCAAGCTAATTTGTCAACAGTAAATTTACGCGATGCGAATTTAAAAGGAGCGAATTTAACAGGTACAAATCTTACGAATGCTGATTTAACGGGTGCGGATTTAGAAAATGCGGTAATGAATAATGCTAATCTTTCTAACGCTTCTTTAGTTGGTGCTAATCTCAGATCGGCTTCTATGGAAAATGCTAATTTGTCTTTTGCTGCTTTGATGAGTGCTAATTTATCAGCAGCTAACTTAAATGGAGCAAAGTTATTTTTAACTAATTTTCGAGGAGCAAATTTCCGATTAACTACTATGGCTAATGGTGTAGTCACATCTGATAAACCTTATTGGTGGTCGTTACAATCTGAAAGTTTTAAGGATTGTAATGAATTTAAATCCGAAAATCTTCGGGGTACAACTTGTTACAATGAATAAATTAATTTTGTCATATAAAATAATTAATAGTTAATAGTTTAGTTAACAGTTAGCTAATGGTTAATTACTCGATTAACTACTTTTAAAACCCGGTTACAAAAAAACTGGGTTTCTTAATTTTAGTCCCTAGTTAAAATATTAAATTAGACTTTTAAACATCCTCTTAAAAGTTTCCTTAGTGATATCTTGCACCTTACTCATCATCAATTAGATAATAAAAAATATCAAGAAAAATATTACTAAAATCAAAATGCAATATTTTAGTTCATTTTAATGGACTTCTGCTATCAGACTGGAACTTGCAGTCCCAGGCGGGTAAGAACTAAGTTAAAAAATTAGTAATTATTTTAACAATAGGTTTCTATGGTGCAAGATGTAAACTTAAGAACAAAATATTATGTCCTAACCAATATGACCATTGCTATATATGATTTAAATGCTTTTTATCTGATTAATTATCTCCGGCTGTGTTAATTTAAATAATCTACCAATCGAATTAAATACAAATGTTATGGTATGTATTTTAAAATATAATGAATCTAAATAAATTTTCCAAATTCAAACAAATGTTCGTGGTAAATTTGTTTGATAACTTATATCTTGCACCATAAGCATAATTAACTACATAATAAAAAATATCAAAAAAATATAACTAAAATAAAAATGCAATATCTTAGTCCATTTTAATGGACTTCTGCTATAGCAATCCGAATTGAGATGTGAGAAAATACGTAGATTAAAAGTTAGGAATAGAGGTTACATTTAAATCACTCCTGGCGACTATAAGTCGCACGGCATTCGCTCATGGGGGAGACCCCCCCTTCTGCGCGCTGCCTTGGCTACACAAGCAAAACCCGGATGGTGCGCGGGTTGTTTTATAGCGTCCACGCAGGTTGACTTAGGAAGGTGTAGTAGCGGTTTTAACCGCCAGATTATACATAAATTTCTCACAAGTCATTTAGGATTGCTATATCAGACTGGAACTTGCAGTCCCAGGCGGCTAAGAATTAAGTAAAAAAACTAGTAATTATTTTGACGATAGCTTTCTAAGATACAAGATATGAAATAACCATTGTGACAACTGTATGCAGCGAGAATTAAAGCAAAGAAATACTCTTGCCAAAAAAATAATTAAACATTTTATTTAGGTATTTAGCGATAGACTTCTATAAAATCCGTCTTGGTCTTTTGCACCCCAAGCGTGTAAAACTTTTAACTTAGTCCAATCTGGGCGATCGCCATCTGTCATCTCGCGATAAGAAAGGTCGATTAGCTCTAATATTTGGGCGTACAAAGAACGAGTAAAAAATATAAAAGCTATTTTCCAATCTGGATGGGCAGCGTGAATTTTAGCTGCTCGCTTAGCTAATAGTACAGTCTTACCAGTCCCCGCTAATCCGCGAAGGCGTTGCGGTCCGCTTGGAACTTCAAAAGCTACTTTCTGCTGGTCAGTATCTAAGATTTTAAGTTTAGATTCGATAGCTTGAATAACTCTAATAGGATTATTAGCAGGGGTACCAGTGGGAATATCGCGGGGTTCTTTCGGTGGTAGAGTTCCTCCTAATACACCCTTTACTAATTCCCATTCTTGATCGGTTAGTTTTTGTTGATGATTATGAGAATCTTCCATTAATTTTTTCTTTAAAGCTGCTGGAGTCAAATTTTCATAAACTAATACAACTCCTTGAGTAGATGGAAAATTATGATATCCTTTTGACTCTTTTAGCCATTCCCAAACTTTATTTTGAGCTTGATTTTTATCAAAAGATTCGTAAGGTAATAAGTCCATAAAATTGTTATTTTTAAAGTAAAAATTATTATCTAAGTTTGAAAAAAATTGTGTATGCTAAATATTGCAAGTATTATTAAAACACTTGCAGTATCCATAAATTAACTTATTGTAATTAATTAACCCGTGTATTTTGACAGTAAATCTTCTCCGCGATAGCGAAGCGCTGCTGCAAGCAGATCGCGAAGTGACTCCGAAAGAGTATCGCCCATTTCTTCCAACATTCTCTCAACCTTTTCCATAGCCCAAGATGAAGAGTTAGGTTTAAAATGTTTTGGAATAATTGAGATCGCATCGTTTGCTGTTGATTATCCAAGAGATAAAACAAGCTCCCACTTTTGCTTATTCATCTCTTCATAGGAGTAATTCATTTGTCCCCGACGACCTACCTCAACACTGTAAAATTCAGTTTTAGGAATATTGTTTACGTTAAAAGAAAAAGTGCATTGAATATTTGAATATTCTCCTGGCGGTCTTACACCACTTTCAGTATTCCCAGTAGCTAAAATATTGCCTTTACCATCTCGGACTGTTACTGACATACCTCCTTTAATATCACTGTAACCACCACTACCATAACAATAGTCGTCTGTTCCTTGAATTTCTGAGTCAAGCAATCTTACAGAACCCTTAAGTTCATAAACAGGAGGCTTGGTAATAGTTAACTTGATTTTGCTTCCTTTTTTTATTGATGCTTCAGCAATAGGTTCTTGGCTTAATACTTGACCTGGCTGAATGCCATCTTCTATCTTCTCTATTACCTCTGTTTCAAAACCTTGCCCCTTAATAATTCCTCGTGCATAACTTGCTTCTTGACCAACAACATTAGGAACTTTAGCGTTATTACAAGATGTTATAAAAAAAGCAAGACTGACAGGGAGTAATATTTTTTTAAACATGGTATAGCTAACCTTAATAACTAATTTATTTTAAATACCTAGCATTTAACTATTGGAAATATACTTTCTTATTAAATATTCTCCTTGTTTTATTTCTTCCAACATTCCCTCAACCTTCTCCATAGCTAAAGGTGAAGGCTGGCTGCGTCCATTTTCCCAACGATTAATTGTTAGCAAAGTAACGCCCAACTTAGCCGCAAATTTCTCTTGGGTTAATCCAGTTGAAATTCGCAACTCACGAATGAGTTCGCCCACCTCCGGCTGATTAATACAATAAGGTTTTTTGATGTCCATTATTAAACTTGATAAAATGTTGAATACGTCAGATGATGTATCACCTGATTTATATTAGTTATTTCCGATCTCAAACGAGTAGAGTAGCTTTACTGATTTAGATAAACTGGCTCCTAAGTGTATTTTTAATTAATAGTTTAAGTATTTATATTTAGAAAAAGAAAAAGTATTAATAAAGCTGCAATTTATTAAGGAGACACCGCGATCGCGATCGTTGGAGCTTTCCCCTTCGGGGACACTACGTGAACGCTTAGCGCATCGTTTAATTGTATCTATCTAATTAGCAAACAATTACTAGTACAGCAGGATGCGTTATGGATACTATTTATGCTTTGCTTTTTAGAAGGAATAGTTAGCTAATACAGGAAGAAATTATGATTGTTGTCCATCATCTAAATAATTCACGTTAGCGAAGCCATGCCGAAGGCTTATCGCAACGTATATTGTGGCTGCTCGAAGAATTAGGTGTCGATGCGGCAATTCGAGAATCGAGTAAATTTCCTGCTGCGCTGCGCTGTTTTCTAATAGCTGAATTGCGGTTTGGGATTCCGAGGGGTCGAGCCAAGTCTCCGGGATTCCGAACCACTGACAAAGGATAACCGGGTTTAACACTTCTCCTTTCTTGATCAGCTCGTTCTTTTTCAAAAAATTCTCTAACTTGTTCAGTCCAGGGGGACGGCTCCCTTTTGTAGATAATGCCGTGGGAGCGGGCAACCAGCAGTAATCTTCCTCTATCGAAGGGGCTGGCAAAGTGTCCGCTAGATACACATAACCATTCTGCATCGTACCCGCAGCGGTAAAGCTCTTTAAGGACGTATCCGAAATATGACTTATCGCTCCCTGGGTTGGAGGGACAGTTGAGTAATCCTCTAACATTTTCGATGCAGAGGTATTTTGGTTTGTAGTTTTCAACGATTCGCAGAAGTGCGGGAAAACAGTTTCGCTCGTCTGCGGCAGCAAGTCGCTTTCCCTGAATTGAGAAGGGCTGACAGGGCGGCGATCCGGTGATAATTTCGATTTCTCCGGGTTTGAGTCCCCATCCTCCCTCAAAGGCAAGGGACTTGATACATCCGTAATTGTGGACTCCTGGATAAAGGGAGGAGAGGCGATAGCGAAGCGCTGCTGCAAGCAGATCGCTGCAATACTCGTCGATTTCTGAGAATCCGATAAGCTTGAATCCTCCAAGCTGCAATCCGGCGAGAGGAAATCCTGCTCCCACTCCGCTGCACAGGTCAAGCTGTCGAAGTTTTCTTCCCATTGCTGCCATGCCTCCTCATATTCTTTTAGTGAATTAAAATCATCGGGTAGGGGTGGTTCTATGCTTTCATCCCAAAAAATCGTAGGGTTTCCGGTTTCATCAACTTTACGCGGAATTTCACCAAAATGTGCCGGGTCCCAACGGTCGGAATAAATTTCATTACTTTCAATTTCTTCTGAAACTTCCACGACTGCTCCAACTTTTTCATTACTATTTTCAAGCGGCTTTACAGTATGTGAAACATCAGTAGTTTTATCCCAAGCAGGGTCATAACTAGCACCATCCCAGTCACGTTGAGAAGAATTTTGATATTGCTGTGGGTTAAAAAGTGTTGTCATGGTAATTGGTAATTGGTGATAGGTAATTGTCAACTGATAACTGATAACTGTTCACTGATAACGTTGTGCCAAATTTTTGAAACAAGTAAACTGTGCGTCAAACAGCAGTTTTATTGCTCCTGTTGCTCCGCTTCTATTTTTGGCAACAATTACTTCTGCAATACCCCTATCAACCGTATCTGGGTGGTAATATTCATCACGGTATAAAAGCAGTACTAAATCCGAATCTTCTTCAATTCGCCCCGATTCTCTCAAGTCCGACATCATAGGACGCTTGATATTCCGACTTTCTACACCACGATTTAACTGCGACAATATGACAACAGTTGTGTTACATTCCCGCGCTAATTGCTTTAACCCTCTGGTGATTTTTCCAATTTGAAAAGCGAGGTTAAAACTATCACCATCCGTCCCTTCCATTAATTGCAAATAGTCAATTCCAATCATGCCGATGCGATCGTGTTTGGCAATTAGTTGCTTAACTTTTGAACGAATTGAATTAAGAGTTAACACGGGTGAATCGTCGATGTAGATAGGCAATTC
Organism: Plectonema cf. radiosum LEGE 06105; assembly: GCF_015207665.1. GTDB lineage: Bacteria > Cyanobacteriota > Cyanobacteriia > Cyanobacteriales > Nostocaceae > Rivularia > Rivularia radiosa_A. The sequence continues at coordinate 5,983 of NZ_JADEWL010000206.1, forward strand.
ACTTAACTTATTAATCGATTGCGCTAAAAGTTCCCATTGCGATTTGTTAATATTACCGTTCTGTAAAAAACTTGATTCAATGGGCATATCATTCGCTAAAAATCTATCCCCCCATTCCTCCTTGCCCATCTCAAGACTAAAAATTACAGTTGGCAACCGTTCTTGTGATGAAATATTTAAAGCCAAATTACCTAAAAACGATGATTTACCCATTGCCGGACGACCCGCAATAGTGATTAGTTTTCCTGGCTTAAATCCTCCGATTACCGCATCTAAATCGTAAAATCCAGTTTTGACCCCGCTTGGTGTTGTACCCATATTTTTTTGTTCAATGTATTTAAAAGCATTCAAGATATCTGATAGCGGGGTTGGCTCCGAAATATTATTAAGTCCATCTTCTCCTTTGCTGTAACTTGCCATCTTCATCACCATGCACCACGAGCTAAATTTTTAAATTTGGTATATTGACTATCGAAAAGAAGTTTTACAATTCCAGTTGCACCGTCTCTGTGTTTGGCGATAATAATTTCACAAATTCCTCGTTCTGGTGAATCCGGACTATAGTATTCATCTCCAAACTGAATAAAACCACTGCTTGATTTTGCTGTTGTGCAACATTAAAACCAATTTGGGCAGCAAAGGCACTTTTACCCATTGCCGGACGACCCGCAACAATTACCAAGTCACCCGGACTAAACCCACTTGTAATTGCATCTAAGTCATAAAAACCTGTAGGGATGCCCCCAAGTGCAGTTCCTTGGTGGCGTTCTTCAATCTGCTGATACACATCGGTCATCACTTCTTTAATATGACTCGTGCTATGAGCATTTGATGAACCAATATGCAATTTATAAATAAATTCTTGCAGCTGCTCGAATGCTTGCTCTAATGAAACTTCATCATCGGATTTATGTTGCAATTCTGCTGCTAGATTACCAAGACGACCGAGTTCGCGACGCTTCCATTTACCGATTACTAAAGCAGCTAAAGCATCAATATTCACAGCGCTAACACAGCGATCAACTAAGCTAGCAAGCTTATTTCTCCCACCGACTTTAGCTAAAAGCTCGTTAGCTTTTAAGTAGTCAATAACGACAATTAGATCGGTCGGCTGCTCTTGCTCGTTCAGCTTCAACATTGCTTGGTAAATAAAGGAGTGAGCGCCGATATAAAAATGGTGAGGCTTCAATTCATCCCGCACCCGAGCTAAAGCATCAGGATCGAGCAAAATTCCGCCTAAAATGGTTTCTTCAGCTTCTACGCACTGCGGCGGTATTCTGCTTGCATAGAAAGAAAAATCAATTACATTGTTTTGATTTGCGTACATGGTAATTAGGAAACTCTAAAAAAGCATTGAAAGCAGGTTATTTTCTTTAAGAAGGCACATCAACAAACTTTTCTGGGTAAGTTGCCTTCGCCCACTCATACCAAGCAGACGAAGTGGAATTTTCGCAAAACTTTGCTAATCCCAAATTCATTAGCGCGTGATATTGACCTTCATGGCTACTTTTATCCCAACTTTCAAAACATAGAATTTTTGTACTACTCTCCGCCTCGCAATGTATTGATCCATTTGCATTGTTTTGCTTCTCCCACAGATACCTTAATTCTTCAAAGTTGGCTTCTATCCACTTCATAGGTAGTTGTGGTGGTTTTGGTAAGGAAGCTGCTTTATTTTTTGAAAATTCTAAAAAACTCTCTCTCTCGTCTTCTGAGAGAGAGTCTTTAAAGTCTTTATAAGTCTTATTAATCTTAGAAGTTTCAACTTCTTGCTGTACGGTCGTTTCAGCCGACGAGTGGGAAATTCTGTTCTCAAGCGGGAAATTCTCTTCCTCAGTGGGAAATTCTCTTCCCAAGTGGGAACTAGATTTCTCAGGTGGGAAATTCTCTTCCTGGGTGGGAAATTCTCTTCCCACCTGTGTGCCACTATCAGAATTGTCACATAGACAACCGCCTGAATTGACCTTAACTGAATACTCAATATCTTCGAGGTTGATGTAACCTTTCTCTTCCAAAACAGCGATCGCAGCATTAACTGCACGTTTTGTAATACCTATTTCTTTGGCGATATCAGAGGCTTTAATCTTTACACCGTTGCCATAGGGGTCAGAAGAACGTAGATAATAAAGTAAGCTTATTTGAGACTTGGTAAGAGATTTACAAACATTTATCCATTCATTTGTTTGTAATGGGTAAAATTTCCCTTGAATTTTTTGGCTGTTATGCGTCATAATGCACCTAAGTTGAATTTTTAGATACGCCCCGTCCTGTCAAGACCGGGGCTGGTTTTTTTATTTGAGTAGAAGAAAGTGGAACTAGATCCAACTCCAACGGTCTAAGATATTGCTAGGATTAAGATAGTTAAAGCTTCGTTTAATTTACTTGCCTATCTCATCAAAAAACTATTTAATCATTTAAAGAACTCTTTAATTTATTTGGCGCAAAAAATGCAAGAAATCGTTACACAAAATATGGAGATGCATCAAAAGCTGTTCGATGAAATGCTCGAACGTTTTGACATATCAGCTAAAGAAATCTCTCAACTGATAGGTGTTTCTGAAGTTACTTTGTCTCGATTCCGGCGCGGTAAAGCAGACTTGCTAACCACAAAATTTTTGTCTTTATTATTGGTTCTTCCTGAAGATGCAAGGGAATGGTATGTTTCGCGATTAGTTGGCTCTAAACCAAAAACCAATTTGCGATCGCTCGTGATGGAAGCATCTCCCCAAGAGAAGGCAGAGGTTCTTAATGCGCTTGCAAGTTGGGTTGTCCAATCGCGTGAAAGTAAAGATTCTAGCTGCTTACCACAAGCAGTGTAGTTTGGAAAGGTAAAGTATCATTCGGGCAAAGAATGATTACGAATTAATACTAAATCTACCTTGTGCGCTACAACAGGGTAGCAAGTTAAGAATTTTTGAGTGAATCATGTTTTAGATAGCTAATTGTGTATAATTATTGGTCGCTTCATAA
>NZ_JADEWL010000207.1 GCF_015207665.1 Plectonema cf. radiosum LEGE 06105
GGGTGATGGGGAGAAATTCCTAACTGCTAACTGTTCACTGATAACTGTTTACTGATAACTGAAATGGGTTGGTTAGAAATTGGCAAGATTGTTGCACCTCAAGGGTTGAATGGTGAATTACGGGTTTATCCGGATACGGATTTTCCCGAACGTTTTGAAGTACCCGGTAAACGTTGGTTGTTGCGTCCAGATACAACGGAACCCGAAGAGGTAGAATTAGTTAAAGGTCGTTTTCTTGAAGGTAAAAATCTGTATGTAATTCAGTTAGCTGGTGTGAACTACCGGGATGAAGCTGAAGAATTACGGGGTTGTAAGTTAGTTGTACCTGAAAGCGATCGCCCTCCGTTGGGTGAAGATGAGTATCATTTAATGGATTTGGTCGGTTTATCTGTTTTTATGCAGGATAGTGGAGAATTTATCGGTACAGTAGTTGATTTGATTAATGCTGGCAATGATTTGTTAGAAGTGCGGTTGGAGAATAAGGAGACAAGGGGACAAGGAGATGAAGAGAAAATCCCAAATTCTAAGACTGTTTTAATTCCTTTTGTGAGAGAAATTGTTCCGGTGGTTGATTTGTTGAATAATCGTATTGAAATTACCCCACCGACTGGTTTATTAGAGATTTAATTCTCCAGATTTGGTAATCATGACAATTTGGATTTGAATTTTGTATTACAACTAATTAATTTTCCTATACTTACTATATTTAATGAATTCTAATAAGTAAATTTTAAATGTTATCTTCTATCTAAAGAAGTATTTGGATTGTATGAGATACAATACATTATTCTAAATAAGTTAATCATAATTATTAATAAGTAGAACATTTGGTTAAATTGCGGTTAAATTTGAACAAGGAAATAAATGTTGTGCTAAACTCCCAAACAAGTTGTTCTGTTGAAGAGTTGTTGATATTTGAAAAAATTTTAATGATTTGATGATATAAATTCTATGATTTTGTGAAATCAAAGCTAATTAGAGGTTGTTTCAATTAACGAAGCTAGTTATGATAATGTATTTCACTATTATAGGTAAGGTACCTTTTAATGATTTAGTGAGGCGATAACACTATTTTCTAAATAAATATTCATTTAGATATAAAAGATGGTGACGGATTTAAGTTTATATAAATATAAAAAGTAGACAAAGTACACAATAATAAATTCACAAAGTTTGTATTTAGGAGTTGAGTTATGACTTTAGCAAGCCCTCCCCAAGCCAAGCCATTACAGAGTGATGAATTACGAAAGATTAATGCTTATTGGAATGCGGCGAATTATCTTTCAGTTGGACAAATATATTTATTGGATAATCCTTTACTCAAAGAACCGCTGAAATTAGAACACGTTAAACCGAGACTTTTAGGACATTGGGGAACTACTCCGGGTTTGAATTTTATTTATGTTCATCTCAATCGAGTGATTAAAAGAGATGACTTAAATATGATTTATATTGCAGGGCCCGGGCATGGAGGACCAGGTTTAGTGGCTAATACCTATCTTGAAGGAACTTACAGCGAATATTATCCGAATATTTCTCAAGATACCCAAGGGATGCAAAAACTCTTCAAACAGTTTTCGTTCCCCGGTGGAATTCCTTCTCACGTAGCGCCGGAAACTCCAGGAAGCATCCATGAAGGTGGAGAACTTGGTTATGCTGTTTCTCATGCTTTTGGTGCGGCTTTTGATAATCCTGATTTGATTGTTGCTTGCGTTGTCGGTGATGGTGAAGCCGAAACGGGTTCGTTGGCTGCAAGTTGGCATTCTAACAAGTTTCTTAACCCAGTACATGATGGTGCAGTACTGCCGATTTTGCACCTCAACGGTTATAAAATTGCTAACCCCACACTTTTGGCTCGGATCAGCCATGAGGAATTGCAAAAACTGTTTGAAGGTTATGGTTACAAGCCTTATTTTGTTGAGGGTTCCGAACCAGAAGCCATGCATCAATTGATGGCGGCGACTATGGATACCGTGCTACACGAAATCCGTGAAATTCAGGAAGATGCGCGGAAAAATGGCTTCAAACAGCGTCCACAATGGCCGATGATTATTCTGAGGAGTCCCAAAGGTTGGACTGGACCAAAAGAAGTTGATGGACAAAAAACTGAAGATTATTGGCGATCGCACCAAGTACCGTTATCAAATATGGCTGCGGAACCAGCACACGTCCAATTATTGGAAGATTGGATGAAGAGTTATCAGCCAGAAGAATTATTTGATGAAAACGGTAAATTAATTTCAGAATTAGCCGAACTCGCACCAACAGGAAATCGACGCATGGGTGATAATCCCCACGCTAACGGTGGCATTGTGCTGCGAGATTTGAAAATGCCCGATTTTCGCAACTATGCGGTAGAAATTACCGAACCGGGAAAAACCATTGCTGAAGCAACCCGTGTTATGGGTAAATTACTGCGGGATGTAATGGAACTGAATTTAGATAGCCGCAACTTCCGCTTATTTGGTCCGGATGAAACTGCATCCAATCGACTAGGTGACGTATTAAAAGTAACTTCGAGAACTTGGGTTGCAGAAACCTTAGAATACGACGACCATTTGGCAGCAGACGGTCGCATCATGGAAATTCTCAGTGAACATACTTGTCAGGGTTGGTTGGAAGGATACCTACTTACAGGTCGTCACGGATTATTTTCCTGTTATGAAGCATTCATCCATATTATCGATTCAATGTTCAACCAGCACGCGAAATGGTTGAAAACAACCCGTGAAATTCCTTGGCGTAGACCAGTCGCGTCCTTAACATATTTATTAACATCTCACGTATGGCGACAAGACCACAACGGCTTCAGCCATCAAGATCCCGGCTTTATTGACCACGTTATCAACAAGAAAGCTGAAGTTGTGAGAATATATCTACCACCCGATGCCAATTGTCTGCTTTCAGTAACAGACCATTGCTTGAGAAGCCGCCATTACGTTAACGTGATTGTCGCCGGGAAACAACCAGCATTGCAATATCTAAATATGGATGAAGCAATCAAGCACTGCACCACGGGGATCGGTATTTGGGCTTTTGCAAGTAACGACCAAGGAACCGAACCAGATGTAGTCATGGCTTGCGCTGGAGACGTTCCCACCTTAGAAACTTTAGCAGCAGTAGATATATTACGGGATAATTTCCCAGAATTAAAAATCAGGGTAGTAAACGTAGTAGACTTAATGACTTTACAGCCAGAGGTCGAACATCCCCACGGTTTGAGTGACAAAGATTTTGATAGCATTTTCACCACAGATAAACCAATTATCTTTGCCTTCCACGGTTATCCTTGGCTGATTCACCGTTTAACATATCGTCGCACAAATCACAAAAATCTCCACGTCCGGGGTTACAAAGAAGAAGGAACTACAACTACACCTTTTGATATGGTGGTAATGAACGACTTAGACCGCTTTAATTTAGCAGATGATGTCATTGACAGAGTTCCCCACTTAGGATATAAGGCAGCTCACGTCAAGCAAATGTTGCACAACAAGTTAATTGAACACAAGCAATACGTTCGTGAACACGGCGAAGATATGCCCGAAATTCGCGATTGGAAGTGGGAGTATTAGAAGATAGGGTGATGGGGTGATGGGGTGATGGGGAGAGAATCAACTGTCAACTGTCAACTGTCAACTAACTCTAATTTCCAATTATTTGAGCAAGTGTAAGAGAGAGAATGCTATAAAGCTATAGGGTTAGATATAAGTGTAAATTTGATATCTTAGCAACATCACCATAATGAGTAGCAGTTCATCCGAGCAACAATATAGTAACTTAGCACAGGAAAATGTTCCTGCTCCTGAAATTGCTAAAGTTAGAATCGAGGACGATCGCACTGGGATGAGTGAGGAAACTCTCAAACGTGCCATTGCTGATAGTCTTTATTATGTCCAAGGAAAAGGTGAGTTTTTTGCCACCTTGCACGATTATTATATGGCTGTTGCCCATAGCGTTCGCGATCGCATTCTGCAACGACGCATCAAAACAGCCGAAACTCACATGGAGAACCGTGTTAAAACGGTTTATTATCTCTCGGCTGAATTCTTAATGGGTCGATATACGGGAAATAGTCTCATTAATCTCGGTCTTTATGAAAAAATTAAAACTGTTCTTAAAGAATCCGGGTTGGAGTTAGACGACTTGTTAGAAAAAGAACGGGAACCGGGATTGGGTAACGGAGGTTTAGGAAGACTAGCAGCTTGTTATCTTGATTCTTTAGCAACTCTGGAAATTCCCGCAGTTGGTTATGGAATTCGTTATGAATTTGGGATTTTCGAGCAAGTAATTCGTAACGGATGGCAAGTAGAAAACCCTGACAAATGGTTGAGTTTTGGTAATGCTTGGGAACTTCCTCTACCTGAATATCGTGTAGAAGTCAAGTTTGGTGGTCATACTGAAGTTTACGATGATCGAAACGGACGATACCAATCACGGTGGGTACCGCAGCAAAAAGTATCTGGAGTTCCCTATGATACTCCCGTACCGGGTTATGGTGTGGATACAGTGAATATTCTCCGGTTGTGGAAAGCTGAAGCAACTGATGAATTTGACCTACAGGCTTTTAATGCTGGTGATTACATCGGTGCAGTAGGTAGTCAAATGTTCTCAGAGAATATTTCCAAAGTTCTCTACCCCAACGATGATACGATGCAGGGTAAGGAATTACGTTTACAGCAACAGTACTTTTTTGTTTCCTGTTCATTGCAAGATATTCTCCGTCGTCATCAACAGATTTTTAAAACTATAGATAACCTGGCTGAAAAAGCTGCAATTCAACTTAATGATACTCATCCTTCAGTTGGTATCGCGGAATTAATGCGGCTACTGATTGACGAACATCAAATGTCTTGGGATAAAGCTTGGGATATTACAAAAAATACCTTTGCTTACACTAACCATACTCTACTGCCAGAAGCTTTAGAAAAATGGCCCGTGGCACTTTTCGGGAGATTATTACCCAGACATTTAGAAATCATCTACGAAATCAACTTCCGTTTTTTGGCTGAAGTTAGAAGACGTTATCCTGGAGATTTGGAAAAGATATCCCGGTTATCTTTGATTGAAGAAGGTGACGAAAGGAAAGTCCGCATGGCACATTTAGCTTGTGTCGGTAGCCATAAAATTAACGGTGTAGCAGCTCTCCATACCGAGCTACTCAAAAAAGATGTTCTTCACGACTTCTACGAATTATTCCCAGAGAAGTTTATCAACAAAACAAACGGTGTAACTCCCCGTCGCTGGTTGTTGTTGGGAAATCCTCGACTCGCTCGTCTAATTACCGATAAAATCGGTACAGATTGGATTAAGAATCTCGATGAACTGCGAAAGTTAGAAAAGTTCATAGACGACAAAGAATTCCAGCAAAATTGGCGCGATATCAAGCAAGCCAACAAGCAAGAATTAGCAAAATTAATTCAAAAATCTAACGGAATTACAGTTGATACCAACTCCTTATTTGATGTACAGGTAAAGCGACTGCACGAATACAAACGTCAGTTACTCAATGCTTTTCATATCATCACCCTCTACAACGAAATCAAGAAAAATCCTCAAGCTGATATTCTACCCCGGACATTTATTTTCGCAGGTAAAGCAGCACCAGGCTACTTTATCGCCAAATTGATTATTAAATTAATCAATGCCGTTGGTAGTGTAGTAAACAGCGATACAGACGTTGCCGGACGTTTAAAAGTAGCATTCATACCAAATTACAACGTATCTTCAAGCCAATTCATCTACGCGGGTGCGGAACTTTCCGAACAAATTTCCACCGCTGGTAAAGAAGCTTCCGGAACGGGTAACATGAAATTTGCCCTCAATGGTGCTTTAACAATTGGTACCCTTGACGGTGCTAACGTCGAAATTCGCGAAGAAGTCGGTGAGGAAAACTTCTTTTTATGCGGTTTAACCACCCCAGAAGTTTACGAATTGAAAGCGAAAGGATATAACCCCAGGAGTTATTACGAATCCAATTCTCAGCTAAAAGAAGTCATTGACTTGATAGCTTGCGGACAATTCTCCGATGGCGATCGCGGTTTGTTCAACCCGTTGTTAGATTCGCTGTTTAACCAAGACAGGTTCATGCTATTCGCAGACTACCAATCATACATCGACACCCAAGCGAAAGTTTCCCAAGCCTATCGAAATAAAGAAAATTGGACTCGAATGTCAATTCTTAACTCCGCACGCATGGGTAAATTTTCCTCAGACAGGGCAATTTGGGAATATTGTCAAGAAATTTGGAATATACAACCCTGCAAAGTTAGTCTCGACGAATATTCAACCGATAGAGCCGGTTTGAAAATTTTGTAAGTAGTTAGTGGTTAGTTGATGGTGGTTAGTTGATGGTGGTTAGTTGATGGTGGTTAGTGGTTAGTTGTTGGTTTATTGGTAACTAACCTCTAACCTTTGACCTCTAACCTCTGACCTTTGACCTCTAACCTTTGACCTCTAACCTCTAACCTCTAACCATTGACCTCTAACCTTTGACCTCTAACCTGTGACCTTTAACCTGTGAATGTTATGAAAGTAGCAGTATTCAGCACTAAAAACTACGACCGGCACTTTCTTTCAGAAGCAAATGGCGAACACGCCCATGAACTTATATTTTTTGAGCCAAGGTTAAGCAGTGAAACTACGGCTTTAGCGGCAGGATTTCCGGCAATCTGTCCCTTTATTAACGACCAGTTGAATGCTGAGAATCTCAAGGCGATCGCCAATGGTGGCACCAAGTTGATTGCTTTACGTTCTGCGGGTTTCAATAATGTAGATATTAAAGCCGCCACCGATTTAGGAATCACCCTAGTCAGAGTTCCTGCTTATTCTCCTTATGCAGTGGCAGAACACGCAGCGGGATTAATTTTAACTTTAAATCGTAAGTATCATCGCGCTTACAACCGAGTTAGGGAATCTAATTTTTCTCTTAATGGTTTATTAGGATTTGACTTACATGGTTCCACTGTCGGTATAGTTGGTACAGGTAAAATAGGAATGTGTTTTGCTCAAATCATGAAAGGATTTGGCTGCAATTTACTCGCATACGACATCTACAAAAACCCCGAATGTTTGGAAATGGGGGTGAAATATGTAGAATTATCCGAATTATTCGCCACATCGGACATCGTTTCTCTACACTGTCCTTTAACTCCGGAATCATATCGCATCATTAACCCTACAACTTTAGAGCAATTTAAACCGGGAGCAATGTTGATCAACACCAGTCGTGGTGGACTTGTCGATACAAAAGCGGTGATTGATGCTTTAAAATCTCAGAAGTTAGGCTATTTAGGTTTAGATGTATACGAACTAGAAGGTGATTTATTTTTTGAAGATTTATCAGACGAAGTAATTCAAGACGATGTATTTGAACGTTTGCTGACATTTCCCAATGTAGTCATCACGGCACATCAAGCATTTTTTACTCGAAACGCTCTACAAAATATCGCTCAAACAACCTTGTCAAACATTACTGACTTCGAGAAGGGACGTGAATGCAAAAATATAGTGAACAGTTGACAGTTGACAGTTAACTCGTTCCAGACTCCCGCTTGGGAATGTCGTAAGAAGTCGGGTTTTGATTACTGTTTTCTGATGTTACGGATAGAAGCTCGTAAAAACCCGACTTCTGTGATTCTTGTAGAACTTACGTTTTTTTGATAATTGTTTGCTGTTTACTGTTTATTTATAACTGTTTGCTGTTTACTAATTACTAACTGTTAAACCCTAGTTGCAAATTATCAAGTTTCAACCTGAATTAATTGTTCGTTGGTAACTGAAAACAGGAGGTAATAAATTGAGTAAATTAAAAATTGGTATAAACGGTTTCGGTAGGATTGGTAGATTAGTATTCCGTGCTGGTATTGATAACCCTAATATTGAGTTTGTTGGTATTAACGATTTAGTACCACCGTACAACCTTGCCTACTTATTAAAATACGATTCTACCCACGGTAAATTCAACGGAAATGTGGAATCAAAGGAAGACGGTATCGTTGTCAATGGACAGTTTATTCCTTGTGTTTCCGTCAGAAATCCAGCAGAATTACCTTGGGATAAATTGGGAGCAGATTATGTAGTTGAATCTACCGGACTTTTCACAGACTATGAAGGTGCGTCAAATCACTTAAAAGCAGGGGCAAAAAGAGTAATAATTTCTGCTCCCACTAAAGACCCAGAAAAAGTCAAAACTTTATTAATGGGTGTAAATCATGACTTATTCGACCCCGATAAAGACACCGTAGTTTCCAACGCCAGCTGTACTACCAACTGCTTAGCCCCCATAGCTAAAGTGATCAACGACAACTTTGGTTTAACAGAAGGATTAATGACTACCGTCCATGCGATGACAGCCACACAACCCACCGTAGACGGTCCTTCTAAGAAAGATTTACGAGCAGGTCGTAGTGCGGCTCAAAACATCATTCCTGCCTCTACTGGTGCAGCCAAAGCTGTAGCATTAGTATTACCAGAACTCAAAGGAAAATTAACAGGGATGGCATTGAGAGTTCCGACTCCCGATGTTTCTGTCGTAGATTTAACCTTCAAAACTGAAAAATCTACCAGCTATCAAGAAATCTGCAACGCCATGAAAGCCGCCGCCGCAGGAGAAATGAGAGGTATTTTAGGTTATACAGAGGAGGCAGTAGTTTCCACAGACTTTCAGGGTAATTTTCATTCGAGCATTTTCGATGCAGGTGCAGGAATTGAGTTAAATTCCAACTTCTTTAAAGTAGTCTCATGGTACGACAACGAATGGGGTTACTCCTGTCGTGTAGTTGACTTAATGCTATTAATGGCTCAGAAAGAAGGAATTTTGCGAAATACAGCAATGGCAGTAGTTTAAATGAGTTAGGAGTTAGGAGTTAGGAGTTAGGAGTTAGGAGTTAGGAGTTAGGAGTTAGGAGTTAGGAGTTAGGAGTTAACAGTTGACAGT
>NZ_JADEWL010000208.1 GCF_015207665.1 Plectonema cf. radiosum LEGE 06105
CCCCCATCCCCTTGTTCCCTTGTCCCATATCATGATTAGAACCTGTTACTCTTGGATACACACCCTAGCATTAGCGAGTCAATATAATCCACCGAGATTTGTAGAATTAATCATGCTAGGTATGGCATTAATAATGCTGACAATTTCGACGTTTATCGCCGATTTGCCTTACTTAATTTTGGGCTTAAGTTTTGTAATAGGCGCATCAATTTCTATATTAGTAAGAGAGGCAATTGCTCCAACTCCTCAAACACGAGTGACGAAACTAACAGCTTTCTTTCTACTCGCTGTTAGCCTTTACGGTTTTGCTGACTTACTCAAATATTTTTACTAATCTTTACTAATTTTTACTAATTCTCCCCATCACCTCTAATCTTCCCCTACCATCAAGGGAAATCTTTCTCCAGCAAGATAAGCATCAAAGTATTTTTGAAAGTACAGCCAAGAAGTCATATCTTCGCCTTCTTTAAATGACTTTGGCGCATTTTTATAACTAGGTACACGGTTGTTAATTTCATCTTGTAGTAGTTGTGGTAGTTCCGACAAACCCTTTACTTTACTACCATAAGCACTGTAAATTAATTGTCCAGGATTGTTACCCATTTTCATCCAGGGAACCCATTGTCCGATTCTATCCCAGCTAAGTTTGAGTTGAGTTACTGAAAGTAATTCCGGATTCAATAAATCTGCTGTGGGAACCGATATTTTAAATAATTCTGCTGCTTGATAGGTTTCTTGGGGACTGTATTCGGCAAATTTGGGATTTTCTGCTAACGGATTGGGGTAAGTAGGAAATATATCAAATACAAAAGTTGTTGTATCACCTTCTATTTGAGCGGGAAATTTACCTTTAAAATAACCGTTGACGGGATTATTCGCAACGTGCATTACTGTTACTGTTTCTCCGGTAAAAGGATTCTCCCATTTATGCAATATTTCTTCTGTTTCTGGATGGAGATAGTAAGTCAATTCCCTAGATGTAAAATCCCAACTTGCTTCTTCATGGAGAATACATCTCCCTACACTTACCCCCAACATTTTAAATAATAATTTACGCTTTTCACCGGGTACAAAAGCATAAATATTACCTTTCCAAGTCAAAAAAGTTGATTGAGAATCATCGAGAGAACAACGTGTTTTTACCCAATCTTGGGCTGAATATTCTTGAGTTTGAAAAACCATTGTAGTTATCAGTTAACAATTATTAGTTATCAATAATCAATTTACGATATTTTAAGTCCGAATTATCAAGGTTCATTGTCTTTTAGCGTTTCAATCATTAAATCAACTTGTTGCTGTTGTTTTTGTAAAAATGTTTCACATTCGCGCAAAGATTTTACAGCAGTGCTAAATTGTTCAAATACTTCTTCTAATTGTAATTCTCCTGCTTCAATGCGAGATATTATGGTTTCGATTTCTGTTACTTTAGTTTCGTAATTCCAGTTTTTTTCCATAGTTTTTTTTTATTGTTAGGTTGTTTCTGGCGGTTGAAACCGCAGCTACACAGGCAAAACCCACCTGCGTGGGTTGTTTTAATCTTTAATCTTTAATCTTTTATTTTTATAACTTTTACTTTCGCTGCACCTTGATTTAATTGAATTAATAATTCTTCTCCTATATTTAATTCTGATGCATTACGAGCAATACTTCCATTTTCTTTTCTTACCACTGCATAGCCGCGTTGTAAAACTGCCCTAGGGTTTAAAGTTATCAATTTTTGTCGCAATACTTCTAATTGCTGTTTTGATGTTTGTGACTTGGAATTGACTGCTTGCAAAAGCTTTTCCCGCTTCCAACCCAAAGCAGTTATTTCTTGTTCTACCTGCTTATCCAATCGCGATCGCTGTAATTGATTCTTCAGTGTTTTTACTTTGTCTTGAGCTATTCTTACAGAATAATTTACTACTTCTGATAAAACTGCAACGCGATCGCAATGTTGATTATACAAATTATCAAGGGATGGTACAACTATTTCTGCTGCTGCTGTGGGAGTATGAACGCTTTTGTCTGCGACTAAATCTGCTAAAGACTCATCCCGTTGATGTCCGATACCAGTAATTATGGGGATTGGACAATCGGCGATCGCTCTGACTACTCGTTCATCATTAAAGCAGGCTAATTCTTCGGTTGCACCACCTCCCCTTGCTAAAATCAAGACTTCCGCACGTCCATCATTTTCCACTCGTTGAATTGCTTTGACTATGGAATCCGGTGCTTGTTCTCCTTGTACCGTCGCAGGGGAAAATAAGATATGTAAACCGGGATACCGAGCCTTCAGTGTTTTCTGGATATCACCCCAAGCAGCAGCAGTTGGTGAAGTTGCGATCGCGATCGTTTGTGGATGAGTCGGAAGCGGTTTTTTTCTTTCGTCGTCGAATAAACCTTCTGCCATCAAACGGTTTTTTAATTGTTTGTAGCGTAATGCTTGTAAACCTTCACCGGCAGGTATAGCTTGCCACACAGTAAGTTGATATTCTCCCCGCGCCGGATACAGTCGAATACTGCCTAAAACAATTAATTGCTCGCCAACAGTGGGTATTTGAGCAAGTTTTGCGATTTGTCCCTTCCAGGTGACGCATTTAATAGCAGCATCACCATCAGTATCTTGTAAAGTAAAAAATAATCCCGCACGATGGTTATTAATACTAGAAACTTCACCAGTGACCCAAACTTGTCGTAAAATGGAATCGGATTCTAAAAGTGATTGGATGTAGTTGGTTAAACCAGCTATGGAAAGAGCAGAATCGGGGATTAGAGAGTTTGTTTGTTGGGAATTCATTGTTTTCGGTTAACAGTTATTTCTTGATAATAAAACTTACAAAAGAAAATAACAGATCGATAATGTAGAGACTTCAAAAACTAGCAATACGACCTTTATCAAGAAAAATTACCTGGTTAGCGCGATCGCGTAGCCATTGATTGTGGGACACTATTAAAATAGTTGGTTGCCATTGAGAATTATTTTGTTTATCTAACAACCGCGACCATAATTTTTCCTCTGTCTCTATATCCAAAGCGCTAGAAATATCATCAAATACTAGTAATTCTGGTTGACGGATTAAAGCACGAGTAATAGCAGCACGTTGCAATTGACCACCCGAAAGACGTACCCCTTTATATCCTACAAGAGTTTCTAATCCTGAAGGCATATCTGCAACATCTTCGGCGAATACAGATGTGTGGAGTGCTTTATCGATATCATTTTTTGTCGCTTCCCAGCCCAGAAGTAAATTATTTTGTAGAGTTTGGCTAAATAATTGGGGAATTTGAGGTGTATAAGCGCTGCGGGGAGGTGCAAAAAAGCTTGCAGGGTCATCTATTAAATAATCGTTCCAATAAATTTTACCTGATTGTAGGGGCAATAATCCTAATAAAGTCCGCAGTAAAGTTGTTTTTCCCGCACCAATACCACCAGTAATTACAGTTAAACTACCCCTTGGTAAAAAAAAGCTAATGTTTTCGATTCCTTGGTCAGTTCCTGGGTAATGGTAGGTCAGATTTTCAATAGTTAATTCTTGCAGTGATGAAAAATTTTGCGGTAATGTTTTTATTTGAGGTAGTTGTTGCTTTTGCCCAAAAATGTCATTTAGATAAAGTGGTTGTGGAGCTACTATCAAAGCTGAGTTATGATTTTTTATTAAGTCTGCCATTCTTTCAAATGATACTTCTGCCTGTTTTGATGAGGCAAGGAATTCTCCTAAAAAAGTTATGAAATCAGTGACAAAAGCCAAATAATAAACGAATAAAGCAAAATTTCCGACGCTTAAATTACTCGTACCTTGTTGTAAAAAACTTGCCGCAGTCAGTAAAACAATTCCCGTACCCAAATTAACTAAATTTTGAAAGTTAGAATTTAATATTGCCGTAAATAATTGGTCTTTTAATACGGCTTTGCGACGTTGTTCGTTTAATTGTTGAAAGTGGCTAATAAGTAAAGTTTCCGCTCCAGCAACTTTAATTGCTTGAACTGAATTAAATATTTCTCCTATTAAACCTGTAACTTTTACCGTCGCAATGCGGCTAGTACGACGATAGCGTTTAATTCGCTTTCCTATTTGCTGAATTACAATAATCACTAAAACTAAAGGTAGAAAAACTAAAACAGTCATTTTCCAATTAATATTAGCCAGAATAATTAAAGAAGTGAAAGCAAATATGGCAGCATTAAAAATTTCCGCAGTTCCGACTACATTATCTTCAATGAGTTCGATATCATCACGGAAATAGCTAATTAATTCTCCCTGACTTACAGGTAAAGACATTGCACCGGGACGCTTGAGAATAGCCTGTAATAAATTATGGCGTAATAAAGCACTCATCGTGAAGCGATGTTGAGTTTTGGTCAAGCGACCGATGAAAATAAATATTACTCTTCCCAATCCGGTCGCTAGTAAAAATATAATTAATATTGTCGGAGAAAAATTATATTTTGTTTCACCTGTAAGAGTATTAAAAAATTCTCGGATGATTAATCCTGGTAATATGGGAAGCCCCATAATAAATAACCAAAAAAAAGCATCTATTAAATATAGTCTAGGAGTATAGCGAATCATTCGCCATAAAAGTTGCCAGATATTGGGTTGTTGATTGGAATTCATATGATTTTTAGAATTTTCAATATAATAAATGCGGTAAGCGTTGCTATACCGCATTAACAAAATAGTTTTTTGTTGAAAAAATTATTTACGCTGTTTGATTTGTTTGCAACCAATTTAATAAATCATCAATTGTCGCAAAATCCAACAAAGCTTCACCAAGGTTTTCTATCTGCTCTAAAGATAGACTTTGAATTTGTTTAATTACCTCTTGCGGCAATTCTCCAACCCTTCTTTGTAGTTGTCGTATTACAAGTTCTTGTTGTCCCCGTTCATAACCAATACGCTCGCCCGTGGTAATATAACTCATAGTCCGCTCCTGCTCAAACTCCTTAAATTCTTGCCAAAATTCTGCTTCCAAGTCTTCTGGTAAAATCATAACCCAATCGATAAATCGATACAGGTTACGAATGTCTCTTTCCTCAAATCCTAATTCATACAGCCTACGAATCAAACTTAATTTCCAAGTTTTGCGTTCCCCAGATTTTTTATTCGTCTCCTGTGTTTTCAAATGTGCCATTACAACAGTTGCAAATGGATTATCGCTATTCTCTAATTCCGTCCAGCGATTTCGATAATCAAGCAACTTGACGGTTCCAAATTCAAAAATATGTCTGGTATCGGGATAATTATAACTGTATTGGTTTGGTCGCCAATTTGGGTCTGTATCACACAATATTGCTAAACTAATTGCGGGTTTGGCAAATTTATCGAAAATTCGCAGGTTGTAGGTAAACATTCTTTGAGGAAAGATGTCTTCTGGTGTCGCTTGGATTTCGATGTGAATTAACAACCACATTTCTTTCCCTTCTATGTGCCAAACTTTGACTAATTTATCTGCATATCTTCTTCCTTGTTCGGATTCGCGAGCGATTTTTTGAAATTCTTTATCAAGGAATTCGTAAGGACGTTCCCAATCTATTAATGCTGCTGTTCGAGGAAAGAAAAATTGCATTGCTTGGGGAAAATATGCTTCTAAAATTTCCTTCCAAGGACTATCATTATCTGCTCTTTGTATTTCTTTATTCATAATTGAATGAGTAGATGCTTTACCCGTTATACCTAAATATTCAGATTTTATCTATAACTATTTTACTGAATTATTCAATATATTTTTGTTAATAATTGCGAAAAATGAGAAGAAGTATTGTTAATTAAATCTTGATATGAACCATATTCAATTGTGCGTCCATTATCTAACATTAATATTTGATTTACTCGTTGTAGAGTTTGTAAACGATGAGCAATAATTATTACCGTGCGTCCTGTTAATAATTTATCTATTGCTACTTCTAAATATTGTTCGATTTTTGAATCAAGACGAGAAGATGCTTCATCAAGAATTACTAAACTGGGATTTTTGAGAAATACTCTTGTAAAGGCTAGTAATTGTGCTTGTCCAGCGGACAATCCACCGCTTTCTGATGTTAAGTATGTATCTAATTTATGAGGAAGAGAATATAACCATTTAGTTAAACCTAATCCATCTAAAACATCAAGAATTTGTTCGTCACTGATAGCTGAATTGAAGAAAGTTAAATTGTCACGGACTGTGGCTTGAAAAAGTTGAACATCTTGGGTAACAACTCCAATGCGTGCTTGTAATTCTTTTGTAGATATTTGTCCAATCGGAATATTATTGAACCGAATATTACCTAATTGCGGTTGATAAAAGCGTAATAGTAAGCGGGTAATTGTGGTTTTTCCGCTTCCGGTACGTCCTAAAATTCCTAAAACTTGATTTGGTGCTAAGTTAAATGAAACATCATTTAGTACCCATTGATTTGAATCTTTATTATTTAAATCATAATTAAAATGAACATTCTCAAATTCTATCGATAAAGCACCATCATTAAGTACATTACCACTAATATGATGATTAATTCCTTGTGGTATTTGTAATAATTCTTGAATGCGATAAATACTTGCTTCCGCTTGTTGAAAATCTTCTAATTGCTCGCGGATTTTCTCTATCGGCTCTTGCAACAAATTAGTATAGTAAAATAAAATATATGCCGTACCAATAGTAATCGCCTGTTGATTCCATAAATAAGCAGCTATTCCCAAGGCTAAAGCATTACCTAAAGTAAATAAACCAACTGTAGTCCCCCATAAAGTAGTTGCTGCTAGACGAGCTTTATAGTAAGTAGATTGCCAACGTTGTTGAAACTGATGAAAGCGGTACATTACATAATTAACAGCACCGTTAGCCTGGATATCTTCTAAACCTGCGATATATTCACCAATAAAACCGAAAAACTCAGCGCTAACTTGACGGTAATTAGTCCAAGGAATGATTGCTAGGGGACGCAAACTGATCAAGGTAGTTAGTGCGATCGCGCTAAAAATACTCAAGCAAGTACCAGCAAGCCAATTTTGTAAAAAAAGCACTATCAATATACCCAAAAGTAAAATAATATTGCCAATAATATCAATTATGAATTGTGAGAAAAAACGCGACAGAGCGTTTACATCACCATCAACTCGTTCGATAATTTCTCCAGGTGTACGAGATTTATAAAAGGAAAAATTAAGGTAAAGACAATGGGTAACTAAATCGCTGCGGAGAGCATTTGTAGCTGTCCAAGCAACATTTTCACCTAGATATTTAGCACAGATAAAAAATAGTTGAGTCAGAAGTGCAACCGCAATAAAAACAAAAGCCGCAATGTCTAGTTTTTGAGTAGAACCACCAGCAACAGCAGTATCGATGAAATAGCTCATAATTTGCGGGTTGATAAGTTGTAAAGCAATAGTAGAAAGTAAGGTTAAAGTTAACCAAATTACTCGGCTTCTTTGTGGTAGAAGATATTTTTTGAGAAGACTACTGTAAAATTTGAGGGGAATATTCATGATTAGTTTTAGAATTGTCTATCTAGAAGCGCGATAGACATAGTAAAAATTAAAAAATGAATTTTAAATAGGTTTTTTAGCTTCTGGTACTGGTGGAATACGCACAAGTAAATTTGATTTAAGTTGTTCTGGCATTTTCGCAGGTAAAACATAACCATCTTCACTTTGTTCATATAGTTCGCGGAATTTAAACAGGTCGGAAACAATATTTTGCACGGGTAAATCCACAAAATGATATGTATACTTTCCCGGACAGGTGAAAGTGACACAACAAGGACGATTGCACGTCCATAAACAACCTACTGCTTGTATATTAAGATTGCAATCGGTTGAATCATTTTTTTGTGCTTCTAGCAATTTTAAAAGCAGTTGATTACCTTCAGCGCGTTCGTCTGCTTCTTCGTGGTCGATAATAGCACTACATGATTTACAAACAAATAAAGTATGAAGTTTCATAGTGGTGAAGATTTAAAAAACATCTATGTGAATCATCAAACCCGGTGGAGAAGTTAGGGTGTTTCGACAAGGTATTTAAACAAATCATCAACAATAGCATTTGCAGCTAAAACCCCGCTTCCAATCCAGTAATCGGGAACTACATATACTTTATTTTTCTGCACTGCTTTTAAACTCTGCCAGAGCGGATTTGATTGGAGTTCTTCTAGTTTCTCTTGGGCTTTTTGATTTTTTTGAGAAGTATTTCCATAAGTCCAAATAAATATAACATCACCGTCTGCTTTTTCTATCAGTTCGTTACTAATAGAAGCTTGATTTTCATTACCATATAGCTTTTTGGCAGCGGAAATACCAATATCTTGAGATTCGGGACGAGATAATCCAGCATCCTGTAAAACTATACCGCAGAAAGAATCCCGTAAATAAAGGTTGATACTATCGGGATAAACCCGCACTACAGAAACTTTAATTGTTGCAGGATTATTACCCATTTGCTGTTTAAATTCTTCTAAACGACGGTAATATTTATCCATTACTTGTTTTGCAGCTTTTTCTCTATCTAGTGCCGCACTGAGTTTGTTAAACATCTCTTTCCACTGACCGCCATGTTCATAATTAAACAGCACCGTCGGCGAAATTTGTGAGAGTTGTGAATAAATTGATTGTTGAGCATCATACCCTAAAATCAAATCTGGTTTGAGAAGAACGGTACTTTCTAAATTCGGTTGACCAAATTCTCCAATATTCTTCACTTGTGCAAAATTATCTTTCAAGTGAGATGAATTATCAACAGCAGTAGCAATAGATTTAACTCCTAGTGCGATCGCATTTTCAAAAGCAGTAGAATCGAGAGTCACAAGTCGTTCAAAGTTTTGAGGAACGCAAGTTTTACCTATAGCGTGTTTTATGACACGACAACTCTCTGTAGAATTACTATCAATTTTACTTGATTTCAAAATATTGCTGTTGCAAGCTGATACCATAACAACTATTAAGATACCAGACACAAACAGCAATAC
>NZ_JADEWL010000030.1 GCF_015207665.1 Plectonema cf. radiosum LEGE 06105
CCCCTTGTCTCCCCATCCTATATTGAGATTATGGTAAAAGATAAAATTTCGTTGATTGCTGCTGCTGCTGGTGGTTTTATGTTGTTTGTTGCGATATCTGGAATTTTACAGGGTACACCTGTAACAGCTTTACGGGCGCAACATAGTTTTGATTCGACTAAAATGGCTGATTTACCTTTACAAAAGATTCATTCCGATGAACCAATTAACGATACTTTACAGCAAAGGTTTTCTTTTGAGAATTCACTCGCACGAGTAAGCCAGATTGACAAAGCGCTAAATAGTTTCCGTGTTTTAACTGAGAAAAGTAAACCCGTTTTGGAGAGTAAAATTTTATCTGAAGTCGCAAATACTGATTGGGATACTCAAAATTTAGGATTTACCAATTGGGTTGGTTCTGTGGAAGGAACTTTGAGAAAGCAGGATTATCAAATTAAAAAACTGGAATATCAGTTAGCTCAAAAGCAATATGAAGATAAAGCTATTTCTCAAAATATATTGAATCAGAAACAAGCTGCACATAACAAAGCTAAAAAAGATTTTCAAGCTTTTATCAAATCTTTTTCAGTTGCTGATTGAATATGCATAACAGGTGTTGAATCTGTTTGCAAATTATTTTGATATTTATTGAATTATTTATCCCTAGCTGATAATTGATAATTGAAAAAAGTGGTAACTCAAGTAATTGGTATTGATTTGGGAGGAACGGCAATAAAATTAGGACGATTTACGTCCGAGGGTACTTGTTTAAAATCACTAACTGTGGATACTCCTCAGCCTGCAACTCCGGAAGCGGTGATAGAGGCTATTGTTGATGCAGTAGCCAAAATTGACCCAGAAGGACAGGCTGTGGCGATTGGTGTGGGAACTCCTGGTCCTGCGGATGCAACTGGACGTATTGCCAAAATTGCCATCAACCTTCCTCAATGGCGGAATGTTTTTTTAGCGGATATTTTGGAAGCGAAAATTGGTAAACCCACAATTATTGATAATGATGCAAATTGTGCGGGGTTAGGAGAAGCTTGGTTGGGTGGGGGTCGGTTTTATGAAAATTTTATTTTATTAACTTTAGGAACTGGTGTCGGTGGAGCGATTTTCCTTGATGGTAAGTTGTTTACGGGAAGTTTTGGAGCCGCTGGAGAGTTGGGTTTAATTGGTTTAATTCCCGATGGCCCGCAGTGTAAAAGCGGCAATCAAGGTTCTTTGGAACAGCATACCTCGATCATTGCCATTCGTCGCCGCACTGGTAAAGAACCAGCGGAATTAGGTGCTTTAGCTGAAAAGGGAGATGCTCAAGCATTGACATTTTGGCAAGAATATGGTAAGCATTTAGGAATTGGAGTTACAAGTTTGATCTATGTGCTAACCCCTGAAGCAGTGGTAATTGGAGGTGGAGTTAGTGCGAGTTTTGAGTTTTTCTTACCATCAATGAAAGCAGAGATTGAGCGGCGAGTAATGCCCACATCCCGCGTCAACTTGCAGATCATCAGAGCGGAATTGGGTAATGCTGCGGGGATGTTGGGTGCAGCGAAATTAGCTTTTGAGAAAATAGTTAAGGGATAGTTGACAGTTGACAGTTGACAGTGGATAAACAACTAATAACCATCAAGCAACAACTAATAATCATTAAGCAACAACTAATAACCATCAACTATCAACTATCAACTAACAACTGTCAACTATCAACTATCAACTATCAACTAACAACTGTCCACTGTCAACTTTTATTTAAAGAATATCCCGTTGTTTGATGAATGTAGTGTAAGACTTTTTCATAAGATTCGGGATTGCTTGCGGGGTTGATAATTACGGGTATGCTGCTGTCGGGTAGCCAAAAGGTTATCCTACCGTTTGGTTCGTGACAAAAGGATGAAATACATTTGAGGTTGATAACGTATTCGTTTCTTTCGTAAGAGATTTTTACCCAGTACGCACCTTCTGATTCCGATTTGTTGACACGTTCGATGTATTCCAGAATTTTTTGGTAATCTTCTTGGTTGTTGTGGGGGATAATCACGATCGGTATGGCACTATTTGGCAACCAAAATGTCACCCGACCGTTTGGTTCGCAGCAGAAAGCTGTAACGCGCTTAAAATCAACTACATATTCTTTTTTTTCGTAGTAGATTTTTACCCAATACGTCACAACTTCTCCTTAAATTTTCCTTTAATTTGGGCGAAACATGATTAATGCAACAGTTAATATTCAGAGTATAAAGCCTTTACCAGCTTCTCGTTGTGAGTAAATACTCTGGAAATTCTAAGACACTTGAACGGGTGCTGTTAATCCATCGAGTTCGCGAGAACGGTTAATAGCTGCTTGTACTAAACCTTTAAATAAGGGATGTGGTGTGTTAGGACGTGATAAAAATTCTGGATGAAATTGACAAGCAATAAAGAAGGGATGTTCGGGTAGTTCGACTATTTCTACTAATCTTCCATCGGGGGAAGTTCCACCAATTAAATAACCGGACTCCAAAAATAAGTTTCGGTAAGCGTTATTAAATTCGTAACGATGGCGGTGTCTTTCGAGGGTTTTTTCTTCGATGTATAATTTAAAGGCTAGGGTATTGGGGACGATATCACACGGATATACACCCAAGCGCATCGTACCGCCTAAATCAACTACATCCTGCTGTTCTGGTAGCAGGTTAATTACTGGATTCAAGCAATTTTCGTCGAATTCGGCGCTTTGAGCATCTTTAAGTTTTGCGACGTTTCTTGCCCATTCAATTACACAGCACTGCATTCCCAAACATAAACCTAAGAATGGTATTTGCCGTTCTCTAGCATATTTGATG
The DNA here is from genome assembly GCF_015207665.1 of Plectonema cf. radiosum LEGE 06105. Taxonomy (GTDB): domain Bacteria; phylum Cyanobacteriota; class Cyanobacteriia; order Cyanobacteriales; family Nostocaceae; genus Rivularia; species Rivularia radiosa_A. The sequence goes on from NZ_JADEWL010000030.1 coordinate 2,802, forward strand.
GCGGCTATCTTACCATCAATACCGCGAGAACCAAAACCTCCGGGTACGACTATTGCATCTACTCCCTGCAAATGCATTTCTGGTGGCTCGGTTTCCAATTCTTCCGAATTTATCCAGCGTATATGTAATTCTCCACGAGTTGCGATCGCAGCGTGACGCAGTGCTTCGACTACTGAAATATAAGCATCGCTCAACTTGACGTATTTACCAACTATGGCGACTTCTACGCGATGCTGGGGATTGTACATCCGCTTGACTAAGGTCTGCCATTCCTGTAAATCTGGTGGCTGTTGCTTCATCTGAAGCAAGGAAAGGGTTTGGATTGCCAATCCTTCTTGTTCTAAAATTAATGGTACTTCATAAATACTTTTCGCGTCGATACAAGGAATGACGCATTCAACTGGTACATCACAAAATGCGGATAATTTTTCTTTTATTCCTTCTGGTAGTTGACGGTCGCACCGGCAAACTAGTATATCTGGTTGGATTCCAATAGACCTCAGTTCTTTAACCGAATGCTGAGTTGGTTTGGTTTTCATTTCCCCAGCAGAGGCAATCCACGGTATCAAAGTTACGTGCATATACAGCACATTTTGTCGTCCTACTTCCTTACGAAATTGACGAATTGCTTCTAAAAACGGTAGGGATTCAATATCGCCTACCGTGCCACCAATTTCCGTAATTACCACGTCAGGGTTGGTATTTTGGGCGACGCGAGTAATTCGTTCTTTGATTTCGTTGGTAATGTGGGGAATTACCTGTACGGTACCACCGTTATAGTCACCGCGCCGTTCTCGGTTGATTACAGATTGGTAAATAGAACCAGTGGTAACGCTGTTGAGACGGGACATAGAAGTGTCCGTAAAGCGTTCGTAATGTCCCAAATCCAAATCGGTTTCAGCCCCATCTTGAGTTACGAAAACTTCACCATGTTGAAACGGACTCATGGTTCCTGGATCAACATTAATATATGGGTCAAGTTTGAGTATCGATACTGAATAATCACGGGATTTTAGCAAACGGCCTAAACTTGCTGCTACAATTCCTTTACCGATACTGGAAACTACGCCACCAGTAACAAATACGAACTTCGTCATAGGATTTTTAAGTTTCAAGCAACTTCTAAAAATTACATCCCGTCATTGTGCCACAGTAGATGTTGAGAATTTTGTGTAATATCGACGTGAAACCACTGTTAGGATTAGTACTACTAGCTTCTATCGCGACTCCCGACTTAGCTTCGGCACAACAACAATCCCTGAAAGTGGTTTATCCCCGGACAAACCACAAAACAACTTCGGATAAAATCTTTTTCATTGGTACGGCTTCACCAACCGGACAAGTTTTGATAAATGGTAAACCAATTAATCGTTCTCAATCCGGTCATTTTGCACCTAGTTTCCCTTTACAAATAGGGGAGAACTTGTTTACAATTCGCCATTTATCCCAAGAAATTCAAATTAAAGTAACTAGGCTTAACGACCAACTTGAGTTACCTCAAGGATTAGCGTTTGCTATTGATTCTTTAATTCCACAGGTTGATATTGCTAGACTTCCAGGAGAACTTATATGTTTTAGCGCGATCGCACCTGCAAGCGCCACAGTATCTGTAAGATTGGGCGAAAATAAACAGGTTCCTCTTTTACTTCAACCACCACAGGCACAGTTACCCAGCAATTTAGCGGCTTTAACAGGAACCAATCAACCCCAAAAGGTTATAAAGAGCGAGTATTCTGGCTGCACCACAATCGAATCTGCCGCCTCATTTGCCTCACCAGCATATCAACTAACGTTAAACGGTCAAACAATAACTCAAGAAGCCCCTGGAAAGATAAGTATTCTACAAAAAGCAAATTTGCCGGTTGTAGAAGTAAATGCTGAGTTTGGTGTGGCTCGCACTGGTCCTTCTACTAATCATTCTAGACTAACACCATTACCAAAGGGTACCCGTTCGGCTGTAACTGGTAAAACTGGTGAATGGCTGCGTTTGGAGTATGGTGGTTGGATTAAGAGCGGGGAAACTGTTACTTTACCGAATGCGATTATCCCCAATACAATTATTCGCAGCGTTGCTTCTAGTCAATCTAAAACCGAAACTTTGGTAAGTTTTCCCTTGCAAACTCCTGTTCCTGTAAGTGTCAAGCAGGATTCGGACAAATTTACCTTAACGCTACATAATACTATTGCTCAAACCGACACCATTCCATTTAATGACAATCCATTTATATCACGTATAGATTGGCAGCAAATTCCTCCCTCTCCAGGAATAAATTCCGGTGCAGTGCAATATATTTTTAATCTCAAGAAAAATCAACAGTGGGGATACAAATTGGGATATGAAGGTACTACTTTAAAGTTAAAGTTACGTCATCCTCCCGAATTAGCTCGCAGTAGACGCAAACCTTTATCTGGAATCAAGATTTTATTAGATCCTGGACATGGTGGTGAAGAATCGGGAGCCGTTGGACCAACAGGCTTACCAGAAAAAGATGTAAACTTAACTGTATCTAACTTGTTGCGTGAAGAGTTGCTCAAACGAGGTGCAACGGTAGTAATGACGCGGGAAGATGATAAATTTGTATCATTAGATCAACGACAACTGATAATTGCCAAAGAAGAACCCACTTTGGCATTATCAGTTCATTACAATGCTCTCCCCGATTATGGTGATGCCGAAAAGACCAAGGGTGTAGGAATGTTTTGGTATCATCCCCAAGCTCATAGTTTGGCGATATATCTACATAATTATTTAGTTGATAAGTTAGACAGACCTTCTTATGGTGTATTTTGGAACAACTTAGCGTTAACTCGTCCGGAAGCAGCACCATCACTACTTTTGGAATTAGGCTTTATGAGTAATCCAGAAGAATTTGAATGGGTGACAAATTCCAAACAACAGAAAAAGTTAGCGCAAACTCTTGCTGATGGTATTACAAAGTGGTTCAGAAATAATCCTTAAAAGGTTGGTGTGAGAAGTCGGGTTTTTCAGATAAATAATATTTATCACAGAAGACAAGTTTTATAAAAACCCGACTTCTGTACTTGTCGTGAAATTCATCTTTTTTATCAGCATACAGTTGGTTATTCAAAAGTAAAACTCAGCAGCCAAACCAAAAGTATTTATTAAACAATCAATCAAACAAAAATATTAGTAGAAAGCATATATATTTTTTGCAAAGATTTTCTATATTTGATGCTTATTTAATTTAGCTATTAGCATACTGATGTGGATTTTACTTAAGCAAAAACTCAAATATGATAAAAAACTAGAAAAACAAGCTTTTTAAATTCATAAACATCGCCGTTATTTCCGGGTTTTTACGGTAACTTTACAATTTCTTTACTAAAAACAATTGCTTCTACACATTAACTTTACAGTAATTTGTTTAAATAATTCCAATTGAAGTTATATTAAAGTTTGTCCACAAAAAAATGAAGAATTCAATATAAACCATCGCAATTTGTATAAACTTTAACTGTTTAAATTACTTTCCGTCCATCAATTTTTTTGCTTAAAGCTAACTATTTAGAATATTTTAGCCTCTGCTGCGCTAGAGAAGAGTATCTATATCTAAGCTGTTCGTTGATTAATATTATACAAACAGTATTGTAAATACTCTGATTCCAACCTCGTGAGAGCCGCATTTGATTTGCGCTTCTTTCATAATGTTATTTGTGTTTCCCTGATTATTAGTAGACCTGGCTAGTCGTTAATAGGTATTTGATTTTAAACGTAGTATCATTATTTGGATACAGGTGATGGCACAGGTGCAGTTACTCAACGTAAACATTCATAACGTCGCGATGAGCGACCTATTAAATAATCTGCGAGATGGTGGTCTGGTAGTGACTCCTAACGTAGACCATCTGATGAAATTGCAAAGAGACCGCGATTTTTATGGAGTTTATCAAGAAGCAGAATACAGAGTTTGTGATAGTAGAATATTGATGTATGTATCTCATTTTTTGGGAACACCGATAAAAGAAAAAATTTCAGGTTCCGATTTGTTTCCAGCTTTTTATAGTTATTACAAAAATGATGAAAGTATAAAAATTTTTATACTTGGAGCCGAAGCCGGAATTGCTGAAATTGCTCGAAAAAATATTAATTCCAAAGTCGGTAGAGAAATTATCGTTGATACTTACTCACCTCCTTTCGGGTTTGAGAAAGATGAGAAAGAATGTCAAAACATTTTAGACATAATCAATTCTTCAAATGCAACAGTTTTAGCAATTGGAGTGGGCGCTCCTAAACAAGAAATGTGGATTGCAAAACATAGAAAGTATTTACATAAAATCAAGATATTTTTGGCAATTGGTGCAACGATTAACTTTGAAGCTGGAAATATCAAACGCTGTCCGAGATGGATGAGTGAAGTTGGTTTAGAGTGGCTGTATAGACTTTGCAGCGAACCTAAAAGGCTTTGGAAGAGGTATATTTTAGATGCAGTTCCATTCCTTTACTTGGTTTTCAAGCAACGCTTTCAACTGTATAAAAATCCGTGGTCGCCAATGAAGTCCAATCGAGTTAATAATAGTGTTACATCTATAGTTAGAAGTTTTAAGAGAATGTAGAAGTTGTTTGTACTTCTCTTAAAATTGAAATTAGTAAAAACTTGATATTTGCACTGTTTAGTGCGTTCATTGAATTAAACATCAGCTAATATTGCGAACTATGGAAAATCCCAACTATCCAGAAGAGATAGATGTACAGAAGTATTTGTTGGTCTTAAAACGTCGTTGGCTGATACTAACGGGGGTATTTGCAACATTTACAGGCTTAGCATTATTTACTGTATCAGTTCAAAAACCAGCTTACGAAGCTAGTGGCAGTCTGCTTTTTCAGTCTAACCGGACATCATCTCTAACGGGTGCTGGCGAAAAAATAGGCGATTTAGAAGCTTTGAAGCGCGAATTTAATCCTCTGGATACTCAAGCTTTACTTATACAATCCACTCCATTAAAACAGGAAGTGATTGATGCTCTCGAACTCAAACACGATGATGGCACTCCTTGGAAGCCAAATTCAGTTCGCGTGAGAGCAGAAGCTGTGTTAGGTACAGATGTACTGAAAGTGTCTTATGCTTCTGAAAATCCAGAGCAAGCGAAAGAAATCGTCAATCAGGTGATGAAATCTTTTATTAAAAACAATATAAGCGTTAACCGTTCCGAAGCAAACGCAGCGGGTACGTTTATTCAGAGCCAAATTCCCCAAGCGCGGAAAAACTTAGAAGAAGCGGCAGAAAATTTACGTAAATTTAAAGCAACGAATCAAGTTATTGATTTGACAAGGGAAACGGAAGGTACTGTATTAACGATTAATAATTTAAACAACCAATTAAGCCAAGCTCGCTCTGAATTTGCCGATTTACAGGCAAAAGAATCAGAACTACGCACTCAATTAAATTTACCTGGAAGCTTAGCTATAGATATTACTTCTTCTCAAGTACCGGGAGTGCAAGAGGTTTTAGAACAATTACAAACAGTTCAATCAGAGCTAGCAACATTAAAAACTCGTTTAACCGAATCCCATCCGAATATAGTCGAGCTGCAAGAAAAAGAAGTTGCCCTGAAAGCTTTATTAAATCAAAGGACTACAGACGTATTGGGATATCAACCGGGAATTGCACCGGGTAGGTTGCAGATGGGGAAAATTAAACAAGATTTAACTGCCGAATTGATAGAAATACAAGCTCAACGCTTGGGCTTATCCGAAAAAATAGAATCACTAGAAAAACAGAGAATTTTGTTTAGAGATCGAGCTAGTATTTTACCGAATTTGGAAAAACAGTTACAAGAGCGAGAACGTCAGTTAAATGTAGCACGTGCGAGCTTAGAAAATTTGCTGACTAGATTGCAGGAAATAACAGTTGCAGAAAATCAAACTGTAGGTAACGCTCGGATTATTGAATATGCCAACTCTTACCCCAGTCCCCAAGCGGCAAAAAAGAAAATGGGGATTACCGCAGGCGGTATATTTAGTGGTTTATTACTCGGTGTAGCATCTGCATTCTTTGTTGATTTAATCGATAGAAGACTGAAGACGGTTAAGGAAGCAGAAGCGCTGTTTGGATACACTGTTCTGGGTTTGATTCCCAAGTTTGAAGCTAACGATAGTACTGTAACTTCTGTCGAGTATACTGGTTCAGATGTTTCACAACGTGTAATAGTTGCAACATCTCCGCGCACAGTCATCCACGAAGCTTACCAGATGCTTCAGGCTAATTTGAAGTTTATTAGTTTGGATAAAAAAGTCCGCTCAATTGCGGTGACGAGTTCTGTTGCCCAAGAAGGAAAAACAGAAGTTGCTGCTAATTTGGCAGCCGTAATGGCTCAAGTTGGACGACGGGTATTACTAGTTGATGCAGATATGTACAACCCATCGCAGCATCACCTCTGGGGCTTGATTAACTCTATTGGCTTGAGTAACGTGATGGTTGGCGAAAACGATTTTGAGAATGCTGTACAGAAAATTACTAGAAATTTGTCAGTATTAACAGCTGGGGTCATGCCTCCCAATCCCTTAGCATTGATTGATTCAGAGCGGATGACTAAGTTGATTGAAATGCTCTCTGAAACCTACGACTGTATAATATTTGATGCTCCTAGCCTAGTAGGAACCGCAGAAGCTGCGGTATTGTCACAGATGGTGGACGGAGCATTGATTGTAGTTAGACCGGGTAAAGTCAATTCAGCGAGTGCTAGCGCTGCGAAGTCTTTACTAGAAAGGTCTGAAACAAACGTTTTGGGAATTGTTGCAAATGGCGTAAATGTCAAGCACGAGCCAAATAATTATTTTTACTATACCAGTCCCCACACTGAATCCAGCGTGGAAAAAGTTAGTCAAGAGACAGTACATTCCTAAACTCAAAAGTAGACAATTAGAAGTAATTCCCTTGCTTTTATTGTCTACTCCTTATCAAGTTGAAATTTAACTATGAGCGTCCAACTAAACAAAGAAATTAATTATAACCAAGTGCCAGTGGAAGATTTGAGCTTGTGGGAGCAGTCAATTATTCGTCAAGGTGTAACCTTGGAAAATCGATATTTAGACCGTCCTTATGATGCTCCGAAATTGGCTAAAAGAGTCAATGTCGCAGCGAGTGCCTTTTTGGCAATGTCTCGATCAAAGACGGAGCGAATATTGGTGCGAATGCTGTTGTTTTACAAGATGTCCCCCCAGGAGCAACCGCAGTGGCTATACCTGCCCAAATTATTAATTCTCCTCACATTAGTACCATACCTTAAGATTTGGATTCTGATGGAAAAAGACTCGGTTCATCAGCAGATTATTTAAACGAGAATTATGCCATTTTGATAGAACCAACTTCAGCAGAAGCTTTGGTAAATGGATTGATTAATGCAATGCACAAATTTGCTCAAGACGAGAAATTGCGATCGCAATTAGGTAATGCTGGTAGGGAACGGGTGCAAGAAAATTTTGACTGGGAACGCAAAATTGACCGCATTTTAGAAATTTATGATTTAGCAACTGCAATGGATATACCTGCAAAGATAGTCAATTCTGTCAAGCCTGATGAATAATAATTTCTAATTTGTAAAACAATTGAGGGTATGAATCATGATTATTGGATGTCTTAATGGTATTTTATTAGTTATTGCTAGTGGATTATTAATTATATGTAGCGTACTTTTTATTGAATCTATTGCTGCATTTTTACCAATTGACAAAGGTATCAATAAACAGCCCAAACAAGATAAAAATCAAGATAAAGATATAAAATTCAATGTTTTAATTCCCGCTCATAACGAAGAAGTTGTGATTCGTTCGACCCTAGAAAATTTAATCGCGAAGTTAGATAATTTGCAGAATATAGTAGTGGTTGCTGATAATTGTACCGATGCAACCGCAGAAATTGCCCGTTCCACTGAAGTTCAAGTTATCGAGCGTCACGAACCCAATCTTAGAGGAAAAGGATATGCTCTAGATTATGGGTTAAATTACCTCAAATCTCAACCACCGTCCGTAGTGGTTTTTGTCGATGCAGACTGTCAGGTATCTCAAGGTACGATAGAGCGAATCACCTATAAAGCAGCATTTAACGGAAGACCCGTACAAGCGACTTATTTAATGTCAAAATCCGATAATTCCAACCCTAAAGCATCGGTATCAGCATTTGCTTTCAAGGTAAAAAATTTGGTTCGTCCTTACGGATTAAGTAGACTAGGACAACCTTGTTTATTAACTGGTACGGGAATGGCTTTTCCTTGGAAGGTAATAAATTCTGTTGATATTGCTAGCAGTAATATTGTCGAAGATATGAAACTGGGTTTCGATTTGAGTTTAGCCGGTTATCCACCAATGTTTTGCCCACAGTCAAAAGTTATTGGATATTTACCGCTAGAAGTACAAACAGCTAAACAACAAAGAACCAGATGGGAACACGGACATTTACAAACTTTATTAACTTATGTTCCTCTGTTATTAAAAGCAGCAGTCAAGCAAAAAAGATTTGATTTATTTGTGAGTGCTATAGATTTGTGCATACCTCCATTGTCTTTACTTGTAATTGCTTGGTTGGGAATAACAAGTTTTACATTTGTCACGGGATTATTATTAGCAATCTGGACTCCAGCGATTATTTTAAGTTTTGCTGGAATATTACTTTTAGTGGCAATATTATCAGCTTGGGCTAAGTTTGGACGTTCCGATTTACCTATACAACAACTTCTAATGATACCTATTTATATTCTGTGGAAAATTCCACTTTACTTGCAATTTTTAGTAAAACGTCAAAAAACATGGATTCGTACAACTCGAGATTCTGTAAATCTATAAAAATATTTTCACTTTTAATCTAATCAATAAAGATGAATAAAAAATATTTAGAAATTGCTGAAAAATGCTTTGCGGTTTTAGCTTTAACTTTCTTTTCTGGAGGATTAATGGTAGGAGCGAATCTCAGTTCTTCTCCAATAACCCCAGGAATAATTCCGCCATATATTATTAGTTTAATTAGATATTTTATTTGGATCGGTTCAATTATTTTAATTGGATTACGTTGGAAACAATCTCTGATTGTTGCTAGTAGAGACTTGGTTCTTTGGATATTAGTAGTATGGATTCTGTTATCATACATTTGGTCGGATTTGCCAACATATACTTCTACAGTTGGGCGTGAAGTTTGGCAAATGAATACTTTCGCATTGTATTTTGCTTCCCGTTTTAATTTAAAAGAACAAGTAAGACTTGTTGCTTGGACTTTTGGTATAGGGTCTTTATTAACATTATTTTTCGCTTTGGGATTCCCTTCGATTGGTAAACACGGAGCAGATCATCCCGGTTCTTGGAAAGGAATTTACGATTACAAAAATACTCTTGGTAGCATGATGCTGATTGGTTCGCTATCATTTTTTCTTTTACCTGTAGACAATGCTAAACAAGCTGTTTATAAATGGTTGGGTATTTGTTTACCATTATCAGTAATCGTACTTTCTAATTCTAAAACAGCAATTGTTGTTTGTTTTTTGCTCGCAATCATGTTAGTTTTTTATCGTACTTTTCGCTGGCAAGGGAAAATATCGGTCATTTATTTAGACTTAACAGTATTAGTTGTAGGAATTGTTGGAACTTTTATTTTAACTAACTGGACAGAACTTTTAGGAAGTATTGGCAAAGACCCAACTTTGACGGGAAGAACGCCGATGTGGGGTATGATGATTAAATTCATTATGGAAAGACCTTGGTTGGGTTACGGTCGTGGAGCTTTCTGGGCCCCTGGTACTAAATATCCTGCAATTGTTGGTGGCACTCTTTCAAGTCAATTTATTGCACCTCACGGTCATAATGGCTACCTAGATTTTGCTTTAGATGTAGGGTTGATCGGTTTAGCATTGTTTTTATTTTGCTTTATCTTGGGTTTTTTCAGAGCCATGAAAAGAGCTTATGCGGCAAAAAGTAGTGAAGACATATGGCCACTCGCTTTCCTTTTATTTCTGGGAATGAATAATATTATGGAAAGTTATATTCTACGTTTAGCGAATGTCTATTGGGTTTTATTTGTGGCTGCTATTCTTTCTGCTCCACAGAGAAAACCTGCAAGTTTAGCTAATAAATCTAATATTAAAAATCTCGAACCTGCGACTTTAAAACGTAAATATCATCGTTACAGGTATTATCAATAATTACATAATATTATAGTCTTTAAATTAGTCTTTAAATTAATCACAAACGAGGTTGATAAAATGCACGTAGCTTATGCAAAAGCGTCAGAATGGGCAAAACACAATTCCTTTGGTAAAGCTTGGCGATTAGAGCGAATGAAGCAATTTCTGGCTTTAGTAAAACCACCTTCTCAGGCAAAAATTATTGACCTGGGAGGACATATACCTATGTGGCAATGGTTTGACCATGATTTTGAAGTGACATTAGTTAATCTACCTGGGTCTTATAAAAGTACTGGTAAGTTTGGCAAATATACTTTAGTTGAAGGAGATGCAACTAATTTATCTGATAGTTTCGCTGATAAATCCTTCGATATTGTATTTAGTAATTCGGTAATTGAACACGTAGGTGATGAATCAAAGCAAGCTGATTTTGCATCAGAAGTAAAGCGTCTAGCTAAAGGTTATTGGATACAAACACCAAGTAATTATTGGCCAATTGAACCCCATACTGGTGTTATTGGTTATTGGTTGCTACCAGAATTTGTCCGCCAAAATTTACAAAATTCTTGGGAGAAAAAATTACCAGTTTGGACGGAGATGGTCAGAGGTACTAGAGTACTTTCTCAACATCGGATGCGCCAACTATTTCCTGATAGCAAATTTTATGTAGAACGTAAGTTTTTATTAGAAAAATCTTATGCTGCTTACAAGCCTTTTGAAGTTGATTAAGTTAAGTGATGGACAATAAAAAACCACACAGGCTCCTACAAAGAGCAAAGAAATCAATGTCTAAAAGTTGAAATAGGCTTTTGATTTTCTATTTTGATTAGAGAAATAGATTGCGGGAGAGAATGAGTGAATTCAATTGGGGTAGTTGTAATTGGACGCAATGAAGGAAATCGACTCAAACAATGTTTGGTATCGATTATAGGCAAAGTGAAAACAGTTGTTTACGTTGATTCTGGTTCTACTGATGGGAGTGTTGAATTAGCTCGTAGTTTAGCTGTTAATGTTGTTGAATTAGATTTATCGATTCCGTTTACTGCTGCACGTGCGAGAAATGCCGGGTTTGAGTATCTGTTACAAATAGAACCCGCTATTGAGTTTGTCCAATTTGTGGATGGAGACTGTTTGATAGTAGATGGATGGTTGGAAAAAGCAATTAATGTATTGAATGAGAAACCTGAAATTGCCGTAGTTTGCGGTAGAGTAAGGGAGGAATTTCCCACAAATTCTGTTTATAATCGCTTGTGTGATATTGAATGGAATACTCCTGTGGGCGAAACTAAAGCCTGCGGTGGAATTGCGATGATGCGGGTATCCGCTTTTAAACAGGTTGGTGGGTTTAACCCGACTTTGATTGCTGGAGAAGAACCAGAATTATGCGTGCGGTTGCGTCAAGCTGGGGGCAAAATTTTGCGTATAGATGCCGAAATGACTTTACACGACGCTCGAATTATGCATTTTAGTCAATGGTGGAAGCGCTCGATTCGCAACGGACACGCTTATGCTGAAGGTGCTTGGTTACACGGAAAACCACCGGAAAAACATTGGGTAAAAGAAAGTCGCAGAATTTGCTTTTGGGGATTTATATTGCCATTTCTAGCAGTTGCTAGCGCATGGTTAACCAAAGGAATAAGTATAATTTTACTTTTGTTAGCTTATGGCATATTATTTTTTCGCGTTTATCGATATGCCAAAACAAAACAAACTCCTTCATCAGATGCATTGTTTTATGGACTGTTTTGTGTATTAGATAAATTCCCTGGATTTATAGGTCAAATTCAGTTTCATTTATCCCGTTTATTAAAAAGAAAACCCACTATTGTTGAATATAAGGGTGTGGTTAGTTGACAGTTGACAGTTGACAGTTATTATTTAACCTCTAACCTTAAACCTTTAACCTTTAACCTCTAACCTTTAACCTTTAACCTTGTTAAAAGTATGCTACTAAAAAATGTATTTCAGGTTTCTAATTTAGTTAAAAAGACGAATTTTTCTGTTTTTAAAGACTCCATATCTTCGGCTAATCAAAATAGTCAGAAAAATAATTTATCCTATAAATCTATTGCGATTATTGGTTGCGGTTATGTTGCTGATTATTATCTGAAAACTACGGGAATGCATCCCCAATTAAAGCTTGTGGGAGTAATGGATAAAATTGGCGATCGCGCTACTAAATTTGCTAATTACCATAATGTCGATCGCGTTTATGATTCTCTTGCCGATGTACTTGAGGATAATACGGTTGATATTGTCTTAAATTTAACAAATCCTCGGAGTCACTACAAAATTTCTCAAGCTTGTTTAGAAGCTGGAAAACACGTTTATTCAGAAAAGCCCTTAGCAATGGAAATGGCACAAGCTGAGGAATTGGTAAAAATAGCCGAAATAAAGGGTTTATATCTTTCCTCTGCACCATGTAGCTTGTTGAGCGAAACCGCACAAACACTGTGGAAAGCATTACGAGAAAATCAAGTGGGGAAGGTTCGCTTAGTCTATGCTGAAATGGATGATGGACTAGTTCATCAAATGCCTTATCAAAAATGGTTGAGCGAGTCTGGTACACCTTGGCCTTATAAAGATGAATTTGAAGTTGGTTGTACGTTAGAACACGCAGGCTATTATGTAAATTGGCTGACAGCTTTCTTTGGACCTGCGGAGACTGTTTCGGCATTTTCATCTTGTGTAATTCCAGATAAACAGACTGATATACCGTTAGATATCGATGCTCCAGATTTTTCTGTAGCTTGTATCAAATTTGCTTCTGGGGTAGTTGCTAGATTGACTTGTAGTATTGTCGCACCTCATGACCATTCTTTAAAAATTATTGGCGATGACGGTATACTTGGCATTGATGATTGCTGGTATTATGGAACACCTGTCTATATTCGGCGCAGTCTTACCATAGGACGAAAACGACTTGAAGGTGTATGGAAGAAGAATTATCCTTTAGTCAAAAAAGCGCCTAAATTTGCATATAGGGGCGCACAACAGATGGATTTTTGTCGGGGTGTTGCCGAAATGGCTGATGCAATCATCGAAAATCGTCCTTGTAGACTTTCATCTAGATTTTCCCTGCACAATAATGAAATAGTTTTGGCAATTCAAAACTCTTTAGAAACTGGTTCTCCTTACAAAATGACCACTTCTTTTGAGCCTGTAGAGCCGATGGATTGGGCAAGGTAGAGGATGGGGAGGTGGGGGGATGGGGTGAATAATTTTTAACTCCTAACTCCTAACTATCAACTGCTTTACTCATAATTTCATATAATTTTTCAGCTTCGAGATTTATATTAAATTCTGTTTCTACTTTATTTCTGCCTGCGGTGCCAAATTTTGCTCTTAATTCACCATCCTTAAGTAATTTATCTATGCAATTAGCAAGAGAAATTTTATCTCCAGCAGGTACAATATAGCCGCTAACGCCATTTTCTACTAATTCGCTGACTCCGGCGATTTGGGTGGCAACTACGGGTACTCCTGCTGCCATTGCTTCCATCAATACTACGGGTACTCCTTCGGCAAAACTAGATAAAACAAATACATCTGTTTCTTCAAAGTATTTACGTACTTCTGCTTGGGATTTGTACCCGACAAAATTTACATTGCTCCTCAAACCTAAATTAGTTGTTATTTGTTCTAAAGAAGTGCGATCGCTACCGTCACCAACTACGGTTAATATCACATCTGGATGCTGTTGTTTTAGAGAGACTAAACTTTGCAAAAGAATCGGTAAACCTTTAACAGCAGCAAGTCTACCGACATACAATAAGCGTTTTCCTTTTTTCTGATGAGATACTAATTTAAATAATGCGGGGTCGATACCGCAGTGAACGATATGCATTTGATTCCATTTGTCAATCGGTGCAAATATCATTCCCTGACTGCGACAATAGTTACTAATACAACTGACAAACAAGGCTCTGTTTATTTTCTCGTCGAGTCTCCAATAATACGGTTGAAAGAAAATATACGGACCGTGTAACGTAAAACTGTAACTAAAGCCTGCTAATTCTGCTGCTAACATGGCAACAGTACAGCTAGAATCCCCAAAATGGTTGTGTAGGTGAGGAATTTGTCTTTGTTTGATTTCTTGAGCGAGAATACCTGCTTCTAAAAAGTAGAACAATTGATAGAGATTGCCGCGCCATCCATGTAGTCTTGTTGACCAAGCTAATTTAAGTGCTGCTAAATATCTGTTTGGTGAACTTAGTAATAGATTTAAATGCGATCGCGCTAATTTAAAAGGGCGTGGAGGAAGAATATAAAAAGTTTGATTTCGTTCTTGTTTTTGTTCTTCTCCTACCATATGTTCTTCACCAGTAGGTCGAACAGAAAATGTATGTACTTCCACACCCTGGTGACGAAGAGCAGCAACTTCCCGTTGAATAAAAGTATCTGTAGCTCTGGGATATTCTCCGGTTAAATAAGCGATACGCATATAGTTGAAAATTTCAAAAACTAATTAAAATTAAAAGCTATAAGATTCAATATTGAAAATCAAAAAAATCAGTACACTTAACTGTTGATTGTTCCCTTTACATGGCTGCAAAAACCCTGACGAACAGAAAAAATCAAATTTTTCAAGCTTTTAAACTTTCTATTGCTTTTAATTTTTTACTCCAATTAATAGAAGGTTTTTCTACAAAATACCACATCAAAGTAGCAATGCTAATACAAGTCACGATTCCGACTATTAAACAAAGAAACTCACTCCAAACATAACGGTCAAATAATTTGTATCCTACATAATATATAGCACCAATAATAGAAATATGAGTTAAATATAAACTGTAAGAAATCTTACCTAAGAATTGTAACCATTGCCAATTTAAGAAATCTTGCATACGGTTAGCGCGTCCAACTTCTAATAAAAGAATAGCTGTAATTGAACTAGTAATAGTAAAACCTGAAGAATAAAAGATTGCCACAGATATTAATAATCCAGCGTAAAAGTAAAAAAACCAAAGCTTTAAATAATTACGCCATGTCCAATAAGCAAAAACACCAAGAATAAAACTGTACCATAAAGGTAAAAATATTGTTGGTCTGCCATAATCCTTAAATACTCCCATGGGAAACAAAGCCGCAAAAATAGCACTTGGAATAAACACTGTGAATTTACCCCAATTATTTTTCCAATAAGAATCAAGGGATTGCGTTAAACTTAAAAGAATACAAAATACTAAAGAAAACTGAACTTCCAAACATAATGTCCAGTAAACATCATCGATATGTTGTAGTTTGAGAATATCTTGTAAGTAAAATAAATGGGCTACAAATCTTGGCAAAGATAAAGGTTGTCCCATTGGTGCAAATCTTTCACCTTTAAAATAGGAAGCGATAAAAGCAATTGCTAAAGTCATCAAAATTGATAGGTAATAAGCAGGACTCAACCTAACAAAACGACGGAGAACAAAATTTTTGAAATAAGCAAAGTCAATTTTGATATTTTGTAGAGAATAAGCAATTACAAAACCGCTTAGTACAAAAAAGATTGCTACACCCAAACGCCCCCATCGAAACACTATATCCACTAACCATTGAGGTAATGTGTTGGTAAATTGAGAAATACGTCCATCTGGATCTGAATGACGTAAAACAACCCATAAAGCCCCGAAACCACGCAGTCCCTCAATAAATTGAAAATGAATTTTAGGCTTTTCAATAATAGTTTTTAATGCTATTTCGGATTTCATTGGTATATTACCATTCAAAAAATTTTAAGTTATAGATCAAAGGTTATTTAGAATAGGAAATGAAGATTTTTAATGATCTAATCTTTCTGTGTGACCTCTCTGACTTTTTTCTCCCTAATTTTCTTCTCATATCTTAAAAAGATAAAGAAGTTGCTTCTGTTAGCTCACCAAGTAAATCTACATCGCTACAACTACGTTTTAAAGCTTGATCTAAAGAATATTTAGGTTGCCAATTTAAAACCTGCTCAGCATTTTTATTGCTATAGCGAAACGGTTTAAAACGTGCTTCTAATCTTGCGGGAATCAATATACCGGGTAGCTTGATTTTTTCCAAAAATAGCACTTTGTTAAAAAACCAAGCACTATGAGACAATAAACGTATTAACCTCCAATCAATCCCAACAGTAGAAGGTTTATGAGATAGCAATTTGAGAATTTTATCCCTATAAACTTTTTGGGTTGGTAAATCATTATCGATAATATTTAAAGTCTTACCGATAGCTTCTTGATTTCCACAGACATTAACTATTGCTTGAGCGCAGTTTTCTACATAAGTAAGGGGTAATTGAGCGTTTCCACCAATATTAATCCACAAACGGTTTTTTAAATTTATCCCTAAATGGGCATTCCATAAATTGTTTCTTCCGTAAACTATCCCTGGACGCAGAATCGTCACTTCTCCCTGATTTTTCTGTTCAAAATCTCGAAACAGGCTTTCTTGAATTAGCTTGGTTTGAGCGTAAATGTCTCGACGAGTCGGCTGACTTTCAATCGCTGAATCTTCGTTGATGATTTCGTAAGCGGGAATATGTAAGTAATCGAAGACACTAAATGTACTGATGGCAACCAATCGCTTGATATTCATCCTTAACATTGCTTGGAGTAAATTTTCGGTAGCAATAACTGTATTTGCATATTGCGTATCGTAATTTCCCTGTTTTGCTGCGGCTAAATGTACTACAGTGTCTATACCTTTTAAAGCATCTTCAAGTTTTTCTAATTTAGTTAAATCGATAGGTATTAATTCGAGATTTGCACAATTACGCCAAGGTAAACGTTTTTCATCAGAAGTATGTCTAATTACCGCACGAACTTGAAATCCTTGTCCTAATGCTTCGGCAACGGTATACTTTCCTAAAAAACCAGATGCTCCAGTAACTAATAATTTCATGTTTGAATAGCTTCCCCACTTTAACAAGTTTGACTTTTTTGATGGATGGCTTTTGTGCTAATTCATAAACAATTGCAGCAAAGCCAACAATTACTCAGGAATAGCCGCGATCAACCGCACCAAGAAGGATGAATATCACAATACCCGGATGGTGCCGTACTCTCACTTTCATATGATTGGGTTAAGAATCACTCAGTGTACAAGCACCCTACAATCAGCCAGGGTTGCTAAGTCCTATTACTATTGTTACTACAACTAAACAGATTCACTTTTCATAATTTGAATCCCAACAATCAAACATTAATAAATACAGTATTCTAAGTTAGATATAAACCCTCGAAAATATCACCTAAAAACCAGCAAGACTGACAAGGGTAAGAAAAATACACTCGTTTAAGATTTAAGCACTTCTAAAGACAATTAGCTACTTTCCCAAGTTTTGTTGAGAGTAAATGCCCAAACATCCCAATATAGCTAGTTTTTAAGGGATAACTACCCCATTATGGTACTAATTGGAAAATAATCTTTACGATAACTTTAAAAATAATATTTTTTCTACATCGAAAATTTATATTTTCAAGAGAATGAGTGATTTTACTTTGAACAAATATTATGATATTGTTTCAATTGTTCAAAAGTTTTGTAAATGTCATTAAATAACTATATTTAATATTTGCATAACACCTGAAATCAGTTCTAATCAGAGTTTTTTACAACTTATTGCTATTCAAAACTAAACACGACTTACGTAAAACGAGTATGAAAGTAGCAGTAATTCATGAATTACCCTGGTAGTTTGGCGGGACAGAAACTGACACCACCATCTGGACTCACCGCTACGCAATAATCAATTTTTGACTAACATATTGCCTAAGTCCTACTAAACTAAAAGTTTAGTAACTGCCAATACAAGTAGTTGTGCAAAATTAATTAGACATTGCGAAACGTTGAGACAACCTTAACTGAATGGTTTTTATCTGTAAAATAAGAGTCTGAGACAGTCTCAGTTGGATAATTCAACCCCAAAGTGAACTTCCATAGATATAGATTTCTAACAGTTATGACATCTTTGAAAAAGCTTGCTTACCGGGGTGCAATCTGGACAATTCTGGGTTATGGAATGAGTCAAGTAGTTCGCTTCGGTGGTAATTTGGTTCTGACTCGCTTATTGGTTCCAGAATTTTTTGGCTTAATGGCTATTGTAAATACTTTAAGGATGGGTATAGAGTTATTCTCTGATATTGGTATTTCTCAAAGTATTGTTAGTAGCAAACGCGGAGATGAACCTGATTTTTTAGATACTGCTTGGACGTTACAGATAATTCGCGGTTGGATAATCTGGTTATTTTGTCTAGTTTTGGCATTCCCGGTTGCTTCATTTTATGAGGAAGACCGTTTACTTTGGTTAATACCAATTGTAGGTTTATCTTCAGTATTCGATGGGTTTAGTTCAAGCAGTATTTTAACCTTAATGCGTCGCATAGATTTGAAAAAATCTACTTTGTTTGAGTTGAGTGTCCAAGTCTTTACTTTAGTTTGTTTGATAGGATGGGCTTCGTTTAATCCGAGTATTTGGGCATTAACATTTGGGTTGCTGCTAGGTGCTATATATAAAATGGTCGGTAGCCATTTTTTAATCTCTGGATATCGAAATCGCTTTGTTTGGGATAAGGATGCAGTAAAGGAGATTCTGTCTTTTGGTAAATGGATGTTTATGTCATCAGCCTTAATGTTTGCATCCGAGCAAAGTGACCGTTTAATTTTAGGTAAACTGCTTTCTTTTGAGTTGCTCGGAGTTTATACAATTGCTTATACTTTAGCGAGTTTACCTCGTCAGGTAATCAAGCAACTCAGCTATAAAGTCATTTTTCCGGCGATTTCTAACCAAACACAATTACCTCGTTCAATCCTGCGAGAAAAAATTATCAGTCAGCGTAGAGTTTTACTGCTCGGTTGTGCTGTTTTATTAGCAGCTTTAGTCGCTGTAGGTGATTTACTTATCGCTACACTTTATGACGATAGATACGCACAAGCAATATGGATGATGCCGATTTTATGCGGTGGTATTTGGTTTTCGCTGTTATTTTATACAATTAGTCCTGCTTTGTTAGCGATTGGCAAACCTTTATATTTGGCTCAAAGTAACTTAGCTCGATTTATGATGATTGGATTAGGTTTGCCGTTAGTATATTATAGCTTTGGTTTAATCGGCGCAATGATTGTAATTGCCCTTGGTGATTTACCTTTATACTTTGTGAATTTATATGGACTTTGGCGGGAAAGACTTTCTTGTATTGCCCAGGATATTCAAATAACTATATTCTATATTGCAGTCTTGGCATTGTTTTTATATATAAGATATTTTTTAGGTTTCGGAATTCCGATTCAAACAATTCCTTAACTATTATTAATTAGTTATCAATTTTTAAGATAAGTTCAGTTTTATTGAGAATTTATGATGAAAATGTAAGATAAAGATAAATAATTTTTAATAACACGTAATATGAAGCTACTCTCAAATCTAAAACTAAGGTTTAATCTACCTTAACCACATTTCTCACAAACAAGAAGGAAGTTGGAAGTAGTAGTGAGTAGTGGGAAAATCAATCCGTCATTCAACGCTTACCACTTACTTGTGAGAAATCCAGGTTTAGTGTCTAAAAAATAAATTAGTTCATCTTCATAAATCATCAGTCTGAGAACAAAAAATTTCGAGTTTGTCAAGTTTTTTCGGAGTAATATATCATGATAATGGCAAAAATTGGCAGCCACAAAAAACCATTGCAAGTAGTATTAGTAGCAGAAAATGTATCTCGTAGGATGGGTGGTGAATCTGGCAAAAATTTGTATTATTTCCATCTATTTCAGGAACGTGGAATTGATTTACAGGTAGTTTGTCACGCAAGAGTTAGAGAGGAACTTCGTCAGGAATTTCCTCAAGATGAAGATTTTGATAAATTTCATTTTATTGAAGATAATTGGTTGCAAAAAACTATTTGGCGAATTGGTAAATTATTTTCCTATAGAATCGAAGATTTAATATTTTTACAAATGGTGCATTGGATTACTCAAATCCGCGCTCGAAAAGTGGTGAAAGAACTGATTAAAGAACAAGATATTGATATCGTATTTCAGCCTTCGCCAATTACGCCTAAAGGATTAAACTTCATGTACGATATGGGCGTACCAGTAGTACTCGGTCCTTTAGCTGGTGGTGTTGATTTTCCTCCGGCTTTTAGTTATTTGGATTCTAAATTTACTGTGGTGTCGGTAATTTTAGGAAGACTATTTTCTAATATTTTACATCAATTTGTACCGGGTAAATTAAAAGCAGAAACCTTAATTGTTGCCAATCCTCTCACTAAAGAATCATTACCAACTGGATGTAAAGGAAAGATTTATCAAGTGATTGAGTGTGGAGTTGATTTAGATATTTGGCAACCAAGAGAACAGCCAGAGATTAATCCTGAAAAACCAGTTCATTTTGTTTATTTAGGTCGTTTTGTTGATTGGAAAGGAATTACATTTTTGATTGATGCTTTTAAACAAGTCGCTGAAAAAACCAACGCCGTTTTAGAATTAGTTGGAGACGGAGAATTACGCCAAGAATTAGAAAAGCAAGTTGTCGAATTAGGTTTAGAAAATAACGTTAAATTTCGCGGTTGGATGAAACGGGAACAAGCATCAAAATTGCTTTGTGAATGTGATGTTTTTGTCATGCCTTCTTTACGAGAAGCCGGTGGTAATGCGGTTTTAGAAGCGATGGCATTAGGATTACCTGTAATTGCCACAAAATGGGCAGGTCCTGCAAATACGTTACATCCTGATTGTGGTATTTGGGTAGAACCGACTTCCATTGAAACTTTTGTTGATGGCTTTGCACAAGCGATGATTAAACTTGCTAATTCACCTCAATTACGTCGTCAAATGGGTGAAGCTGGTCCCAAACGAGTACGTACTAACTATTTTGATTGGGATTCAAAAGTAGATAGAATAATTGAAATTTTCTACGAAACTCTTTCGCAAAAACCTGAATCTCAAAAACCTTGGCAAACTCGCAAATTAACTACTGAAACTTATAGTTAAATATTCTCAGAAGTCGGGTTTTTATCAAATTTATTCGCCTGTTACAGATACTTATTCTAAAAACCCGACTTATATACCCAACCAGAATCGCTATATAAGCCAGGATTTTTGACAATAAAGTCCAACAATTCGTTAGTTATAAATGCTAGTAAGTATTCTTTTGATAGAGGAATTTATATTTTATTAAATTAAGCAACCAAAGAGCAAAAATGTTATTCAATTAAAAAACTATCTTATTCCAATAAATGAGTTGGAAATACAGAATGACATATCATTTAGCTCTCAGCAGTTGTTTTGATCTGGAAAATATCAAACAAGATGCTCAGACTGGTAAACGTCCCGCTCATGTAATATTCGATATTATTAGACTTTTAAATGCAAAAATTCATCAACCAACTCAAGATTTTTTATTACCAATAGATTTAGTATATGAAAAGATTATCGGGTCTAAACATCATTGGTCTTTAGCGCGTAAATTATCATCGAAATTAGCTAAAAGTGATATAATATTTTGCACTGACGAGTCCGTAGGATTACCGATTGCTACACTCTGCGGAGAAAGAGAATGCGGACCAAAAGTAGTTGTGTTTGTCCATAACCTCAACAGACTGCGAGGACGTTTTGCTTTGAACTTATTGGGGATAAAAAAACGCATTCATTTATTGATGACAGCCAGTCAAGAGCAAGCCGATTTTCTACGGGATTATTTAAAACCTGAAAATCGTGTTTGCTTGTTTCCCTGTCAATCTACAGATGCATCATTCTTTACTCCAAAACTTGCTACACCAAATAAATCTCGTCCGTTGATTGTTAGTGGAGGTTTGGAGCAACGGGATTATCGAACTTTAGCACGAGCAACGAAATCTCTTAATGTTGACGTGAAAATTAGCGCTACATCTTCAATTCATACTGTGAATGCGCGGACTTTTCCCAAAGTTATTCCTGCAAATATGTCCTATCGCGACTATGACTGGAATTCCTTAGTACAGCTTTACTGTGATGCCGACATTGTAGCAATTATACTTTACCCAAACAATTTTCAAGCTGGTTTATCCACTTTATTTGAAGCACTTGCTTGTCGGAAGCCAGTTATAATTACCCGTGCGTCAGGAATTATCCAAGAACTCATTGATGCAAAAGTGGTTTTAGGTGTTAATCCCGGTGATTATGAAGGCTTACATCAAGCAATTAACAGTCTATTATCAAATCATAAACAGGGTGAAGCAATGGCTCAAAGGGGTTATCTGCTAGTACATGAGCAACACAATCATCATGTTTATGTCAAAGCTTTGGTTGAGCAATTGAGGAATATTTAACACTCCCAGAAGCGCGATCGCAGAAGTCGGGTTTTGATTAAATTTGTTAGGGTGCTACAGATACTTCATTCAAGCAGAATCCCTATGCCGGGATTTTTACAATAAAATCCAACAATTTGTTAGTTAAAAATGCTGCCAAATATTTTTTTGATAGAGGAAATTATATTTTATTAAATGAAAGAACAAAAAGGCAAAAATGATCGTAATATTCAATAAATGGCTTCACTATTTTGGGATGCATTCTCCATTTGTATGGGGGTAATGAGAACTTTATCCACCCGTTTACCGTCCATATCCATTACTTCAAACCGAAATCCACCCCATTCAAAATATTCGCCTGCTTTTGGTATGCGTTTGAGAAAAGTAATTATAAATCCACCAAGAGTATAATAAATACCTGTTTCTTCTTGAGCTAGTGATTTTTTATCGAGCAAATCTTTGAGTTCGTCGGTTGAAAGCAAACCATCAACTAATAAAGAACCATCTTCACGGCGAACTATCATTGGTTCTTCTAAATCTTCTTTGGCAGTAATATCGCCAATTACTGCTTCGAGTATGTCATTAAGCGTTAACAAACCTTCGATATTTCCATATTCATCTGTAATCAGGGCCATATGTATGCCCGTTCGTTTAAATTCTTCTAAAATCTTCAAAGCTGACATATTTTCGGGAACAAATAGGGGTGGTTGAATCATCGTTTCGAGGTTGATTTCTTCTTTTGTAAGACGCTTCGAGAGAAAACGACTACCACGCAAGATTCCCAAACAGTTGTCTAAACTTTCTTTAGCCACAGGAAAACGGGAATGGTTACTTTCCCTAACCAAAATTTCTAATTCTTCTAATGGTGCATCAATATTAAGCCAGGTAATATCTAATTTCGGAGTCATTAGGGTTTTGATGCGGCGATCGCCTAAACGAAATACTCGTTCAACCATTTCCTGTTCGGATTCCTCAAAGGTTCCCGACTCTGTAGCTTGTTGAATTAGTACTTTGATTTCTTCTTCGCTCATTGCCTGTTCTTCAGAAGCATAAATGCCCAAAATATTCAACAATGTATCTGTGGAAAAAGTGAGAATACGTACCAATGGAGCTACGATCGCCGAGAGCAATCGCATGGGTTTTGCGATCGTGCAGACTATTTGTTCGGGACTATTTAATGCCACCCGTTTGGGCATCAGTTCCCCAATCACTAAAGAAAGATAAGTAATAATAGTCACTACAATAACGACACTAACACCTTCGCTATAAGGCTTGAGTGCAGGGATTGTATCGAATACAGACTTTAAGCGTTGAGCTAGGGTTGCTCCACCTACAGCGCCACTAAGAATACCAATTAATGTAATACCAATTTGCACTGTAGAAAAAAAATCATTAGGGGAGTTAGCTAGTCTCAATGCAGCTTTTGCTTTGGAGTTTCCTCGGTTTGCCATCTGTTCAAGTCGGACTTTCCGAGCAGAGATGACAGCAATTTCAGAACCTGAAAATATACCGTTAGCAATAATAAGTATAAATATAAGAAAAACTTCCGTGGCGATGGCTGACATTTTATAATACCTAATGTTCTTGCATAGCAGTTCTTAATTCAATTTGCAATTGATTTGCTAAGGTGAAGCTTAGCATGGTTCTGGAAGTATTTCGAGGGACGATAGCTACACTCCATAACTTTACGGAGGGACAAACCCCTTTGCGGTTTCTTCGGAGAGCAGATTGAAAAATACCTTCAATATTAAGCTTGAAGAATTATTTTTCTACTTTTTGAGTATATTTTTTCTTCAAGTATAATAGACACATTCTTTTTTAATGGATAAATCACGTTGATTAAATGTTAACATTCGCTTCAGGTATTTTTAAGAGGATGTTTTAAAATCACCATGTAAAATCGGCATAGTAAACAACCCCCAAGCTAAACCTGTAATCAATCCAAAGGGTACGACTACCAAATTGTCAAAACTCCACCAACCTAAAATTTGCGCCGCCATTTCCAGAGGATATGCCATCATCAATACAGTTGAAAACGCAGCACCATTCCAACCATATTGATGCAGCCAATAGGAAGCTTTTCCATTATCCGTAAGATATAATAATCGAGTAATAAATAAACCCATTACAGTTCCGTAACAGCGCATACATACAGCCATGATCAAGGGTGATGCTAATTCAATTCCCATCTGGGGTTGGGGACAGACATGATGACCCATAAAATAAATTATCTGGGCGATTTGAGGTAAAATTGGCAACCCAGACGCGGCAAGAAAAGGAGCTGCGATCGGTCCGATTACCATTCCTGTAAGTAGGAAGTCGGCGATAAAACTTACGGGGTTGATTTGGAGTTGTTTGTTGGAAATTGTTAGCTGCATTTGATATGAGTACCCGTGCAAAATTAATTTAACATTTCGTTTGGATAGGGAATAGGGAAAAGGGAACAGGGAACATTTATATAACTGAGCAGTAAAGATACAATTAATGAAAGCTTACCTACTTATAAATTAATTGGTTATAAAATTGCAAATTTTTTAGATTTTAGAGACGCTCATAGTATCGCGTCTCTACATTTCCTTAAACTATTTCAGCGGTATAGGGACTTGTCAATTTATCCAATTGCTGGACTAATAAACTCAGGAATAATCCCACATCTGTCACCACACCAACTGATTCTACTGAACCGCGATCGCTTAATTTTGTCACTACTGCTGGGTTGATATCGACACAAACCATTTTGACTCCCGCAGGTGTCATATTACCTACTCCGATGGAATGCAGCATTGTAGACAACATTAATACCATATCCGCACCTTTAAGTAATTTCGCGTACTCTTCTTGTGCTTTAATTAAATCCATTTGAGTATCGGGTAAAGGTCCGTCATCTCGAATCGAACCGGCAAGGGCGAAGGGTACGCTATTTCTCACACATTCGTACATCACACCTCTTTGAATCATTCCTGCTTGTACGGCTTTGGCAATGCTACCGTGACGGCGGACGCTGTTGATAGCTTTGAGGTGGTGCCGGTGTCCTCCCCGTACTGAAACACCCCGTTTCATGTCTACACCCAAGGATGTCCCCATCATTGATTGCTCGATGTCGTGAACTGCGATCGCGTTGCCACCCAATAACGCCTGTACATAACCTTCCCGTATTAATCGCGACAGATGTTCGGCACCACCAGTATGGATAACTACGGGACCTGCGGTGACAACAACTTTACCTCCAGAATCGCGGATTTTACGTAACTCCCAGGCGACTTGTTCTACAATTAATTCTACCCGGCGTTCGCTGGAAACACCAGCAGACATAAAGCTGAATTCCTCAGTATTGCGTTTTTCTCGCGATTCGGGGTTACGGATAGTACGGATACCTTGTACATCCACTATTACTTTTTCACCTATTTCTAAATCTCGCAATATTTTACATTGCGCTACCCTTCCTTGGTTCGTTTGAGTAATTGCGATCGCACCATCCATACGTTGATTCTGTACTTTCACCCATTCACCGTTAATCCGTACTTCGGTAGGATAAATAGTACTAACGTAGAAATCATCAGGTGCAACTCCGTTTTGAATTACAGGTTGAAGTTTGGCATCTTCCTCGTTTTCCGGTAAATTCATCGCCCCCAAGTCAATCAGATGGGATACAATGCTTTCCATAACTTCATGGGAAGGAGCGGAAACTTTCACCTCAGCTGCCGAAGTACTTTGACGCTGTTCCCCTAAGAGGAAATTCATCACCTTGAAGCTACCACCATTGTCTATAATTAAATCCAAGGCACGGTTAATTAAACCGGAATCGAGTAAATGTCCTTCCATGCGGACAACTTGACTTTCGACGTAAGTATTAGCGTGTAATTCTTCTCTTACAGGTTCATTAACCCGTAAAGTTAAACATTTAGCCGCACCCCCAGCTTTGAGAAATTCTGTAAGCGGTGTTTCAATGACTTCAAAACCAACTCTTTTTAAACGTTTTTTCAGTGCATCGGAAGCTTTGTTCATCACCACAATGCTTTCCACATTTACCGCATTACAAGCGAAATTCACCGCATCCGTTTCTTCTATAGCGATGCGCTTTTCGGCTGCCACTCGCATTTCAATCAAGCGGTTAGAATAGGAGTCAAAAGCACCGGGATAGTAAAGTAAATAGCCATTTGCCAAAGGACAAAAGCAAGTATCGAGGTGATAAAAGCGATCGTCAGTCAATCGTAAGGATAATACCTCAATATCCAACCATTTCGCCAGGAAGGGATGGGAATCCAATTCCGAACGAAAACCATAACCAGCCCATAACCAGCGCCCTTCGCGATCTAAAAGTGCATCACCTGCACCTTCAAAAGGTAAATCTTTAGGTAGTTCATAAACGGTAAAGCCATTCTCTTCAAACCATGCTTTGAAATAAGGCTCTTCCTTTTGACGCTCTTTATGGAGAAAGCGACTTAATACCACATTTTCACCTAATACCAAGCCAGCATTAGCGGTAAAAACCATATCAGGAACACCTTGATGAGGTTTTACCAAATCGACGATTGCGTGTTCCTTAAGTACGTGATGTAGCTTTTGCCATTGTTGCACCGCTCGCTCTTGGGATGACTTGTGAATATTTCCTTCCATCCAAGGATTAATCACATAGTCTACATCATAATATTCCGGAGCGCACATCAAAAAGCGAATTTGAGAAGTCATCATAGTAAGTATCTTCAGGAGTATAGATGCAATTAATTTGTCTATTCTATTACTCTAACTGAGTTAGGAGTGAGGAGTGAGGAGTGAGGAGGAAGGGAGTGAGGAGTGAGGAGTGAGGAGTGAGGAGTTAGAAGTTAATAAAACAACTGTCCACTGTCCACTGTCAACTGTCAACTGTTGACCTCTAACCTTTAAAAAAATATTACTTAAAAACGAATTCAATAAAGTACTTGGTAATATATCATCAGCGGATAAACTATTACTCAAGTGTGATATTAGAACGGTGACAGAAGATTATAACGCAAGTTTTGACCGTGGTCTACGCATAGTACTTAATCGCTTAACAACCACAATAGAACGAGATAATTTAATTGTCGAAACCACAAGTCGTCTACGAGATACTATGCGTGTAGATAGGGTTGTATTGTATTATTTCTATTCTCAGTGGAATGGACAAGTCACCTTTGAGTCTTTGAGTTCGGATAAATGGTCTATTCTTGGTTCTACTGGTCCAGAAGAATGTTTTAATAATGAGTATGCTGCTTTATATTTAAACGGAAGAGTACGGGCAATTCCAGATATTGAATCAGAATCTATTGCTGATTGTCACCGTGATTTTTTACGTAATTTAGAGGTTCGCGCTAATTTAGTAGTACCCATCTTAACTGAGAAAGGTTTATGGGGTTTGCTAGTAGCTCATCATTGCCAAGCACCGCGTTTATGGACTCCATCAGATATTAAAATCATGCAGGTTGAAGCAGAAAATTTATCGCAGGCTGATTCTATTCGTAATTCATAAGGGAATGGGGAATTGGTAATGGGTAATTGGTAATGGGTAATTGGTAATTGGTAATTGTTAACTCCTAACCTTTAACCTTAGAATTGGTAATTGTTAACTCCTAACCTTTGACCTTTAACCTTTAACCTTTAACCTTAGAATTGGTAATAGTAATTAAATCCGTGTAATCAGTGAAATCCCTTTGAATCCGTGGTCACAATTACTAGTAGCAAACAGATACAGCACTACAAATAAATTACAGACAAAATGTTACCTTGGGAAATTGGAACTTGGTTACTTTAATCCAATTTTTCTTAGGGAATATTACTCAATGCCTTATCTAAAATCGGCTTCGGAAATTCGTTCTCTTGTTGCTAAGTATACTAAAGTAAAAACTCTTTGGCTAGATACAGAAGTTGCTGATTATGATACTCGTAATCCCAAACTATCGCTGATTCAAGTTTTGCATGACTGTACGGATTTAACTGGAGAAAGTGTTTATATTTTGGATGTACTCGAACAGCCTTTTATTGTTGAAGAATTTATCGAAAAAATTATGATGAATTCTTCAATAGAAAAAGTATTTCATAATGCTAAGTATGATTTAAGATTTTTAGGTAAAAAGCAAGCCAAAAATGTCACTTGCACTTTGGAAATGGCAAAACAAATCCCATATTATATTTTACCTTTACCTAATTATCAATTGAAGACCTTAGCAATAGAAATTTGTCATTTTCAAGATATTGATAAACAGCAACAAAGCAGCGATTGGGGAATTAGACCTTTGAGTGAAGAACAAATTGAATATGCTTACTTCGACTGCATTATTCTAGCTCAAGTTCATTTGCGCTTGTTAGAATTAACTCAAAAGTTAAACTTTGATGCAGTATCAGAAGATTTAAGTTTACTTGGTGCAAAATATATTGAACTAGAACACCAATGGCAGCTTGTAAAATCGGAATTTGAACATCTGCAAGAACGAGTTAAACAAGCAATGGTAGCTCAACAATTATCTGAGACCCCAAATTTTAAACTTAATAGTTCCGAACGCACAACAATTAAAGTGCCATTTTCTGAACTGGTACGGTTAGTAGAAACTCAAAATGTAAATTTAGATTTTGATATTACCCTTACTAAAGATATTCAAAAAAACCTAGGGGATAATATCGAGCAACTTGCTGTAGACATATCAAAAACCACTAGTTTAAGATTAATTTCCAAGCAAGCCGAAAATGAAGAATAAACAATAAGTACATTAAAGTTAGATTATAACAGGCTGCTGGCTTGTTTTTTAATCTCAAATCCATTAAGCTTTCCTGCGGACATAATCTAAAATCGGTTTAGTAAAATGTAAACAAATTCGCCACAAAATCCATGCAAAAATAGTCAATATAGCTAATTAGAGTGATGATTATTCAATATTAAGAAAAATGTATTTTTTTCATATAAATGCCAAAATTCTGGGTGTCTTGATAAAAAGTGACTTATGAAACAGTGGTTGTTAGAGCAAAATTTGACAAGAGTTTCCAAAAGATTTGGTGTAGTCTTGTTGAGTGGATTTATCGCAACTGTAACTGTTTCTTGCAGCAACGATAAAGATGTATTAGTTACGGAAATAGGAGTTAGTCCCGCAACAAGTCCAGTGCCTAACCCATCAACTGCTAAGGAATTTTACGCACAGGGACAGTATAAGCATATTCAGGGTGATACTCAAGGCGCGATCGCGGCTTATACAAAAGCTATTAGTCTTGATTCCGACTATGTGGAAGCTTACAACGGTAGGGGTTTAGTACAGTTTGACACCGGAGATAGACAAGGTGCGATCGCCGATTATAATGAAGCGCTGCGCGTCAGCCCTGACAACGCTCAAGCTTATAATAATCGAGGGAATGCCCGTGCTGCTCAAGGTGATATCAACGGTGCAATTACCGATTACGACCAAGCTATTAATTTAGATGCCAATTATGCCCAAGCGTATAATAATCGGGGAAATGCTCGTGCTGCTCAAGGAAATAGAAACGAAGCTATAGCAGATTATACTGAGGCGATTCGTGTTAATCCTAACTATGCCGTTGCTTATAATAATCGAGGAAATGCTCGCGCTGCTCAAGGAGACAACGAAGGTGCAATTTCCGATTATGACGAAGCCATTCGTCTCAATCCCAACTTTGGTGCTGCTTATAATAACCGGGGAAATGCTCGCGCCGAAAAAGATAAAGATGCTGCTTTAGCCGACTTACAGCGAGCCGCAGAGATTTTTCAAGAACAAAATAACCAGCAGCTATACAAACAAGTTATGGAAAATGTCAAGGAAATTCAATAATCAGTTATCAGTTATCAGTTATCAATGAACAATTGATAGAAAACTCAATTCTCATAAGTCGGGTTTTTGTCAAATTTATAAATCTGTTACAGATATTGTTTTTCAAAACCTGACTTATATACTTCACCGAGCAATTCTCAGAAGTCGGGTTTTTGTCAGGTTTATAAGAACCAGTTTTTTTACTATTTAAAATTCATTTTATAAATCAAATTTCATTGATAATTGTTGATTGTTACTTGATACAAAGTATAGAATAAACTTGATAATTATTGAGTATGAAGTATATAACAGGTTTGTAATTGTGTAAATGCAATACCATGACTCAAACAACCGTTCATTTAGTTGTTGGCATTGAAAATCTAACATTACTGGTTTTTTACACTGAAGTAATGGAATGGCAATTTAGAATAATAAGTTCTGGTGGGGAAGTGTTTGGTGAGAGAAAATTATACTATACCCCTGAAGCTGCGGAAAAAGCAGCGCGTGAGTGGCTTTCCTGGGGAGATTAACTACCTATAGTTCTTAATTACAAAATTTAATTATAAAATTTAATTATTAATTTATTGGTAACAGCAGTTCTGCTTTCAAGGAAAAAAATAAAATATTTTTTCTGCTTTAACAATTCTCTTTATTCATGAAGAAATAATTCTCATAAAACTGACGTAATATGTGAGTAAAAAAGTAATTATTACGTAGTGGTAATTCATGAATTACCCCGAAGCAGGAATCGGTTTTTCAGCCACATCTTGCGTAAATCCTAAGATACTCATATTAAAACCTCGACTTATGTAGTTTACGGCTACGAAATACTACACCTAGGGAAGGAATATCAAGACTTTCAGCAGCTTGCAAAATAGATCACATCTACCCCCAACCTCTTAATCCTACTTACAAGCTCAAAGATAGATAATTCTTAACTCCTTAATTCTCACTCCTAACTTCATTTGATTAGGTATAAAGTAGGTGTGGAATATTTATCATCTTGAGGGACAATTTGTATGACATCTTACCAAACCGATTCTGACAGTAACGAATTAATGGATGATTTGATGGGAGAAGCAACTACCATCAACCATGTAGAGGTAATTGAAAACGTTATTGATACACTGGAAGAGAACGATAGCGCAATGGTGAGTCATCCTTCTGAAGGTGCTTACTTATGGAAGTTTAAGTACGGTAGCGTGGAAGTGTTTGTCCGATTAACGGGTACAAGTGATGAAGATACAATCACAGTTTGGTCTTCGGTTTTGAAGTTACCAGCTAAAGATGAAGCTACAATGATGCGTTCTCTTTTGCAAATGAACTGTTCCGCTACCCTAGAAGCACGTTTTGGTATTATAGAGAACCAAGTTGTAGTCATCTCGATGCGTACTTTAGAAGATTTGTCTGCTGCGGAAGTTTCTCGTTTAATTACTATCGTCGCGACGATCGCAGATGATAATGACGAAGATTTACAGTCTAAATTTGGTGCAGCGTAACAAATCGGTACACTTTAGTTAGGAGTGAGGAGAGGAGTTATGAGTCAGGAGTGAGGAGTTAAGAGTTAGGAGTGAGGAGTGAGGAGTTATGAGTTATGAAAAAATTTCAATTCGAGATATTAACTCCTAACTTCCAATTTCTAAATTCCAACTCCCAAATTCCAACTTGTAAATTCCAACTTGTAAATTCCAACTCCCAACCCCCAAATTCCAACTCTTAACTCTTAACTCTTAACTCCTAACTCTTAACTCCTAACTCCTAACTCCTAACTCCTAACTCTTAACTCCTAACTCCTAACTCCTAACTCCTAACTCCCAACTCCTAACTCCTAACTCCCAACTGACTTTGATTTCTCAAACTTGGCGATTAATTCCGTTTTTACAAGCCAATGGTAAATTACAGATGGCGATCGATCAATGGTTGTTACAACAGCATCAATCGGGACATCCGCCTAGCTTACGTTTTTATACTTGGTCGCCCTCTGCAATTTCCCTTGGTTATCATCAGCGCAACTACTCGGAGCATTGGCAGAATTTGACTTGGAAAGGCGAGCAAATCGACTTGATACGCCGTCCTACGGGTGGGCGTGCGGTGTTACACAAGGGTGATTTAACTTATGCTGTGGTAACTTCTGGGCTTTCTGGAAGTCGAATTGAAATGTATAAAAAAATATGCGAATTTTTGATTGAAGGATGGCAAAATTTAGGTATTGAGTTAGATTACGGTGTTGCTGGACGGGGTTATATTAAGAATCCTAACTGTTTCGGTACCGCAACAGTTGCCGATTTAGTAACGGTTGATGGTAGTAAGTTAATTGGTAGCGCTCAGCTAAGACGTGGTAACGTTGTTTTACAGCATGGTTCGATGAATTTCAAACCGGATGTAGAGTTGTTTAAAAAAGTTTTTGGTGAAGATTTAGATCGGGTGGTAGTTGGAGAAAATTTGGCAATTGAAAGAATAATTGCGGCTTTAGTTGATGCTGGGGAAAAGTGTTTTGAAGTGAAATTTGAGGAGAAAGCTTTGAGTAATCATGAGTGGGAAGAAATTTTTGGTATTGTTGAATCGCAATCTGAAAATTAGTTATGTTATACAAAAATAAAATTAATAAAATTAATAAAATTGGATTTGTTCTCACATTAATACTCAGTTTTGCAACTTTTTTCTTTAGTTCTTGGATTTTACTTCCTGCACCAACTTTATTTTTACTAAAATTTGGAGTAGTAGCACCAGAAATTTGTCCTTGGCTATTCGCGCTAAATATTATTACTTTGGTATTGTCTTTATTATTTATCGCTCAACCTCAATTAAAACGAATAATCTATCTTTTTAGCTTCATAGGATTGCTGATTTGTAGTTGGGAGCTAGTAAGTATCATACCCACTCAAATACAAATGACTGCGGCTATTAATCAAGCATTAGGTGCAGAATATCAGCAAAAAATTCCAGTTACAGTAAAAGAAAATATGCGGAAGCAACCGTTTATTTTAACTGATGTTTTTCGGGGAATTAACTTAAACAAAACCCGTCATTTAACTGGGATTAATTTTGCAAATCCTGCTGGAGTATCTTTAAGTATGGAAGTTTATCAACCGTTAAAAGTTGGTAAATATCCAGCAATTATAGTTATTTATGGTGGAGCTTGGCAAAATGGTAATCCATCTGTAAATCCAGAATTTAATCGATACATGGCGGCTCGTGGATATACTGTATTTGCCATCGATTACCGTCACGCACCAGAATACAAATTTCCTGCTCAATTAGATGATGTTAATTTTGCGTTAAATTTTATTCGCGATCGCGCTGCTGAGTATGAAGCAGATGTCAATAAAATAGTATTATTAGGACGCTCTGCTGGCGCTCATTTAGCAATGCTCGCTGCTTACCAACCGGATGCTCCACCAATCCGTGCTGTGGTAAATTATTATGGTCCGGTAAATCTAACTCAAGGATACAACGAACCACCAAATCCCGATCCAATTAATTCCCGTGCTGTTTTAACAGCATTTCTAGGGGGTTCTCCTCAACAGTTTCCCACACTTTATGAAACTGCTTCACCGATTAATTACGTAAAGCCTAATTTACCACCAACTTTGTTAATTTACGGAAGTCGCGATCATGTGGTAGAAGCCCGATTTGGCAGAAAAATGTATAATAAATTGCGAGATAAAAACACGGCGATTTTGTTAGAAATTCCTTGGGCAGAACACGCTTTTGATGCTATTTTTAACGGTGTTAGCAATCAATTAGCGTTGTACTATATTGAGAGATTTATTGCTTGGTCTTTGGTTAAGTAAAATGATATTGTTTGTAGTAAGGATTTTAGATATGCCTGGGAATAAAATTCCCAGTCTTATAGCAAAAGTCCATTAAAATGGACTAAATATGAATTGAAAATGACTATAAAACCAGTTGTCAAACAAATTATTGCAATGGGAGGTGGAGGTTTTTCAATGGAACCCGAAAACCTTCTGTTGGATAAATATATTCTTGAATTATCAAATAAAACAAATCCTAAAATTTGTTTTCTTCCCACAGCGAGTGGTGATTCCGATCGATACATTGTTAGATTCTATTCATCATTTATAAACTTACCCTGCATACCATCTCACTTGTCACTTTTTAATCCTCCCACGGCTGATTTAAAGTCTTTTATTTTTGAAAAAGATATTATTTACGTCGGAGGTGGAAATGAAAAAAGCTTAATGGCTTTGTGGAAAGAATGGGGACTTGATAATATTTTGAGAGAAGCTTGGGAAAATGGTGTTATTTTATCTGGTTTAAGTGCAGGTTCTATTTGTTGGTTTGAGCAAGGAGTAACTGACTCTATTCCCGGAGAATTGACTGTATTAGAGTGCTTAGGCTTTCTCAAAGGTAGTAACTGTCCTCATTACGATGGAGAACCACAAAGAAAACCTTCCTACCATCAACTTTTATCAAAAGGTTTAATTAATCCAGGATATGCTGCTGATGATGGAGTAGGTTTACATTTTATCGGAGATAAATTAGATAAAATTATTAGTTCTCGTCCTCAAGCAAAAGCTTATCAGTTAGAAATCATAGGTAATAATGTTAAAGAAACGATATTAGAACCTATATATTTAGGAAATAACTTATAAGTTGCTTACTCCCTTCCCGCTTTAAATTTACCTATCTCCCCTTATTTCTTTCCTCTGCGCTCTCTGTGTCTAGTAAGGTTTTTTTCTCTTGTTTCTTGTCGAGGGATGGGAATACAGTAATTAAAATCAACACTAGAACCAGAGCCTCACACAATACTTTCCCAGCCAGAGTCTGGAAGGGCGAACTAAGATTTCAAATATCCCTTATTGATACAATTTTGAATTTCTGCTAATATAAAATCCCAAAGTTTCGGCGTACCTTCTTCTACAGGAGCCATTCTTTTCATAACTTGATTGCGATTAATATTATGAATACACCAAGTACCACCTCCAGTTTGTTGATTGTGAATAAAAGGCTGTATTCTATCTAAAGCTACCGCAAATTTAGCTGTAGGTGTAACTCTGGCTTCAAATTCATCCCAAAGTAAACGCAATTCTTTCCCCTGTTCTTCCGGTAATAATCCAAAGATTCGAGTTGCAGCTTGTAATTCTCTTGCTACTTTACTTTGATTTCCCTCCACGTCATAACAAAAAGTATCCCCAGCATCAATTTCTACTAAATCGTGAATTAATGACATTTTCATCGCACGAAATAGATCGGTTCCTTCGGGTGCGTATTCTGCTAAAATCATTGTCATCATTGCTAAATGCCAAGAATGCTCACCGCTATTTTCTCTACGTTCGGCATTTATTAATAATGTTTGACGCAAGACATTTTTTAACTTGTCAATTTCGATAATGAATTGTAATTGTTGATTGAATCGATCTAATTGCATTTTAAATAAAATAAACCACTGAAACTAGATTACCAAATTTTATATTTGAAAAAAGATATTTGAAAAAAGTCTCATGCTCCGGAATTTATTAATTTATTTATGGAATAAATCCAAAATCTAGCTTGAAAAGTTTTGGGGTTCGAGAATCTACACCCCAAACTTTCCACAAAATCCAAAATCCAAAATTGATTTATAGTCCAAATTGTCGATAAACCTCACTCGCAGCCCGATGTAACAAAGAATGCCGCCACACCAAAGATTTCATATCATCCGCATAACCACCACCAATAACGCAAGCCACCGGATAACCACCCGCTATACAAGTAGTTAAAACCTGCATTTCCCGACGATAAATACCCGTATCAGTTAAAGCAAGTTTGCCTAATTTATCGCCGATATGGGTATCAACACCAGCATCGTATAATACCAAGTCTGGGTTCACATCTGCGAGTAAATCCGGTAAGTATTTCGCTAAAGTTTGTAAATATGCATCATCTTCCATTCCTAGGGGTAAAGGTAGATCCAAATCGCTTTTTTGTTTGGTACCGGGAAAATTAACTTCACAGTGCATCGAGAAAGTGAAAACGCTATCATCATCTTGAAATATAAAAGCAGTACCATCACCTTGATGCACGTCTAAATCAACAATCAGGATTTTTTGCGCTAAGTTGAGTTTTTGAATGACACGAGTTGCGATCGCAATATCATTAAAAATACAAAAACCTGAACCGTAGCTGGGGAAAGCGTGATGAGTTCCTCCTGCGGTATTACAAGCTAATCCATAATTTAACGCCATTTGTGCCGCTAAAATTGTACCACCTACCGCCGTACAGGTACGATTTACTAATTGAGGACTCCAAGGTAAACCGATACGTCGTTGTGCTTTTGCGTCGAGGGTTCCTTGTAAATAAGCTTGTACGAAATCGGGTGTATGAACTAACTCGATAGTTTCCTGATTTGGAACTTCAGGTGCGTGAAATTGCTGTAAATCAGCGACTCCATCGGATAAAAGTAACTCGTAAAGTAAGCGAAACTTCGGCATCGGGAAACGGTGCGCGTCGGGTAATGGGGTAACATAATCTGGGTGGTAAATGATTGGCAAATTCATGTAATCAATTGTCTATCATTGAGACGTAAATTACGCTCACAAATTTAGATAAATAAAAAATAAGCAGAAATACTCATGTAAATAACACTGTTTTATTTAGAATTTTGTGTATAAAATGCAAAATACCATCCCTAAAATTATGATAATGCAATGGATTAGACCGCTTTTATTTATTTTAGTTGGGTTATTAGCTGGAATAATTGCTGAAAAAATTATTTTCAATAAACTCGGTAATATTATTACTAAAAAGGGTATACCGGGAAGCGAAATAATTTTTAGTTCTTTGCGACGTATCCCTTTGATTTGGTTTATGCTTGCTGGTTTTTTTGGGGCGATTTTGAGTTATTCCCTCAAGGAAGATGTTACCGCAGCCCTGCAAAAAATTATTATCGCAATTTTTCTATTTACCGTAACATTAGTTCTTGCACGTCTTGCCGCCGGGTTTGTTAATTTGTTTATTCAGCGAACAGAAGGAGTTTCTGCATCGCTAATTTCTAATTTGATTAAAACTACTATTTTCGTTTTAGGTGCGTTAATAATATTTCAAACCATAGGAATTGAAGTTACACCGATTATTACAACATTAGGTATTGGTGGTTTAGCAGTTGGTTTAGCACTGCAAGATACTTTAGCAAATTTATTTTCGGGATTTTATTTAATTCTTTCCAAACAAGCAAAAACGGGAGATTATATAAAATTAGAAGGTGGTGAAGAAGGTTATATTACAGATATTACTTGGCGGAATATAACTATAGAAGAAATTTCTAAAAATACGATTATTGTTCCCAATTCTAAATTAGCTTCGGCAAACTTTACCAACTATCATTTACCAGCTAAGCAACTCACATTAACTATGAAAATAGGTGTTAGCTACGATAGCAATTTGGAAGAAGTTGAAAAAATTACTGTAGAAGTTGCTAAAGAAGTTATGCAAGAAATTGCACCTGATTTATTAGAAAACGAACCTTTTATTAGATTTCATACATTTAATGATTTCAGCATCGATTTTACGCTTTATATGCGGGTTGCTGAATATTTTGACCAAAGGATTGGTAAACATCTACTTGTGAAGAAATTGCACAAGCGTTACAACCAAGAAGGAATATTAATTCCATTCCCAATTCGAGATATTTATATGAAAGAAAACACAAATACAAATATAAGTTAGGAGTTAGGAGTTAGGAGTTAGGAGTTAGGGGTAATCTAATTACATAAATAACAACAGTATTATTACAGTTAAACAATTATATTCAGCCGTCAATTTACGTGTAAATACGTAATTGTTTTTCTCTGGAGCATCTTTTTTTGACATTTGAAAGTAGCTTAAGTTACAACCAATAGGAACCCTTTTTATTGATAAAACATAAGGCTACTTTATATGGAAGAGAATATTTTACCGGCAGAAGTGACTCTTAGTGTTGATTCTATGAGTGTGCTAGAAGATAGCGGTAAAGCACTCAAATATACTTTTAATCGTACTGGTGATACTACCGATTCTCTAACTATTAATTTTACCCTTGGTGGTACTGCGACTTTAGATACAGACTACAAGCAAATGGGTGCCAAGTTTGAAAATCTTACTCAAGGTAAGGTTATGATTGCTGGGGGAAAAAGTGAAGCTACCGTTACCATTACACCGATTAAAGACGTTGAGATTGAATCAGATGAAACTATTATGTTTACTCTGACTGAGGGAGATTACATCTTTGATAATCCCCAGATGGTGATGAATGAATCAAGATTAGTATCTTCGGATGAAGATGTGATGGTGATGAGCGTTATTAGCAATGACGATCCTAAGTTAAGTTTAGATTGGGGAGAGCAGTTTGGTAGCAATGCTCCCGGTTACGAATTCCTTGCTGTGGATAATCAAGGAAATACTTATGTTACTGGAGATTTTTTAGGTACAGTTACTGTTGATGATGAATCTCTAACATCTCAAGGTGACTCAGATGTTTTTGTCGCTAAATTAGACAAAGATGGAAAGTTTAATTGGGTAAAAAGTTTTGGTACTACTAATAAAGAAGAAGTTGAAGATATTGCTGTAGATACTAGTGGTAATGTCTACTTTACCGGAACATTTCAAAATTCAATTACTTCTAACGATACTTCTTCAGGTGGTCAATCCAGTGATATTTTTGTTACTAAGCTGGCTGCAAATGGTGATAAATTATGGTCAAAAAACTTCGGTGGTACAAACGATGATGCAGTTTCTGGTATTGATGTAGATAGTCAAAGTAATGTTTATCTTACCGGAAAATCTAGAGGAGAAATCAAGTTTGGTACACCCTTTGTTACAAGTTTATTCGATTATGCTTTCGCTGCGAAGCTTGATAATAATGGTAATGGATTGTGGGTGAACAAGTTAGGTGAGGAAAATAGCAATCACTTTGCTCAAGATATTGTTGTAGATAAAGATAGTAATTCCTATCAGTTGATGACTAGAGTTGATAACAAAAGTATCACAGTCACTCAATTTAATAAAGAAGGTACGAAAGGGTGGGAAAAGAAATTCGCAAATAATAATTATGTTGTAGCATCCGATATTGTTATAGATAATCAAAGCAATACTTTTATTACCGGAGAATTTAGAGAAAGACTCCAGTTTGGTAATACAAGTCTTGAAGGTGGTGAAAATGGTGATGTATTTGTTGCTAAATTAGATAATAAAGGTGATGTATTATGGGCGAAAGACTTTGACAGTAAAAATGAAAATAACGATGTCGAAGTTGAAAGCATTGCTGTAGATGAAATGGGTGATACTTATGTCACCGGATATTATTACAATAAAAGCATAACTATTGATAACTTCATGCTTGAGCGTGAAGGTGGTGAAGGTGGTGAAGGTGAAAATGCTTTTATCACTAAAATTGACAGTAAAGGTGAAGTAAAATGGGCGCAGAATATCGCTGGAACTAACGCAGATGCTATCTCCGATATTGCTGTCAAAAATGGGAAAATCTACATTGCCGGTACTTTTTACCAAGAAGCTACTTTTGAAGATAAAACTCTGACTGCTCAAAATCAATCTGATAGTTTCCTTGTCGCATTAGCAGAAGATAAACCAGAAATTTCCTTTACAGTTAGTTCCAACAATATTATTAAAGGTAGTGAAAATTCAGTTATTTATACCTTCACTCGCACGGGTAAAATTACTGCGGCTTTAACTATTGATTTTACTATTTCTGGTAGTGCAACTTTTAATGAAGATTACACTTTAACAGGTGCTGAAAAATTTGATGGTAGCAAAGGGCAAATAACCTTTGAAGCTGAAGAAAATACTGCTGAAGTTACTTTAAATATTACCAGTGGTACAAGTACAGTAGATGAAACTATTGCTTTAAGCTTGGAAACAACACGTGATTATAAAGTTGTCACCACAGATGTTGAGATGAGTACTGTCACTATCACTAAAAATAGTAATAGTAATATTAATGACGACGACGATGATGATGATGATAATTCAGGTGGAATAACTGGGAATGACGATGACGACGACGATGACGATGACGATGACGATGATGATGATGATGACGACGACGATGACGATGATGATGATGATGAAAATTCAGGTGGAATGACTGATAATGAAAATGACGACGATGATGATGACGACGACGATGATGGAGATGACGAAGGAAAATTTACTTTAACATCTAAAAGTAATAAAAGCTTCGCTTTCAAAGGTGGTAAATCTTCGATCAAGTTTTCTTTCAAAAGTAAAACTGTCCAAGAAATCAAAGAAATTGGTTTCTTTACCGTTGATGATGAACAAGGAACTATCGATGGAATTTCTACCGACAATGAAAAGTATACAGAAGTCGCTTTAAAACGCGCTCAAAGCATCTTTTCTGTATTAGGAAATGCACCTCAAGGTTTCGATACTAATATTGAAAAAATTCTGGAATTTAGTATTGATACCAACTTCCGTTTCTTCTCAGTCAAAAACGGTACTATAGATGGTGTAAAAAAAGGTCAAATCAACTTATCCCAACTAACTTTTTCTTCTGCTAACTTCTTACAAATATCCGAAGTTGAAACAAATGGCTTTGATTTGGACTTTGAAGGTGTCAAAATCAATATGAAATTGGATGGTAAAGCCAAAAAAGCCATTGGTAGCAGATTACAAGAAAGAATCGAAGTGCTTGACTTCAGAAGTACCGAAATAACCATCAAACAAAAAGCAACCTTTACCATTCACCGCGAAGCTACATTTAATAATGTGGTAGGTTTCTTCCAAGTAGCT
This sequence comes from Plectonema cf. radiosum LEGE 06105, assembly GCF_015207665.1. GTDB lineage: Bacteria > Cyanobacteriota > Cyanobacteriia > Cyanobacteriales > Nostocaceae > Rivularia > Rivularia radiosa_A. The sequence continues at coordinate 43,699 of NZ_JADEWL010000030.1, forward strand.
GATGAAAATGGCGGTATAGATACCAACGGTGACGGTGTAGCTGATATACTTGTTGGACAAGAAGGTTACGCAAAAGCCGCAGTAGAAAACCGTATTACTAACATTGAACTGAGCGTAAATAATCAAACTACAGCAACATTTACAGGCGATTTTGAACCCGGTGCAATATTTGTACCTTTTTTAATAGTTGATGGTACTTTCGATTCATTCACTGATATTTACTTCCCATTCCTCGGTGCTAATTCAGACAGTGGAGACCACGTAATGATGCTCGGTGATAACATCTTTGGTTTTGAAGACTTAAAAGGAGGTGGCGATCGCGATTTTAACGATATTATCGTCAAAATTGATTTTAATCTAAATACCTAACATTAATATACTAATGTAAAGACGTAGCAATGCTACGTCTTTTTCTTTTTTAAAAATCAGTGATAATATTCATCTCTAATAAACGCTTCAAATTCTTCTAAAGTCTGACTTACACCAACTTGTAACGAACGCTGCATGAATCGGGGAATAATTTCTATTAATTTTAAAGTTGGAAAAATAGAACTAATTTGAGATTCAATATATTTATCTTCTTGGAATAAATTAATTTTCAATTTACCATCAGAGTAAATCCATAATTCCGGTACTGCTAAAGCTTCATAAGCATCGATTTCAGTTTTGGAAGTAACATCAGTTTCTAATGCTAAATCGGGTGGTGGATCTATATTCAAATCAATTCTTTGCTTACCAATTACAGCTTGATAATTTTGAATATAAAAGCAATCATCAGGTTCAATACCTGCTACCATTCCCTGACGCTTAAGAGTAGTTGAACCAAGAGGTTCCCATGCTTTTTTCTGTAATTTTAGCAGTATTTTAACTAAATCCGCGAGCAATACTTTTGACCTTTCATGCTCTGGTAATGGAGCCATAATTTCTAATATGTGATTAGCATATGCAATTCGAGATGCACGATATTCTCCTAACTGTGCCAAAATCTCTTCAAAACCTTCCCAGGAAACAGGCTGTAACGTCACCTTTTGACCTGGTTCTAACTGTAAATTAATCGAAGTTGTCAGCATAAATATTTTTCCCTCGGCTAACATACCATTTTTAGACTATTGAATAACTAATCAAGCCCATAAACCGTTACCATAATAAGAAAGACTTTACTAAACTTCACAAAAACTGTGACTACTACATCAAAATCAACAACCACCTTTGAAAAACTGTTCTGGAATTGGAAAGGTTACAAAATTCAATATACCGTCATGGGTACGGGAAAACCTTTAGTATTAATTCACGGTTTCGGTGCATCTATCGGACATTGGCGGAAAAATATTCCCGTATTAGCCGATGCTGGTTATCAGGTATTTGCCCTAGATTTATTAGGGTTTGGTGGTTCGGATAAAGCTCCGATCAATTACAGCGTTGATTTATGGGTAGAATTACTCAAAGACTTTCATCAACAATATATCCAAAACAAAGCCGTATTTATCGGTAACTCCGTTGGTGCATTGATCAGTTTAACCGTCGCAGTACAGCATCCCGAAATCACCAGCGGAGCCGTTTTAATCAACGCAGCGGGAGGTTTGAGCCATCGTCCCCACGAATTAAACCCAGCATTACGCTTTGTCATGGGTTCTTTTAACAAATTGGTGAGTCATCCCATCACGGGTAAATTCGTATTTAACAATATCCGCAGAAAATCCCAAATTCGCCGTACCCTTTATCAAGTTTATCGCGATCGCAATGCTGTCACTGATGAATTAGTAGATATGCTTTACCAACCTTCATGTGACGAAGGCGCACAGCAAGTATTTGCATCAATTTTAACAGCACCTCCTGGTGATTCTCCGGAAGAATTATTACCCAAAGTCGAATGTCCATTATTAGTAATTTGGGGTGCAGACGACCCGTGGACACCAATTAGCGGCGCGAAAGTGTACGAAGAAGCCCTCAAAAACGGTAAAGACATCAAAATAGTACCAATTCGCGGTGCAGGTCACTGTCCCCATGATGAAGTGCCGGATTTAGTTAATCCCCAGATTGTGGAGTGGTTGAAAGAGAGTTAGGAGTTAGTTGACAGTGGACAGTTGACAGTGGACTTTCGGGAAATAAAGAAGAACTATAACAATGGTCATATTGGTTAGGACATCATATTTTGTTCTTAAGGGAACAGGGAAATGTCCTAACTCGCTATATCAACTATCAACTGTCAACGAATAGCAAACAGGGAATGGGGAACAGAAAAACCGATTAACAATTCTAGCTATGCTATATCGGTCGAATTTTATTTACAGGGAGTATTTAAATCGAGAGTAAGTGGGTCAAATTAAATATAAAACCTCACCTTTGACCTATTGTTCGAGTTCTGGTATATCAAAAAGTAAATAATAAATTGTGTCTTATGTTTATCCCAAAAATGCGTTTTGTGATAGGTAGTATTGGTTTTTTATTGGCTGGCAATCTAAGTAGTTATGCTTACGGTCAATCGCAAAGTCAGCAGTTGATACAAAAAAATTCTCCTTTACATCCCCAGCAGCAAAATTTACTCAATTCAAGTATTAAATTAACTTCTAATTTTTCCTTTTTACCTGCATCGTGTAATTTAAATAATTCTGCACCTTGTCAAAATCAACCTTCAACCAATACAAATACTTTTACAAATACTTTATATCAACCGCAGCTACTATCCCAAGCTTACAAAGTTATTGATGAATTACAAAAATATCAATTTAGTATTAATGGCAATAAGCTGTTTAGTTCTGCTCAATTATCTGGGAATAAAATTAATTTTAATCAAGGAGACTTATTAGCGACTTTAATAAATACAAGAAAATATTATCAAGACCATGCCAATAATGACCCAAATATTTTACGTCCGGGGGTATTGGAAACTCAAGGAGTATCTGTAGAAGATATTACGAAAACTCTTGATTTTATGATTAGTATATTACAAGAAGATATTGCCAATAATCGCACAACTCGTTTACAAGACCCCAATTTTATCAATTCTAATTTCCGCGTGATAAAATGGTCTGCTTATAATCCTAAAGAACCCCAACGTAAAAATTTACGAATTACCAAATACGCTGTTTTTGTTCATCCCGGTTCTCGCAAGAAAACTGCTAAATTTAATATTCCTCTTTATAGCCTTAAAGATACCGCAAATACAGATGAGTTTTACACTAAATATAGTAAACAAGATGTATTGTCTGGTATTTATGAACCTGGTGGCAAGGAATTTGGTAAAGTTGAACCCATTGTTTATATGACTAGAGAAGGTTTAGAAGAAGCCTTAATGCAAGGGACTATACTTGTTGATTTGGGTGGCGGTTCTTCGGCTTATTTTAACGTTGATAGAAGTAACAAAATTCCCTATGTCAAAGGTTTAAATAGACGTTCGCAAAAGCGTTACTGGTATTTTCGAGAAGTTAAAGATATTAAAGGTTACGGCTATAAAATTGATCAAAAGATATCCATTAAACCGGGAGTAACTTTTGCTGGTGATGTACTCAATATTGGTTTAGGTAGAATGATTGTCATGGAGTATATGCAAAATGGACGTAAACAACTGAGAATGGGAGTTATTGCCGATACAGGTGGTGCATTTTTACCCAACTTTTATCAACTCGATTTTCTTGCGGGTATTTTCCAAAATCAAAATAGTTTCAATCAACATATTAAGCAATTACCAGAGTATGCTACAGCTTATATTTTGATTAAAAAATAATTCCAAAATAATTCCAAAATAATTCAAAAAAACTATTTGCATCTTGAATATGAACAGCCTATTTATGTTTGTGTTTGCGGAAATAAGCGCATCAAAGTTTGAGGTAAGTTAGTAATTTCTCGGATTAAATCTTCTGGAGTAATCCCGAACATACTCAAAATAACCACAATCACCAAAAGCGCGATCGCGGTACTAAAAGTTGTTTTTACTACGTTTAGTAAAGCCTTGAAAACTATAAAGGCAACAACCAATGCAGCAATTAAAACAATTAACTCAAGTGGCATGATTTTAAGTTGATTAATTTAGGTTTAACTTAAACTAAGTAGAGATATGATACCCGATTAAAAGCAGAAATAATTATCTTGATTTTGACAATTGTTACAAAGTCCAAACTCGGTAACAAGTAAATTAAAATACATTTCTTTCTTAATTCCCAATTACTAGCTACAACTTCAATAAGGGCAATTCAGGATATCTTCTAATTTAACGAAAAAAATCCTAAAACTCCGCGTACCTCAGCGTTTACCTTTGTGTTCCTCTGCGTTAAAAAAATAAATATATTATTCGAGAATTCTCAATACAATCGCAAAAATCGGGAGACGTAGCACTGCTACGTCTCTACATTATTAATTTGTTTATTGCCTAACAGCTTTCATCGATAAACCAATCCGCTTTAATTTCTGATTAACTTCTAAAACTTTAACTTTCACAACTTCCCCAACTTTTACCACTTCTTTGGGATCTTTAACAAATCGATCTACAAGCTGAGATATATGTACCAAACCGTCTTGATGCACCCCCACATCTACAAAAGCGCCAAAATTCGCAACATTTGTGACAATTCCTTCTAATTCCATCCCTACTTCTAAATCAGTAATCTCATTGATTCCTTCTTTAAAAGTGGCATACTTAAACTCAGCACGAGGATCTCTTCCAGGTTTTTCAAGTTCTCCGATGATATCTCGTAATGTCGGTTCACCTACAGTATCGGTGACGTATTTCTTTAAATCAGCTTTTTTGAGATTTTCTGCAATTTGGGTAACTTGCTGTAATTCCAAATTCAAATCTGAAGCAATATTTTTCACCACCGCATAACTTTCGGGATGCACTGCGGTATTATCTAAAGGATTTTCACCACCACGAATTCTCAAAAAACCTGCTGCTTGTTCAAAAGCTTTTGGTCCTAATTTGGGAACTTTCAACAACTGACGACGATTTTTAAAGGCACCATTTTCGTTGCGGTATTGAACTATATTATTTGCAATGCTAGAGGTAATCCCGGAAACAGAAGTTAAAAGTTCTTTAGAAGCTGTATTCAAGTCAACACCAACGTAATTAACACAGCTTTCTACCGTTTCATCTAATTTCTTTTTGAGCAATTTTTGGTCTACATCGTGTTGATATTGTCCCACACCGATAGATTTGGGGTCAATTTTGACTAATTCCGCAAGTGGATCTTGTAAACGACGACCGATACTAATGGCTCCGCGCACCGTAATATCTAAATCGGGGAATTCTGCGATCGCGACTTTACTCGCTGAATATATCGATGCACCCGACTCGTTAACCATAACTTTAATTGGTTTACGCTGCATATTTTCCATGACTTCGGCGACAAATTCGTCAGTTTCACGAGAAGCTGTACCGTTACCAATCGCGATTAATTCAACGTTGTATTTTTTCATCAAATTTTGCAGCGTTTTTACAGCTTCGCGGCGTTTTTCGGCTCCTGTATGGGGAAAAACCGCTTGATACTCCAGAAATTTTCCTGTTTCATCCAAAATCGCCACCTTACACCCGGTTCTAAATCCTGGATCAATGGCGATCGCCGGTTTCATCCCTGCTGGTGCGGACAATAATAAGTTACGTAAGTTGGTTTCAAATGTTTTGATAGACTCAATATCTGCATATTCTTTCTTCTCAGATATTACTTCATTAATCAAAGAAGTTTTCATCAAACGGTTAAATGCATCTTTGAGCATTTGTTGATAAAATTTGCGAATCTCTGGCTGTTTATTCCGAATTTCTTGGGATTCCAAATAAGCAAGCACATCATCTTCATCAAAAGCAATTTCGTAACTTAATATTTTCTCCTTATCTCCGCGACACAAAGCCAGCATATTATGAGGTGCAATATTACTCACTTTCATGCGATAATCGCGGTACATTTCATACTTTGTCGTACCTTCGGGATATTCGTCTTTAATGCGAGAAACAAATACCCCCGACTCTAACAACAACTCCCGTAAAAATGCCCTCAAATGAGCCTTCTCTGCCACTTCTTCCGCTAAAATATCACTCGCACCTTTGAGCGCTTCTGCTGCGGTTTCAACTTGTTTATCTGTATTTATATACTTCGCTGCTTCTACATTCAAATCCCCTGACACACCACCTTTCACATTCAACGACTTAATCAAATCCGCTAATTGATCGAGTCCCTTTTCTTTGGCAATAGTAGCGCGAGTCCGACGCTTCGGACGATAAGGTAAATATAAATCCTCCAATTCGGTTTTTTGTAAACACAATTCGATTTGCTGTTTCAACTCATCACTAAGTTTACCTTGTTCGGCGATCGCATTTAAAATTACTGATTTCCTTGCTTCTAATTCAGTTAAGTAAGTATACCTATCGGATAAATCGCGCAACTGGGTTTCATTCATTTCACCAGTACGCTCCTTACGGTAACGTGCAACAAACGGAATAGTTGCACCTTCTGCAAATAACGAGAGCGCATTTTCCACCTGAAAAGGCTTGAGATTCAGTTCAGTGGCTAACAGTTGGGGAATATTCAACATTGTTCTGCGATTATTAAAGGAACACCGTATTAAAGGTAATTCTACGCCTATAATATTATTCAAGTTCGAGCGCTAGTATATAGTAATAAGCTAATATACTAAACAATAAATAAAATTCGGAATATCAGTCCGAGATGCTGTTTATATATGTAGGAAGTTGTAGCAAAAAAACCGAAAGGGTGTAATATCGGTTACATCTGCTTACAATAGCAGTTCAATGATTTTTGTATCAAAGCAAATGCTTAGAATTCGGAGTTGAGAAAAGATGCCTTTATTTTTTCTGATTCCACTTTTTATCTGTGTAATTACTGGCTATATTTTTAAAAAATGTAGCGATGAAGTGGGATATCTCGCAGGTTTATTCGCAATTATTAGTCTTGTGTTCAGTTTGATTTTAGCACCTTGGGAAATCCAGGTTTTGTTGTTAGTTGTAGTGTTGGTTACTACTAAGAAATTATTGCAGCAAAATGAATATCAACTCAAATTTGAACAACGGGGAAATAATCATCATCAAAATCAAACTGTTTCTCCATCTGAGACTGTAAAAAAACCAGTTACTCGTCAATATCGCGGTAGTAATTATCAAGTAGATATTGTAAATACAGAATTTATTCAAGAAGAAGTTAACGGCAAATATCGTGGAACCCCTTGGATAATTCGTCGTGTAAAGACAATTGTAGACAAATCGAAAAAGTCTGATTAATTTTTAAACTTAGAAAATATTTTCTCACAGACTAACTCTCACAGAAGTTGGGTTTTGATGGCAATTATCTGTTACTACAGACATTTATCATAAAAACCTGACTTCTAACCCCACGGACTTCTGTTAACATGAGAAAAATCCCAAATTCTGACTATTCTGAAGCTTTGCCGCTACCAATTAAATACAGTAAAGCCATTCGCACCGCAACACCACTCGTCACTTGATTTTGTATCAAACTAAACTCAGGGTCATCCATTAAATCCGAGCTAATTTCCACACCTCTATTTACAGGACCCGGATGTAATATTTTTACATTATCTTGACAATTTCGCAACTTATCCCGCGTAATTCCGAACAACTGATGATATTCCCGCAATGAAGGTAGTAAATGAGTAGTCATACGTTCCTTTTGTAATCGTAGCGTCATCACAAAATCGGCATCTTGCAAAGCTGGCTCCAATTCCCAATGTACGAATAACTTACCAGGTCTATCTTTACCATAATCGGCAAATAATTTTGGTAATAGCGTCGGTGGTGCTGCTAAATGTAACTCCGCACCGCTAGCTGCGGTAAGACTCCAAATATTTGACCTAGCCACGCGAGAATGCAGAATATCGCCGACAATAGCAATTTTTTTTCCTTGCAAAAGTTCGATTCGGGGATTATCTTGGTCAAACAGACTACAAATTGTAAATAAATCTAACAGCCCTTGAGAAGGATGTTCGTGTTGTCCATCACCAGCATTTAAAACGCTGACTTTTACACCCAAACGGTCCATTTCTGTTGCGATCGCGTTTGGTACTCCTGCATCTTGATGACGTACCACCATGATGTCAGTACCCATCGCTAAATAAGTTTTAGCTGTATCTAGAATTGTTTCTCCCTTAGTCATCGAAGAATTAGCTGCGGAGAAGTTCAGGGTATCTGCACTCAGACGTTTTGCAGCAAGTTCAAAACTACTGCGAGTCCGAGTAGATGGTTCAAAAAACAAATTAGCCACCACCTGTCCCTGTAAAGTAGGTACTTTTTTCATTCGCCGCGTTAGCACTTCCTGAAAACTCGCAGCAGTCTGTAAAACTGCATTGTATTCAGTAGCGGTGAAATCAGCCAGGGAAAGGATGTGATGACGAGTCCAGGTGGTAGTAGGCATGAATTTTTATCGACTGTACCGTGCTTATGGCACGAGCGATGATGTCTCTACAGTTACTTAGTTTAAGTGTGCAGAGGAGATTATACCACCTGCGTTGTAGTTTGGAACTATTTTGAAACTATTAAAGATTCTTTTTAACCGCGTCGCTAAATTCTTCATAGGGTTTAGCGCCGACAAGATTTTCAACTAATTCGCCATTTTTGAAAATTAGCACCGCAGGAATACTGCGAACTTCGTATTTTTTCGCCAGTGGTTTATCTTGGTCTACATCTATTTTCACCACTTTAATATCTTCTGGATACTCTTGGGCTAGTTGTTGTATTAAAGGTGCAACCACACGACATGGACCGCACCAAGTAGCGGTAAAATCAACTACGAGGATATTTTCAGATTTTAAAAGTGTCTCGAATTCGGTTTCTTTGACTTGGGTTACTGTAGTCATATTATTTGCAATTACCAACTTTAATTACCAACTTTCAAAATCAAAGCAATTTTGTTGTTTTTAATCGATGGTATTTTATTTTTTACTCAATAATTTTAAACGATAACGGTAACACAAAATTTTGATTATTGATTCGTGGTAACCGCTGTCTCACCGATTAACCGGAAAAACTCCTTTGAACACGGATTAGAAGGATTAAAGGATGACACAGATAAAACTTTACTATCAAAAAGCCAGCAGTCGGATTTGAACCGACGACCTACGCATTACAAGTGCGTTGCTCTACCACTGAGCCATGCTGGCTTATACTAATTTGTAATTGTACCAGAAAAAATAATATTGTAAAGACCTTGATTTAATTTCCAAAATTTCAAGCCACAAACAGCTTTGAGCAAAAATAAATAATTGATTGATTTGCAGAAAAATTATTAGAGAGCATCCCTTGACTTTTCATGCAAATCAAGCAAGCAGATTATTTGACATACTCACCGCCCTTAAAGTGCGGTGATTCTTGACGCTTCACTGGATGATGCTACCTTTATTAGTCTTACTCTTCCTCGATGTCCGTTTAAAGTCTCCCAATGCCCTATGGCGACTATTCAAATTGTACCCTAAATTGTCGAAAAGCCGATGCTTTAGCACGGGGCTTGTATCTCAATTTTTTGGTCAATAATTTTCTCTGCCTAGAGAGTGATTTACCCAAGTCTGAAAGCACAGTTATTGTAATAGAGAAATAATTCCAAATATCAAAAAAATCAAAATTTACAGTTATTCTAATCTTGTATTATCGCGAGCATTTCACAGAACAACGGAATATTTCAGGCTTCTTGAAAGATGTTCGTATAAATTGAAAAAACGTAACACTTAATTGTTCCTAAACATAATTAAAAAGCATGACAGCGTTAAGTCAACGAGATTTATTAGGCATAGCAGATTTGAGCGCAATAGAAATTGAAGAACTTTTGCAGATGGCAACTCAATTAAAATCACAAAAATTGAAATTGCGCTGCAATAAAGTATTGGGGCTATTATTTTCTAAAGCCTCCACTAGAACACGGGTAAGTTTTACCGTAGCAATGTACCAATTAGGTGGACAAGTTATTGACCTTAATCCTAATGTTACTCAAGTTAGTCGTGGGGAACCAATTCAAGATACTGCCAGAGTATTGGATAAATATCTCGATTGTTTGGCAATTCGTACCTTTAAACAGCAAGAATTAGAAACCTTTGCAAATTATGCCCAAATTCCAGTAATTAACGCCCTGACAGATTTGGAGCATCCCTGTCAAGTTTTGGCGGATTTATTGACAATTCAAGAAGAATTCCAAACTTTAAAGGGTTTAACTTTAACTTATGTTGGTGACGGTAATAATGTTGCAAATTCCTTGATGTTAGGTTGTGCTTTAGTAGGAATGAATGTGAAAATTGCCACCCCCAGCGGTTACGAACCTTCAGCCGATGTCGTCAAACAAGCCTCTGCGATCGCAAATGGAAAAAGTGAAGTTATGATTACCGAAAGCCCCGAAAACGCAGCAAAGAATGCTAATATACTTTATACTGATGTATGGGCAAGTATGGGACAAGAAAAAGAAGCAGAGGATCGAATGCCAATTTTCAAACCCTATCAAATTAATCAGGAATTGTTGAGTTTTGCTCACCCAAAAGCGATTGTTTTACACTGTTTACCAGCACATCGCGATGAAGAAATAACAAATGCTGTTATTGAAGGCGAACATTCGCGAGTTTGGCAACAAGCAGAAAATCGACTTCACGCACAAAAAGCTTTACTTGCCAGTATTTTGCCCTCAGAACCACTTTAAATGTCGGTTTTAGATGTTTTAGATTTTGGATTTACTCTCAATTTCAATCCAAAATCTCCCCGGTTCCCACTCTTGATTCAAAAAATATTTAAAAATTGCAATATAAAAGGCAAAAAACTTTGCCGTTATCAGCTTTTTTGTAGTACTAATGTTCTAAGGACATTTGTATTTTACTTCCCTACAGATTATGGAAAAACTGACAGAAGCACAAAGAGAACTTTACGATTGGTTGACGGAATATATCCGAATGCGTCAGCATTCACCTTCAATTCGTCAGATGATGCAAGCGATGAATTTGAGGTCACCAGCGCCGATTCAAAGTCGTTTAGAGCATTTACGCAACAAGGGGTATATTGAGTGGAGTGAAGGTAAAGCGCGGACTATAAGAGTTTTGCATCCGGAAAATCCTGGTGTACCCATTTTAGGTACCATAGCAGCGGGTGGTTTAATAGAACCCTTTACCGATGCTGTGGAACATTTGGATTTTCAAGAGATCAAATTACCCTTTCAAACATATGCTTTGCGGGTAACTGGTGACAGCATGATTGAAGATTCCATCGTTGATGGAGACATGGTATTTTTGCATCCCGTACAGGAACCAGATATGCTCAAAGACGGTACAATTGTTGCTGCCATGGTTGAAGGACACGGTACGACATTAAAGCGGTTTTATCGGACAAGTAGCGATCGCATTACCCTCGAACCCGCAAACTCAAAATATCAGCCAATAGAAGTTGACGCACGACAGGTACAGGTACAAGGTTCCTTAGTTGCCGTTTGGCGCAATTATAGTTGAATTAAGCATGGGGAATTGGGAATTGGTAATTGGGAATTGGTAATTGGGAATCGGTAATTGGGAATTGGGAATTGGGAATTGGGAATTGGTAATTGGTAATTGGGAATTGGTAATGGTATGTTATCAACTATTCCCCCCATCTCCCCTGTCTCTTATACA
>NZ_JADEWL010000209.1 GCF_015207665.1 Plectonema cf. radiosum LEGE 06105
TGCGTAAGATCGTCGGCAGCGTCAGATGTGCATAAGAGACAGCCCCATCCCCTTGTCTCCCCCTCTCCCCGGTTACACTTTACCCGTTTTCGCGGTGGCTGCTGCGAAGGCTGCTTTAATTAATTTAAGAAATACTACCGAAAAATTATCCTCGGTATCTCTAGATTTGCTAGATGAGAATGCAGAAATTGCGATCGCGCAAGTTGCTCTTTTAGATAGTAATAGTGCTTTAGCAATTACCCTGAGCAATCCCGGTGATAATTTAGATTTAACTAGAAATACTCCTATTTGGGCTTTAGTAAAGTTATCGCCGCGACAAGAAGAAATAGAAGAAGAAATTCTAACTTTAGAAGCTGGGGAAGGTTTGGGAAAAACCGCTACGGGAGAAGCTGCAATTTACAGCTTTGCTCGTCGTTTGTTTACAGCGAATTTATTACCTTTAATTCCTGAAGATAAAATCGCTACTGTCAGAATTATTCTTCCTCAAGGTAGGGAATTAGCAAAACGTACTTCTAATGAAGCTTTTGGAATTTTGGAAGGATTAGCTTTATTAGGAACTAGTGGAATTTCTCAACCGCTTTCTGCTGCTGACCATTTAGAGGAGTTTCGCGGTATCTTACGAGAGAAGGTGAAACGCGATGCCTACGGCGGGCAGGGCCTACGCAATTTAGTATTTTGTATTGGTGCGAATGGTTACTCTGTAGCAGAACGTTTATCTATTCCAGAATCGGCGATAGTTCCTACAGGTAACTGGTTGGGAGCTTTGTTGATAGAAGCAGGATTGTATAAAGTGGACTCAGTATTGTTGTTGGGGTATCAGGGAAAGTTAATTAAGTTAGCGGGTGGAATTTTTAATACTTCAAGTCATATTGCTGATGCAAAGTTAGAAATTATCGCTGCTGCTGTGGTGGAAGTTGGGGGAGATATTGCAGCTGTACGGACTGTTTTACAAGCAAAAACAGCGGATGAAGCCCATAAAAAGTTGATTGAATTGAATTTAGTTGATGCGGTTTTTGCTAATTTGGCCCAAAAGATCAGTCGGAAAGCCCAAAGTTATGTGAAAAAGTATGCGGATGTGGAGATGAAAGTTGGGGTGGTGTTGTTTGATAGGAAGGGCGAAGTGATTTGTAAGAACCAATTCTAAAATAAGTAAAATCGAGGAGAAAAGTATGACAAACGAAGTCGAACGACGAGGAAGTTGTCTTTGTGGTGCGGTAAGCGTTTCAATTAAAACCAAAACCAATAATGTAGACGCTTGTCACTGCAATATGTGTAGAAAATGGACTGGTGGTCCTTTGTTTGCTATTGAATGTAGTGGCGATGTTAATTTTGAAGGTAATGAAAATATATCTGTTTTCGATTCTTCCGAATGGGCTGAGCGTGGCTTTTGTTGCAAGTGTGGAACCCATCTTTTCTACCGTCTAAAACAACAACAATATTATGCAGTTCCCGTTGGGTTGCTTGATGACGACGAAAATTTTGTTCTCGAAAAACAGATTTTTATTGACCAAAAACCACAGTTTTATAGCTTCGCAAATCAAACACAGAATATGACGGGTGAGCAGGTATTCGCGCAGTTTTTAGCGTCTTCAGCAACAGAATAAACCTCCTGTAATGGACATCTTGACTTTGTTAGTGGGTGGAAGCTTAAAAGCTCCATGACGCTGGAGCTTTTCTGGTTTATTATCTCCGAGCAATTCCACTGCTTCTTGCAGTCGCCAGCATTATTACTAGTTATCATAATAAAAGTAGAGAAAACTTCAAAAAAATTTACTAATGCTGGTTTCCTCCTCTAGCTGGTTTAAGATCAAACAATTAATCAAAGAAAGAATCCTTTTCGGTAATGAGCCGACAGCAGAGTTGTTCGCAATTCTTACCGTTTATTTTGTCCAAGGTATTTTGGGGCTGTCGCGTTTAGCGGTGAGCTTTTTTCTCAAAGATGAACTTGGGCTAAGTCCTGCTGAGGTTTCCGCCTTATTTGGTATTATCGTTTTACCTTGGATTATTAAACCTTTATTTGGCTTCTTTTCCGATGGTTTTCCCATATTTGGCTATCGACGACGACCTTATCTAATTTTGTCGGGGATACTCGGAGCAATAGCCTGGGTAAGTATGGCGACAATAGTTCATAGTAGCTGGGCTGCAACAACCGCGATCGCGTTAAGTTCGCTGTCGGTTGCGGTGAGCGATGTCATTGTTGACTCGTTGGTAGTGGAAAGAGCAAGGGTAGAATCCCAAGCGGAAGCAGGTTCTCTACAGTCGATTTGTTGGGGTGCTTCGGCGTTTGGGGGTTTAATAACTGCTTACTTTAGCGGATTTTTACTAGAACATTTTACTACGCGCACTGTATTTTTAATTACTGCTACATTTCCGCTGATTGTCTCCGCAGTTGCTTGGTTAATTGCTGAATCCCCGGTAGAGAATAATCGGAAAGATGATAAAAACAGCAATTTTGAGGATGTTAAAAACCAAGTAAAGTTACTACGTAAAGCCATAACCCAAAAAGTAATTTGGCTACCTACTGCTTTTCTGTTCATCTGGCAAGCTACACCAAGTTCAGAATCGGCATTTTTCTTTTTTACTACCAACGAGTTACATTTTCAACCAGAATTTTTGGGAAGAGTGCGGTTAGTAACGAGTGTTGCGGCTTTAGTAGGGATTTGGATTTTCCAGCGTTTTCTCAAAAGCGTTCCATTCCGAGTAATTTTTGCTTGGAGTACGGTACTTTCAGCAATTTTAGGATTAACGACGCTGTTACTCGTAACTCATGCTAACCGAGCTTTGGGAATAGATGACCACTGGTTTAGTTTGGGTGATAGTTTAATTTTGACGGTGATGGGACAAATTGCCTATATGCCGGTTTTGGTATTAGCAGCAAGAATTTGTCCTCCGGGAGTAGAAGCGACTTTATTTGCGTTATTAATGTCGGTAACTAACCTAGCGGGGTTGGTTTCTCACGAGGCGGGTGCTGTGTTAATGCATTATTTGGGAGTTACCGAAAACAACTTTAACAACCTCTGGCTGTTAGTAACAATTACGAATCTTAGTACATTGCTACCGCTACCGTTTATTAATTGGCTACCAGAGAAAGAACAAGAAACTCCAAAATTAATCCAACCAACTTTAAAAAACAGCGACGAAAAAGAAATGTTGCCTAATTTAGTCTCAGAATTAATTTTGCAACAACCAGCAGAAGAAGTTGGTAATTAATAATTGGTAATTGGTAATTGGTAATTGGTAATTGGTAATTGGTAATTGGTAATTGGAATAACAAAAAGGGAGTTGTTATGCTCCCACTACAAGTTTTTCATAACTCCTAGCTCTTAATTGTCAATCTAAAATCTAAAATCTAAAATCTAAAATCAGACTAATGCAGAATTTTCAACTTTACGAACGTGCTTCAACTACAGAAAAATCCTATTCTCGCGAAAATTGGCAGGGAGGATATCAATCTTTAACAGAAGAATTTGATTATTGGATTGATGATATTGAAGGAGAAATTCCGCCTGAGTTAAACGGTACGCTGTTTAAAAATGGTCCGGGATTATTTGATATTAACGGACAAAATATTCATCATCCTTTTGACGGTGATGGAATGATTAGTAAGATTACTTTTACTAACGGACGCGCTCATTTTCGCAATCGTTTTGTACGGACTGAAGGTTATATCGAAGAACAAAAAGCCGGAAAAATTCTTTATCGTGGTGTATTTGGTACACAAAAACCTGGGGGTTGGTTAGCAAATGCTTTTGATTTTAATTTAAAAAATATTGCCAATACTAATGTTATTTACTGGGGTGGAAAACTCTTAGCTTTGTGGGAAGCAGCAGAGCCTCATAAACTTGACCCTCAAACATTAGAAACTTTAGGTAAAGAACAATTTGATGGTGTTTTATCCGAAGATGAAGCATTCGCAGCACATCCACGTTTTGACCCTCATTGTGAACAAAATAATGGTGAACCTTGTTTAGTAAATTTTTCTATTAAGCCAGGATTATCTACAACTATTACTATTTTTGAATTAGATAATACGGGTAAAATTGTCCGCAAAAATGCCTACAGCGTTCCGGGTTTTGCTTTTATCCACGATTTTGTGATTACCCAAAATTACTGCATCTTATTTCAAAATCCTGTTGCTTTTAATCCCCTACCTTTTGCTTTAGGAATGCGTGGTGCTGGGGAATGTATTAAGTTCCAGCCGAATCAACCGACTAAAGTTATTGTAATTCCCAGAAAACCAAATATTGCAAAAGAAGGTAATAAAAATGGGATGCAAATTCTCGAAGCACAATCGGGATTTGTATTCCACCACGCTAACGCTTTTGAAAAAGATTCAGAAATAGTAATTGATTCTATTTGTTACGAAACTTTACCAGAAGTAGAAGCAGGAAATGATTTTCGTGAAACTGACTTTGATGCTTTAAAACCTGGTCAATTGTGGCGTTTTTATCTTAACCTTGAAAATAATCAAGTACGACGAGAATTAATTGAAAGTCGTTGTTGTGAATTTCCCTGTGTACATCCGGAGAAAGTCGGACGCGACCATCGTTATTTATACATGGGTGCTGGTCATGCTAATAGTGGTAACGCACCATTACAAGCATGGGAAAAAGTTGATTTACAAACAGGTGAAAAACAACTTTGGAGTGCTGCACCTCACGGTTTTGTTAGCGAACCGAACTTTGTCCCTCGCGATATGCCGAAGGCATCTAGCTTCGCTAATCGCAATGGTGATGAAGATGATGGTTGGGTATTGGGTTTGGTTTACGATTCAACTCACCATCGTTCGGATGTGGTAATTTTAGATGCCAAGGATTTGAATAAAGAACCTATTGCAAGATTACATCTTAAGCATCATATTCCTTATGGATTACATGGGAATTTTGTTAATGAGGTGTTTGTTTAAAATAGGGAATAGGGAATAGGGAATAGGGAATAGGGAATAGGGAATGGGGAACTGTCAACTGTCAACTGTCAACTGATAACTGATAACTGATAACTGTTAACTGATAACTGATAACTGATAACTGTTAACTGATAACTGTTAACTGATAACTGATAACTGTTAACTGATAACTGTTAACTGATAACTGATAACTGATAACTGTCAACTGTCAACTGTTCCCCCCAACCCTTAAATTGCACGAGAGAATTTATTTTGTTGCGTAGTTTTACGAGAGTCAAAAATAACCGCAATATTTCTCACTAACAATCGACCTATTTGTGTAACATTAATTTGATTAGTCGATAAGTTAATTAATCCATCAGTTTCTAACAATTTTAATACGGCTAATTCTTGTGAGAAGTACTCATTAAAATTAATCTGATATTTTGATTCAATATCTGAAAAACATACAATTCCCCTAGCCATGATAGACATAATTACATCTCTTCTAAGAATGTCATCCCAACTTAATTTGTAACCTTTATTAATTGGTAAAACTCCCGCTTCCACAGCTTGATAATAATCTTTGAGTTTTTTATGATTTTGAGCGTAAGCATCCCTGAGCAAACTTACCGATGTCGAACCAAAACCAAATAACTCCGTTTCCGCATGGGTTGTATAACCCTGAAAAGTACGTCCCAAACTACCATTACTTTGCGCGATCGCTAATTCATCATCAGCTTTAGCAAAGTGATCCATTCCAATAAATTGATATTGATTTGCAGTAAGTTCTTCGATTGTCAACCGAAAAATTTCTAGTTTTTCTTGAGGTTGGGGAAGCTCCTTTACTGGTAATTTTTTCTGCAATGGTTTCAACCAAGGTACATAAGCAAAGTTAAAAACGGCTATTCTATCAGGATCTAATTGAATAGTCTTTTTCACCGTTTTCCAGAAACCGTGCAAAGTTTGATAAGGTAAACCATAAATTAAATCTACATTGACACTTTTAAATCCAGCTTCTCGAATCCAACCCATGACATTAAACAGCGTTTCTTCCGGTTGCACACGATTTACAGCGACTTGCACTTGATAATTAAAATCCTGAATCCCAAAACTGATTCGATTAAATCCAATTTCTCGGAGAAACAAAATGTAGTCTCTATCTACATATGTCGGATGAATTTCAATAGAAACTTCTGAAGAAACATCAAAATTAAAATATTGATTAATGTTTCCCCAAAGCTGTTTTATTTGGTGAATATTCAAATAATTGGGAGTTCCTCCTCCCCAATGCATTTGCACAACTTTTCGATCGGAATCAATTAAGCTTGCTGTTTGACGAATTTCCTTAATTAAATGTTGTACATAAGGAATCGCAATCTCTTTTTTATTAGAAATTACAGTATTACAACCGCAATAATAACAAGCACTTTCACAAAAAGGTATGTGAAAATACAAACTGAGCGGAGTTTTTCTGTGATTTGACAGCGAAATAGCTTCCTCAAAATCCTTTGCAGTGAATGCTTCATTTAACTCTGTAGCGGGAGGATAGCTAGTGTATCTCGGTGTAGCAGTATCATATTTTTTAATGATATCTAAGTCAAATTTAACGCCAGGAAATTGAAATACCATTGAATTTTTTGTTGACAGTTGACAGTTGATGGTTGTTAGTGGTTAGTTGACAGTTGATAGTTGATGGTGGTTAGTTGATAGTTGATGGTTGATAGTTGTTCTAAGAATTAACCTTTAACCTTTAACCTTTGACCTTTTCTTCACCAATAGACTCGATTAAAATTGCTTCTAATTCTTTAGCTATCTGCATATTAAATTGGAATGAATTATTGGCTTCTGCAACTATTTTATCGGCTGTTGTATCGTCAACTGGTACTTTATCGAGTGCTTCCCGATACTTATCTTTAAATGCTTTGTTATCAGGGATTTGCTCGAAATTATAAAAAGATGTACCCTGATAACCAACTAAATTCAAAGTTGATTGAACTACTTTTTGCAACATCTGTCCTCCGGATAAATCTCCCATGTAGCGAGTGTAAGCGTGTCCTATTAATAATTCTGGTTGTTTTACTGATAGTTCACGAATCCGAGAAACATAATTTTTAGCGGAGGTTAAAGGTGTAATTTCATTTTGCCAATCTGAACCGTAGTAAAACTGTAAATCTTCCTCTAAATTCCCTTTACGATTGAGTTCTGGAAAGTAAATTACACCAACACAAGGATGATGTTTATTACTTTCGAGTGCTGCTTCTAATTCACTGTATACGAAGTATAAATTACTTAAAAATTTCGCAAAACAACTTCTATCCACAACTCCTTTAACGAAAGATTTCATAAACCCAATATTTTCTGTCACAGTATGAGACTGCTGGGTTCCGGAACGAAGTTTTATCGCTAAATTATCACTCATTTGTAATCCTGTATCGATGAAACGCTATCTTTAACAGGATTTACGCAGTTTAATTATACTTTAATTATATTTACTGTTCTTCCCTAACATTTAAGCAACTATGCTTATCTTTTTTCCCCTTAATTCCTATTAATGGCAATCTCAGAAGTATGACTACAAAATTACCATATTTTCTACAATACTTGCTGTACTTTTTATTTTTTGTATCGCTATATAGCTAGAAACATTTCTTCATATTTGAGCAAAAATCTCAAATGTAATTACTTCTCCAAAACTTGCAGAATTAACTCACAGTCATTACAGCGATTAATTCAAATATTTTTATCTGAAATAGCAAGTAAAATAAGGCTTAGTAATCAACTTCGCTTTTGCTTAATCAATATGATGCTATTTATAAGTAATTACTATGTATGATATTTGTGTTAATTGCTTAAAAAAGCGCTAATATAATTTTCAAGTTAAGCGAAAGTTAAGTAATACATCGGTTATTGCTTATATTAATTATTTCGGTAATCAATTTTAGATATTTAGATATAGATTTTAAATTTAAATTGGGGGCGTAATTGGATAAGTCAGAAGGTATTCAAGTAGGAGATAAAGTTGTCATCTTGCATCCGTCGCACATCGCAGGAAAAACTGGTTTTATCTACGCAAGAGAAGTATTCTCAGATGAAGAAGTTAGTAAGCGGTGGATTATCCGCATCGATTCGGAAGACATAATGGTGTCTTTAAATCCAAAGGAATTTGAGTTATTAGCCGAGCATTAGGGTTTTAATTGCATCATAATTCCAGCAAGAAACGCGATTGCGCGTTTCTTCAGCTTTCTGTTGGAGGTTCTTCGTTGATTCCCAATTCTTTCTTACTGTGTTTCAAGTTTTTCCACAGTCCCTTAATTTGCGTATATGCATCTTCGGAAGTTACTTTTCCCGAAGTTTGTAAATTAACGATATAGCCAACTTTTTGAGCAAATTCTTGTAAATTAGCATTAAATACTAAATTCTCTGGCTTGAATTCACCATAATAACGACTACGGGGATAAAGAAAATTTTCTTTGTCTGCTCTGTCCGAATCTTCCATAATTTTCCTGGAATAATCTTTTATTAATTTTAACTTAACTTTAAGTTAATCTTTTTAGTTATGTTTTTCAATATATGCCCATTTCGGATTATGGGACATCTGTCATTAGGCGTACTTAGCAATTGGCTTCTGTATTAAAAAAAACAAATATACTCTCTTACTTCGCGTAGTAATACATAAAAAATATTAACTTTTCAGATAAAATAATTAATAAATTAAATATTTAAACAGTGAAAATACACCCTGTCTTAATTAATGTGGTGGAGTACTAGTAGTCCACCACATTAATTTTGAGGAATTAAAATACCTCTTCGTAGGTTGGGTTAAGCGTTGGCGAAGCCTGTCCGACAGGACATAGCGCAACCCAACGCGGGTGCCGAGGCTCCACTACGTTTTGCTTCGCAACGCTTGCGCGAACAGCCCAACCTACAATATTACATTGATTACCCCTCA
>NZ_JADEWL010000031.1 GCF_015207665.1 Plectonema cf. radiosum LEGE 06105
CTCTCCCCCTCTCCCCCTCTCCCCATTTCCTCCTTGAGCGCATATTGGGATACATTTAATTTGTGCGATCGTTAAGGATGCTATTAAATGGAGACCAAAATGAGTGAAGGTGTAATCAACATTAATGATGCAGATTTTGATCGAGAAGTACTGCAAGCCGAACAACCAGTATTAGTATACTTTTGGGCTTCGTGGTGTGGACCTTGTAAATTGATGTCCCCAGCGGTTGATGCTGCTGCTGCAAAATATAGCGACAAGCTCAAAGTTGTCAAAATGGAAGTTGACCCCAATCCAGTTTCGGTTAAACAATATCAAGTGGAAGGTGTGCCTGCTTTGCGATTAGTTCAAGGAGATCAGGTATTAGCCTCTAGCGAGGGAGTTGTTAATAAAGAAAAATTGATGAGCTTATTAGATAATCATTTAAGTGGATAGTGGTTCGTGGATAGTGGATAGTGGTTGGTGGAATAGTGGATAGTGGTTGGTGGAATAGTAGATAGTAGTTGGTGGTTCGTGGCTCTAATAACAACTAACAACTAACAATCAACAACCAACAACTAACAACTAACAACTAACAACATTAAAAATGCAATTTGCGAAGCGTTTAGAACCCCTGCAATCGAATGTATTTGCAGTTATGGACATTGCCAAGGCTAAAGCTTTGGCTAATAATCGTCAGTTAATTGATTTGTCTTTGGGATCTTCCGATTTACCAGTAGAAAGTCATGTCATCGAGGCGATCGCCAAGTCTTTGGATGACAAAAGTACTCATGGTTACTTGTTGTTTCATGGAACCCAAGACTTTAGAAGAGCCGCAGCAGAGTGGTATTCGACGCGATTCGGTATCTCGGTAGATCCGGAAACTGAAGTGTTACCCCTAATTGGTTCCCAAGAAGGGACGGCACATTTACCTTTAGCTGTGTTAAATCCGGGAGATTTTGCTTTATTACTTGACCCCGGTTATCCTTCCCACGCTGGGGGAGTTTACTTAGCTTCTGGTCAAATTTATCCGATGACTCTACGGGAAGAAAATAATTTTTTACCCGTATTTGAGGAAATCCCTGCGCCGGTATTGGCACAGTCGCGGATGATGGTATTAAGTTATCCTCACAATCCTACTGCTGCGATCGCAACTCTATCTTTTTTTGAACAAGCTGTATCTTTTTGTCAGCAGCATAATATTGTCCTGGTTCACGATTTTCCCTATGTCGATTTGGTTTTTGCAGAAAACGAAGCGCCAGCAAGCACCAATCTTAAGTCTTTTGTTCCTTCAATTTTGCAAGCTGACTTAGAAAAAAGCATATCAATAGAGTTTTTTACTTTGTCTAAATCCTATAATATGGGCGGTTTTCGTATCGGCTTTGCCATTGGAAACCGCGAGTTGATTGGGGCTTTACGTCGAGTAAAAGCAGTAGTTGACTTTAACCAATACCGGGGAATTTTGAATGGTGCGATCGCTGCTTTAAACGGTCCACAATCGGGGGTTCAAGCCGCTGTAGACAGTTTTCAAAAACGTCGCGATGTTTTTGTTAACGGTTTGCACCGCATCAACTGGGAGGTACCCACACCAAAAGCAACAATGTATGTTTGGGCAAAGTTACCGGAACCTTGGAGTCAAGATTCGATGAACTTTTGCCGTTCGTTAGTTGAAAATACGGGTGTTGCAGTTTCTCCCGGTGTCGGTTTTGGTAAATCCGGAGAAGGTTATGTGCGCTTTGCATTGGTACATGAACCACCTGTATTAGAACTGGCTGTAGAAAAAATTTCTCAATTTTTACAGTTAGTTCATTAAATCTTTATTTGAAATTGATACAAACTTAACTCATTTGTGTCAGTAGTTATAGTAATACCACGTTAAACTGAGCGTGGTATTACTTATTTTGTGCATCATTTTTTTGATATTTTGGGGCAATATACTTATTGTTAGAGAATTAATTGCACTTGAAAGAAATGGGTATCAATTAGTTGTTTTTTAGGTTACAAGGAACTAATTCCATGACAAAAAGTATAAAAAAAGTTTTTAATTACGTATTCCTTGGTACGATAATTAATGTAAGCGCTACAGTTCCAGCACAAGCAAGTTCATTTGAAAATTTTGCGCCTGATGATGATTTAAGAAAAACTCCACAAAATAAATTATCATCTGGTAGTAAAAATATCTTGTCAGAGACAGGATTGTCTAATAAACCAGATTATTGTATATCTTTCCCCGAATTGGATTTGTGTAATCAATTCACGAGGGATAAGAATAAAAATTCATTAAATAATTTATTGTTTCTAAAAGCTCAAAGCACCATACAATCAATTGAAGCTGCTGAAAACATCATATATAATACTGAATTTACTTCATCGCAAAACCAACAGCAATCAAATTTAGAGACTTATACTACTACTTATACTAGTGTTTGGCAGTCTAGAGTTCCGCATAAAAAGAAAGTTCCGGAACCTTCCGCACTACTAGGATTAATAGCATTCTACTTATTTGCTGCAAAGCATCGATCCGCAAAAAATAGCTCAGATTAAGTACTGTTATTACCCCAGAATAAAAATTTTGAATGTGACACTGAGTCTAACCTCTAACTAACTAAAGCCTTCCCCGGAGTATGACAAAAGTTTTAATTTCAGTTTAAATTTTACCTGTTGAGAATATAACTCAATCGTATTTTGTGAAATACAACCACAAGTAATGTGTCTCAATGTCAACTTACTTATCCTTAAAAAAATGTAAAATTTATCATAAAAACTTAAGGTAAGGTTAAAGATTAGTTTAACATTACCTTAACTTTTTATTTTAAGCTAATATGAATAAGCAGAAATAATCATGAAGCTAAATTTTGTTGATAGATAAGCATTGACTAATTAGCTTTTTTTTGTATATATATCTTTAAAATCAGTCTGATTGGAAATGATATATTGTATTTTTTCATGAACAATTCACTTGTAACCTAATAATGATAGGTGAAAATGACAGTGCAGCTAATAAGTGCAAAGCAGCAATTAAAGTTACATCAAATCAAAAAAATTTTATTAGTTGAAGATAATCATGCTAATCGGATGCTGTTGGGTGATTGTCTAAATTTTTGTGGATACGAAGTCAAAAGCTTATCTAATGGTTCTAGGTTTTTCTCTACAGTGGAGACTTTTCAGCCAGATTTAATTGTATTGGACTTAAAGTTACCTGATATTGATGGTTACTTGCTGCTAGAAAAAATGCAGCAAAACTCACAAACTGCTAAAATCCCTGTAATTATAGTTTCAGGGTTAGCTTTTAAATCAGATTGCAAAAAAGCGATAAGTTTAGGCGCTCGTCGCTATTTCATTAAACCTATAATTCTCAACGAACTTACTCAAGCTATTGAAAAAGAATTATCCTGTCACCAGATATAGTATTTGCTTGACAAATTGTACTTGAAAATGCATAAAAAATCATCTTTATTCGGACTTTTGTTTAATTAGATATTCTTCTACACTTTCACTCAAGTTTTTGACGGAAGAGCCAATTATGGAAATTTTACGTTGAGCTTGTGCTAATAATAAAATTGCTGATTGTAGTTCGTTGAGTGTTTGATTCATAGCTTCACGATACTGAGACTCAAAGTCTTGGGAATTCATGTTTTTCTCCTACTATATTTCTTTCAAATAACTGCAACTAAAAGGCAAATAAGAAAAAATTTTCTTTATCGACCTAAAGTAATTAATCTCAAAGGATACATGAGTTGATCATTAGTGCGTAAGCTATATTTATACCAATCATACTCATTCGATCGCAGTCTATGAATCCGTTAATATTCCTAATACTTAAAGGTTTGGAAAAAATCAGGGATTTTGCTTATCTAATTTGAGGGAGTATAACGAATTGATTATGAACAGCGGCTGAAGTATTGAGATTTAACGAAGAAAAGGGTCAAAATAGATGTATTCTTGGTTGAAATAACTTGAAACAAAATATATATCTATGTATATCTCCCAGATAATCGTAAGTTTAAAATATTCTAATTTAATTGTTAAAGATTTTCTAGCTCATTGATAAACAATTGAACAAGTAGTAGTTACAATTTACATAGTGGTTGTGAAAATAACTACAAAGCTAACGCAGCCGAAAGAGTGGAAACTAAAAAAAAATCAAATCTGTGCCAAACAACTAGGGATTTTACTTAAAATAGTAAATATGGTCGATTAGTAAAATTTTCCTTTGTTGATTTGTGACAAAAACTGCTGAAACTTTACCACTGCTTAAAAATCCAGAACGTCTGGAAAATCGTCTTCAAGAAATTCCCCCAGAAGCGGGAGTTTATTTGATGCGGGATGCAACTGACCGTATCATATATATAGGTAAATCGCGAAAATTGCGATCGCGAGTTCGTTCTTATTTCCGGGAGTCGCAAAAATTAACCGAGCGTATCGCTACCATGGTAAGACAGGTGACAGATATTGAGTTCATTGTCACTGATACTGAGACGGAAGCGTTAGCGTTAGAAGCAAACTTGATTAAGCAGCATCAGCCATATTTTAACGTGCTGCTCAAGGATGATAAAAAGTATCCTTACGTTTGTATAACTTGGTCTGAGGAATATCCGAGAATTTTTATTACCCGCAAACGCAGAATTGGTAAAGAAAAGGACAAGTATTATGGTCCTTATACTGATTCTCGCTTGTTGCGCTCCATATTGCATTTGTGTAAGCGGATATTTCCTTTACGACAGCGGCCGCAACCGCTATTTAAAGACAGACCTTGTTTAAACTACGATTTGGGAAGGTGTCCTGGTGTCTGTCAGCAATTGGTTACACCAGAGGAATACCGCAAAATCGTGCAAAAAGTAGCAATGGTTTTTCAAGGTCGGACTTCTGAATTAATTGATACACTGACACAGCAGATGCATCAAGCTGCTGAAGAACTGAACTTTGAAACTGCGGCTCGCACACGCGACCAAATAGCCGGGTTAAAGTCGTTAAATGCCGACCAAAAAGTATCTTTACCTGATGATACTGTTTCCAGAGATGCCATAGCTTTAGCGGCAGACGAAAAACACGCTTGCATTCAATTATTTCAGATTCGGGCAGGGCAATTAGTAGGGAGATTAGCGTTTATAGCCGACGCTCAAGCTGAAGCCGGAGCTATCTTACAACGAGTATTAGAAGAACATTATCAAACTGCTGATTCAGTAGAAATCCCCATAGAAATTTTAGTCCAGCACGATTTACCAGATGCGGAAATTTTAGCGGATGTGTTGACTCAGCGGAAAGGGAAAAAAGTCTCTATCATAACTCCCCAACGTCAGATTAAAGCAGAATTAATTGAAATGGTCGAGCGAAACGCTAGTTATGAATTGCAAAGAGTGCAAAAACTTGGCGATCGCGATCAATTAGCACTACAAGATTTAGCTAGTATTCTCGATTTACCCGATTTACCGCACCGCATCGAAGGTTACGATATTTCCCACATTCAAGGTTCCAATGCGGTAGCTTCCCAAGTAGTATTTATTGATGGTTTACCCGCAAATCAGCACTATCGTCGTTATAAAATTAGAAATCCCAACGTTACAATCGGTCATTCGGATGACTTTGCTTCCTTAGCTGAAGTTATCGGAAGACGCTTTCGTAAATATGTAGAAGATCCACAATTGCCGCGAGCGGGTAATCCTGATTTTCCCGATTTAGTAATGATAGACGGTGGAAAAGGACAACTATCTTCTGTGGTAACAGTTTTACAAGAAATGAATTTATTGGAAGATGTGCGAGTTGTCAGTCTTGCAAAACGACAAGAAGAAATATTCTTACCCGGAGAATCCATACCCTTAGAAACAGAAGCCGAACAGCCGGGAGTCCAATTACTGCGACGTTTACGCGATGAAGCACACCGTTTTGCTGTTAGTTTCCATCGTCAACAACGTACCGCCAAACTAAGGCGATCGCGCTTGGATGAAATTCCTGGTTTGGGACACAATCGTCAACAACAACTATTAGCCCATTTTCGTTCCATAGATTATATCCGGTTAGCTACACCCGCTCAAATCGCCGAAGTTTCCGGAATTGGTTCGCGTTTAGCACAGGAAATTTATGATTACTTTCATCCCAATAATTAAAGGTTAAAGGTTAAAGGTTAAAGGTTAAAGGTGGTTAATTAGTAATTAACTTTTTCCTCATTTCTGATCGCGGATTAAAAAGGATTGCACGGATTACACAGATTTTAATTACCTATTACCAATTAACCATTAACCATTACCAATTACCAATTATCAATTACCAATTTTATTTTATTGAAGGTAATACTTGTTTTTCAACTAATACACGTCTGTCCATACTAATTTCAGCAACATATTCCCTACCATCAAATTCATAAAATAGTAACAAAGTTGTGGAATTCTTTTGATGCGAACCTAAAAGCTGATCAATTTGATCAATTACTTCTGTATAATCGCTTCCTGAAACATCAGAAACGGCGATAGTTTTCTTATCTCGTTCATCTAAACGTCCATCATTATTACTATCAGCTTTAACGACTTCATACCACATCCCCGTGATAATTTTATCTTCACGTCTTTGCAATACTACTTCTTGAGCATTTAAAAACAAAAACTGATTGCCAGGAACTAATCGCTGTGCTGATTTATCGTTAATATTGAAAAATAAATAATTATAGATTTGTAAAGCATTTTTATCGTAATAGCTTTGACGAGAATTTTCTTGAGAATTAACAGGTGCCATTAAATAAGGTGTACCTTCAAGTTCTCGAAAATTTCCCAAAGTCATTTTTATGTTATTATCCTTTTCCGTTTCCTTACTTACTAAATTACTTGCTGTACCTCCGCTTAAAAAATAACGCCCCATGTGATAGCCTCCGTAGCCGAAGACTATAAGTACAATTAAACCAACACCCAAAAATAGCCAACGATTCGCGGATTTCATCTTTAATTTTGATGGAAATATGAAATTGAATTTATTTTACAAATAAATATATTATTTCATTAATTGTTACACACATACGTTAAGTAAAATAACTGGATACATCTATTTTCGATTTGGGATTCTGGTTCAAAATGACATGGTTTGGACTAAGGAAATTTTCCACCATAATTATCATAAGATTCTTAAAAAAGGTCAATTTAAACGAAATAAAGCGTAAACCCTAACTAATCAGAACTTACGCTACATATTCTATATTTGACCAACTGTTGCTAATTTTAATTAAGTAAGTCGGCAGAAATAAACCGAATCATGTAACAGAATGTTAATTAGCCTTAAACTCTTACCCCTACTGCCGACTGCCTACTGCCTGCCCTAATTATAATTTTCAACGCCAACCTACTTACTGTTGGGTGTTGGAAGAACCGTTAACAGGTTCAAAACCATTACTTCCAAAAGTAAAATCAACATCAGCACTCATAGGATCATCATTGCTTTGTGACGAAAAAGGAACAACACCAGTGGGAATCAGTTTTACATCGTCAAGCAATATTGCAGAATCGACAATAGAATCAGTTAAATCTACAATTCCAAAACCTAAATCGTATGTTCCTGCTTGAGAAATTGCAACTTTAATAGTTTTACTGTCGGTTGCTTCTGAAAATCCTTGTACAGATTTATCAGAAAAAGTCGGATCGAATGTATCACCTAGTTCCAGAGCAAAATTGCCCAAAGTAAAGAAAGCTGAATCGTTGAAAGTTGCAGAGGGTGTAGCTTCATTGGTAAGAAGACTGTAATCAAACTCTAGAATATCACCAGCTTGTGCGGTAAATGTTTGTTTGATTCCGGAACCTTCTGTCGCATTTCCATCAAGCAGAGCATCGAGAGAAGCGGATGGTAAATTCAGAAATTGCGATAAATCAGACTCTTCAACTGAACCACCCGCATCGCTAAAACCATTAGTAATCAAAGCTTGGAATTCTCCATCTGTCGGCTCGATTCCTATTTCTTGTGTTTCAATGCTGGTATCACCAATGGTTCTCCAATTTTGGAAAGTCCCTCCTTCAAAGGAATTACCCTCAAAACTACCGTTGTTAATAAAACTGTCTATGATTAAAGATTGTTCCTGTGAAGATTCTGTTTGTCTTGTTTGAGATATGTCTTCTTCAGGGGCTGTACTGGTTAAATCAGTTATGGTAATAGCTTCATCGTCGTTAGCTGTATTTGAGTTGGAACCAGACGTAGTATCTCTTACATTTGTACCATTTTCACCACTCATACCATTACTAGAAACCGATAGAGTCTTAAGGTCACCTGTACCATCATCAACAGATACAGAAGCCAGAGAATATCTAGTCTCAGTTCCATCTGGATTAATACTTACAGCAGATTTAGAACTTGAATTTTTTGTCTCTATGGGAGTGTTATTGTTAGCCATTTTTAAATTTACTCTTGAATTCTATCTGGGATTTTGACGTAACCATTCACATGGTAAATCATAAGCCATGATGATTCTCTGAATATAAAAAAAATCAATATTAGATATTTATGATTTTTCGTTGTTTTAATCATTAAAGGATTATTTTATTGTCTTCAATTTGATAATATAGGGGCATTTCAAAAATAAAAATATTTGAAAAAATAATTTATTTTTATAAACTAAGCGAATTGATATTTTTAAATTTGTTATAAGTTAAATTAGTCAACCTTTGAGTACTTGCATTTTTTAGACAAATGTTTTAGTACCTTTGTTTAATTTAAATAGGTAAGATAATTTTGTAAATTGAATAAATCACAGATAGAATCAATTTTTACTCAAGATATTACCTGAAAAAAGTATTCATTTCCCCAACATTAATGAGAAAATATAAAAGCATCTCGGAATTTTGACTGGAGGTATGGAATTATTATGAGTAAACCGACTGTTTTTATAGATGGTGCAGAAGGTACTACAGGCTTGCAAATTCATTCGCGTTTAAACCACCGCCATGACATGGAAATTGTCAGCATACCTCCAGAAAAACGTAAAGATGCTCAAGCGCGATCGCAATTAATCAACTCAGCCGATGTAGCCATTCTTTGTTTACCCGACGATGCAGCCCGCGAAGCCGTCAGTTTTGTCACTAATCCCAACGTTAAAATACTGGATGCAAGCTCTGCTCATCGCGTTACAGATGGTTGGGTATACGGTTTTCCCGAATTAGAACAGAACCGCAGAGAACAAATCAAACACGCAACACGAGTCAGTAATCCCGGTTGCTATCCCACGGGGTTTTTAGCCTGTGTGCGTCCTTTAATTGCATCTGGTATTATTCCCAATGATTTTCCCGTGACTATCAACGCAATTTCCGGGTATTCGGGAGGAGGAAAAAAACTGATTGAGGAATATCAAAGCATTTCTCAACAGCAAGCAGATAATTATGCTTACGGAATCTATGGTTTAAGTTTCGGACACAAACACGTTAAAGAAATCCACAAGCATTCGGGGTTAAAATTTCCACCTTTGTTTGTTCCTGCTGTGGGAAACTTTGAAAAAGGAATGTTGGTGCAAATTCCTCTACCTTTACAAGCTTTGAAAAATCAACCCAGTGGTGAATTGATTCATAATACCCTTAAAGAATATTATCAAAACGAAAAATATGTTCTTGTTGCTCCTTTGAATGATGATTCATTACGTAAAGGGAAATTTTTTGACGCTCAAGCAGCCAATGATACCAACTTAGTGCAAGTATTTGTGTTTGCGAATGACGAAACAAAAGAAGCTTTATTAGTAGCAAGATTGGATAACTTAGGAAAAGGTGCTTCGGGTGCAGCGGTACAGAATTTGAATATTATGCTGGGTTTGGATGAGGATTTGGGGCTTTGTTGAATATTTTTACAATTCTTCTCTGTTTGGTATAATTTCCTGTGCGCCATGTATCACAGCAAGTACGTCTATTTGTTCGGGTTTGATGTAATAAATAATTCGGTATGAACCTTCGATAACCTCTCGAATTTGCTCGGTTTCAAACTCAATTACAATTCGATCAGATAGAGGAAAATTCCTTCGCAATTTGTTGGGAACGTTTGGTTATGCGATCGATAATCCTGTCTGCATACTGAGGTGAGTTTTGAGCAATATAGGTATAAATTGCTGATAGATTCTCTACTGCTGTTTCTGTCCAGAAAACTTTCACTCTGGTAATCCAAATTTTGCCCTAACATCTTGTACCGAAATTACTTTACCAGCGTTACTATCGGCAAGTCCAGCTTCAACTGCTTGTCGAACATAAATCTCGTACATCAAGTCATCCCACGTAGAGTCATCGGGCAATTTATCGATCAGCTTTCGAGCTTCTTCTTTTATATTAAGCTTTTCCATAGAAATTCCAGATAACTTACTTTTTATATTCTAAATAAAAATACTTTTTTTATCTGTATTAAATATTATTTATTCAGCTTGCAGATTTAAAATAATCGAAGAGGCAATAAGCCTTATGTGTCACGGACACCCTTTGCTAAGAGTTATGCGCCAAGCGTTCGCAGAAAAAAGGACGAAATAACTCGCATCTCAAATTTGCCATTCTACCATACAGACGCACCAACCCCATATTGCACAACTGTCCGGCTTGCACAGCCTCGCAATCTACAGGACTTGATTGGTTGACAATTTCTGTGAATAATGGCAATAAATCGGGATATCGTAGCAGGTTCCACCATTGTGATTCTAGATGCTCTGCATAAATGGCAGCAGCAATTGAAGAATTTTCTAACAGTTGTTCCAGGGTTATAGTTTGCTGCTGAAGATAATAAAAAGCCAACTGCAAGCGATAGGGATGTCCTCCCAGAAGGGTAATTAATTGCTCGATTTGTTCTGCTGTCATATCCTCTCCCCATCGATTGGCTAATTCCTGCACTTGAGATGGGATAAACTCAGGTAAATCAATTGCCAACCCTGTATTCAAGAGGGATTTATCGATCGAAGCGGGCATTTGGATTTCGGTAGAATGAACCGTCACCAGTCGGAGGTTTTGCCAAAGATTGCTTTCTCCTACCCTTGCTTTCGCTCGCTCAGACCAAGTTCGCAAAAGTCGCAGAAATTCACTAGCAATGTCTGGGTAAGCAAAAAGCCGGTTGAATTCATCAATCGCAATCACCACAGGACAATTCTTCCTTGGAGAGTTTGCGCGATCAAAGTTAGCTAAGATAACATCCTCGAAGTAGTCAGTAGTGTTCGATTTGCTACCCAAGCTGTTGTTGTCAAAAGATGCGATGCCTACGGTGGGCTGCGCCAACGCATCTGGTAAGTCTAGCTGCTTGCTGACTCTGGCGCAAAACCATTTTAGGAAGTGTTCTAGGTTCTGTAAAATCTCACCGTCGGCAAGTTGTAAATTCAGGGAAACGGTTTTATGTCCCAGAGTTTTAGCGTAAGCCAGGATGCGGGTCATTAGGGAGGTTTTGCCCATTTGCTTGGGAGCGCGGATGTTGAGCATAGCACCGGGTTGCTGGATGGCTTCGTAACAAAGGGATTCGACGATAGGACGGTCAATGTAAAAGATTGAATCCAGGGGTATTTGCCCTCCCGGTAAGGTTGAAGCACGAAATTGCTGATTGTCTTGCGCTTGTTCCATTCTGTAGGTTTGAGGGGAATTGGTGCGAGAATTGCAAACTGATTCGATGGGACAGATGGTTTCATTCATGGACATTAAGCCAATCTCGGCAAAATTGTCTTTATCAGTCTTCAGGTAGAGATAATCGTCCTTTAACAACCTTAGATTAAAGGCATTGAAGCAGCATTCCAAGGTTCGCTTATCGACTCCTACTGAAGCATTAAAGACTTTGCTGAGGGTATTGGCAGTTAAATTTGTTTTCTCACTCAGGTCTTCGAGAGTATATCGCTTAAAGTCTTGCTGAATTTCTACCTCCGCTTTTGCCTGATTGAGTTTTTTGAAGCCTTGAGCAGTTAGAATCGCACCCCGTCGCCGTAGTTGATTTTTTGATTGTAATTGCATTTTTAACTACGAATAAAAGTATCAAAATGTGTTTAGTAATCCACCTACTAATATATGTAGATGAATACTGTTATGACTTATGCACTTTGCAAATTTACGCAGTATAGTTACGTAATTGATGAATTCAATTCTGAAAAGTTTATTTTCAACAAGCTTATTATCGACAATTTCAATAAAAGTCTATATTGTAAATACTTCTAAATACATAAATATATAAGCTTTGCATTGAAGTTTTCTATGGTAAAGGTAAACAAAATTATATTTATTAACTTAGGGTTTTTTCCAAAGTTAAGAACGGCGTTAATTAATAAT
The DNA here is from genome assembly GCF_015207665.1 of Plectonema cf. radiosum LEGE 06105. Classification (GTDB taxonomy): domain Bacteria; phylum Cyanobacteriota; class Cyanobacteriia; order Cyanobacteriales; family Nostocaceae; genus Rivularia; species Rivularia radiosa_A. Next base: position 12,204 of record NZ_JADEWL010000031.1, read on the forward strand.
TGCGAGGTTATTAAATTTTCGGTAACTGAAACCAATATGGGAATGGATTTGGGGATTTACTGGGGCTAAATCCTTAACTTTTTTCTTAAAGTTGTAAACTTTGGTGGCTTGGTTTTGATTGAAGCTGCAAACTAAGAGCAATAGTTAAATAGTTACAAAGAACGAAAGAAATAGTTATCAAATTAGTCAAAGGTGGGTGTAATTAGTTCATAGCATGGCAACTATAACGACTGACTTTACCGATATTTCAGCATTGCCCGGACTCAAATCACTTTGGGATGAATCACTGGGCGCTCCTGGCGTATGTGTTGCCGTACTTGACGGACCAGTTGACCAGTCTCACCCCTGCTTCGATGGAGCTAATCTTACTCGGCTTCAAACCTTGGTTTCTGGTGTCGCCGATCGCGGTTCTGCCTCCCAGCATGGAACTATCCATCCAGCTAGTGCTAGCTCTAGCAATTCTTAAATTAGGCGAAGGTATTGATAATAAGTATTTCTTCAGACGTATCAAATTACTGATTAGAGATGTGTTGATACTTGCGATTTTATTCAATAGACATCTCTAAAATAGTAACATTTTATGGTAAATCTAATAATTTTGTGAACTACTTAAATAAGCGTCAGGGCTGTTCTAAATGAATCTTTTACCTCTTGAGCAACTATGTACAAAAACTTCCGGTAGTCCCCAAATTTGTATTGCTGTACTCGACGGACTGATTGATTTTAAGCATTCCTGCTTTCTGGGAGCAGATTTGACCCAGCTACCGACGTTAGTTAGTGGGGAGGCAAATCCGAATGGCGGGATGTCTTTACATGGCACTCATGTTGCCAGCATAATCTTTGGTCAGTTGGGTACCCCTGTTAGGGGAATTGCTCCTCAATGCAAAGGATTGAGTATTCCGGTGTTTGCAGACGAAGGACGACAGTTGTCTCAACTGGATTTAGCCCGTGCGATTGAGCAAGCTGTCAATGCGGGAGCGCATATTATCAACATTAGCGGTGGGCAACTCACCGATGAAGGCGAAGCAGAAGGGTGGTTACGACGCTCTGTTCAGCTTTGCCAGGAAAAGAATGTGCTGATTATTGCAGCAGCAGGCAATGATGGCTGTGCTTGTTTACACGTTCCGGCAGCCCTTCCTGCGGTGTTAGCGGTTGGAGCAATGGATGACCAGGGTAAACCCATTGAATTCAGTAATTGGGGCGAGATTTACCAGAATCAAGGCATTCTAGCACCGGGTGAAAACATCTTAGGAGCAAAGCCAGGAGGTGGAACAACTCGGTTGAGCGGCACAAGTTTTGCCGCACCAATCACCACGGGAGTCGCAGCGCTGTTATTAAGTTTACAAATTCAGCGCGGTGAAACCCCCAATCCGCAAAAAGTTAGGGACGCAATCTTAAAGAGTGCTTTGCCCTGTACACCTGCCGATACATCCGACACAAGTCGTTGTTTACTTGGCAAGCTTAATATACCTGGTTCACTTAAATATATTTTTGGAGGAACTGTGTCTGACACTAACACTATAGAAGCCGTTACTGCCTCTGGTTGCGGCTGTACTAAAATCAAACCAATTACCGAACCAACTGAGGTGGAAGCATCCGATCTATCTCGTGTTAATGGATTAACTGCAAGCCCAACTACAAGCCCAACTGCAAATTCAATCGCTGCCTCAATTCCCCAATCTATAACCCCATCAATACCTCCTATGACTCCATCTGTATCGAATTTCGTCACTGCTAGCCAAGCTCCTAGTGAACTTACTGACAGTCAATTTGTATATGCTTTAGGAACCCTTGGCTATGACTTTGGCACGGAATCAAGGCGAGATTCTTTCAAACAATTGATGCCTGCTAATAATATTGGTGATATTACCGTACCAGCAAATCCCTACGATGCACGGCAAATGGTGGATTACTTGGCAGCAAGTCCTTCGGAATCCAGGTCGCTAATTTGGACGTTGAATATTGAATTGACTCCAATTTATGCGATTGAACCCCAAGGAGCATTTGCGCGAGACACCTACGCAGTTTTGCAAGAGCTATTAGCAGGGCAAATTCAAGCCGAAACCAGCGAGGAATTTGTGGAGCGGGTGAGTATCCCTGGTGTTTTGACCGGAAAAACTGTGAAGTTGTTTTCTGGGCAAGTTGTGCCGTTGATTGCACCCCAAAACCCACGGGGGATGTATGGCTGGAAGATTAATACTTTAGTATCTGCTGCCATAGAAACAGTACAAACTACCGTGGGAGATGCCCAAGAAGAGGCAATTCGGCGCACATTGGCTAGTTTCCTCAACCGGATTTATTACGACTTACGGAATCTTGGCACCACTTCTCAAGACAGAGCGCTCAACTTTGCCGCAACGAATGCGTTTCAGGCTGCCTCTACCTTTGCCGAAGCGGTGGCAACAGGCATGGAACTCGACAGCATTGATATCGAGAAAAGCCCCTTCTGTCGCTTAGATAGCGATTGTTGGGATGTGAAACTGAAGTTTTTTGACCCAGAAAACAGCCGTCGTGCCAAGAGGATATTCCGCTTCACCATTGATGTGAGTGACCTGATTCCAGTGACCCTGGGTGACGTGAGAACTTGGTCTTCGGCGTATTAGATTGAAGCACTGAGCAAACAGTCTTATTTTACACACAAGAAGCGGTCATAGTCACTGACTGAGCCACGACTCGACAACAGGACACTAACAAACAACAAAAATGGAGAAAAACTCTCATGGATAAGCAAAACTTAATGCCCCAAGCGGCACAACCCGTCAACCGCATTACCACTGGACAATTGCCTGCACAGTTAGCTGAATTATCGGAAGAAGCTCTGCAACTGAATGCTAGAGGCAGCAGTGCATCAGTTCTATCATCTCGTGAGTGTGTATTTGAAGAATGTATTATTACTGGTGGTCGTCCTATGTGGTGTTCTTATGACGGAGACGACGCAGAATAGGTTCCCACTCCATTCGGTTCTCAAATCTCTCTCAAAATTCCCTTTCCGCTCGCCCTGGAGCCTGGGAAAGCTCGGATAAATTGATTCGCGTGGCCTTCACCTGGGGAGTTTCCGTTACCTGGCATCTGTTGGGTTGAGGGGAAGATGAATGAAGTATAAGGGGAAGTTGCGCTGCGCCTACCGTAGGTAATCGCCTTTCTCGATATATAAGTAGTAGTGCAAAAATATTTATACATTGCGAAAATGCTAAAGCCTTGTGATTGCTTCGTTCCTCGCAATGACAATATATATTTAATTTTGCGTAATTACTTAGTTTGATTTTACACCAAAAAGCGGTCAGACCCACCGACTGAGCCACGGCTCGACAACGGGACACTAACAAACAACAAAAATGGAGAAAAACTCTCATGGATAAGCAAAACTTAATGCCCCAAGCGGCACAACCAGTCAACCGCACTATTACTGGACAATTGCCTGCACAGTTGGCTGAGTTGTCGGAAGAAGCTCTGAAACTGGATGGCGACAATTGTGCATCAGTACTATCGTCTATGTATGAGTGGAACTGTTGGATTAACTGTTCTTATGACGGAGACGACGCAGAATAGGTTCCCACTCCATTCGGTTCTCAAATTTCTCTCAAAGTTCCTTTTCTTCCCGTCCTGAAGCCTGGTTTGGTCGGATGAATCGATTCGTGATCGCCCTCACCTGAAGGATTTCGTTACCTGGTACCTGTTGGGTTGAGGGGAAGATGAGGGATTAGGGGAAGTAGGGGAGGTGGTTACGAGGGGAGGTTTTCCGCTTTTCTTGCCCCTTTAATATCTAAACCAGCTAGAAGTTTATTTCCCCAATTAGACTTTCTAGCTGGCTTACCTACACAACGTTTTGGATCATCTCAGCCATAACACATCCCAATTCACTAAAAGGAACTAAGCTATGAAACTTCCTAAACAATCTTCTCCCGTCAAACGTCCCGATTTAATTCAGCCCCACGAGGCTGTTGATGTGGTTCACGGCAGCGTGGAAGATTTGGTTAATATTCGGATTAAATTACTGCATGGTGCAAACTATAACGACCCCGCAGGGTTTCAATACCGCAGCTACAATCAACTTAAAGCTTCCGGTGGCTGTGGTTGATTTCACGCCGTCGCTGGAGCGTTTTTGTAATTTAAAAGGCAGGAAAGCAAGGAGCAGGGAGAATGAAAAAGGAAGCAATTAAAAGTAAGGTGCTGGTTTTCGATACCAATTCTCAGGGAATTGCTGTAGGTAGCTCCGCATTGCGACCACAAGGACGGTTCACCATCGAAGCATGGGTATGTCCCGCCACAGATGCGGAAAAGCAGGTGATTTTTGCCGATGGGGAGACGCAGTTTTATCTAGAAGCTGGCGAATTGAAGTTTCAGCTTACCCCAGAGGCAGAGGCCATTTCCTCAGTTGCTGCGGGTTTGGTGGCTGGTAATTGGTATCATGTTGCAGTGGCACGGGGGGGGAGTCGTCCCGGTGATACGAAGCTCTATATTAACGGCGTAGAAAACGACAATAAAACGGCAATTACTCCAGTTATTTCCTTTGGCAATACCTATTTAGGTAGATATCCAGAAGTGCCAGACTCCGGTTTTCATGGCAAACTGCTGGAAGTGCGGGTATGGCGGTTCGCGCGATCGCCAGCCGAAATTCAGGCAAATATGACCTACTTTCTCACTGGACGGGAACTGGGGTTAGTGCGCTGCTGGACATTAAATGAAGGTTTTGGTACCGCCATCGGCGATAAAACGACCAATCGGGCGACGGGAACTGTTCTGGGGAATGCCACTTGGGAAGAATCCGAGATTCCCATCAAAACCAATCTCAATGCTCAGGAACGGTTAACGCGATCAACCGGATTAGAGGATTACGCCTACTGGTATAAGGAAATGGCAAAACAACAAAAAACCGAGGCAGATTCCATATTCTGGCGGGGGCGGATTTGGGTATAGCGTATCACATTTCTCGTTAAGGGACTTCCAGAAAACTTCTTTATATTTATGTTACAAATTTATCAAGTGTCATGAAAATTCCCCAAATTAAACCCCACTTCCGCGTGGAGATTGTTGAACCCAAAAATGTCTATTTGCTCAGCGAATCTGCCACTTACGCGCTGACAGGTAGCCTTTATTGCCAAATTCTTCCCCTTCTGGATGGGCAACATACACGAGCAGAAATAATTCAAAAACTTGATGGACAAGTTCCCCCCGAACACTTTGATTATGTCCTTGAACGCTTGGATGAAAAAGGCTACCTCACCGATGCTGCTCATAGTCTAACCCGCGAAGCCGCAGCATTTTGGAGTCTGCTGAATGTTGATCCGCTACTAGTGAGCAATGGCTTACCCCAGACAAAAGTCTTCGTCACAACTATTGGTGCTGTTGACGCGCAAAATTTGATTGCAGCGTTGCAAGCAGTGGGAATTCCTGTACAGCAAGGACAGCCACAGGAGTCAACAGAGGAGTCAACATTGGGGATTCATTCCCTGTGGGTAGTTCTCACCGATGACTATCTTCAGCCAGAACTGAGTCGTATCAATAAAATAGCACTGCGAACTCAGCAACCTTGGCTACTGGTTAAGCCAAACGGTGGGATACTGTGGTTTGGTTCCATCTTTACTCCCAAAGAAACAGGTTGCTGGGAATGTTTAGCTCATCGGTTACAGGGCAATCGAGAGGTAGAGACTTCCATTTTACGACAGCAAGGGAAGACGGGGAATGGATGTTTACCGACTGCTATAGCTGGGTTGGCTTCGACGGAGCAAACAGCTATAACACTTACAACTACCGAAGTTGCGAAATGGTTGGTGCAACAGCTTGTCCCAGAGGCGAAAATTCAGACTTTAGCAGGGAAAATCATAACTTTAGACCAAACGAATTTTACCCTGAAAACCCATTCCCTAACTCAACGTCCCCAGTGTCCTGCTTGTGGAAATCCCGATTTAGTGAGTCAACAAGTCAAAAGTGCAATCGCTCTCACTAGCCGCAAAAAGCTGTTTACTCAGGATGGCGGACATCGTGCTTTTACACCAGATCAAATCTTAAAACGTTACGAACATCTAATAAGCCCAATTACTGGAGTCGTCAGTAGCCTAACGCGATTGTCCGATCCAGAGAATCCCTTTGTACATACCTACAGCGCAGTTCACACTTTTGGTTCTTCTGACAGTTTGGGTCAATTGCGGAAATCCCTTGGTCACAAAAGCGGTGGCAAAGGTAAAACTGACCGTCAATCTCAAGCAAGTGGATTTTGTGAAGCGGTTGAACGCTATTCTTGTATTTACCAGGGTGACGAACCCCGAATCAAGTCTAAGTTGGCTGATTTAGACGGTGCCATTCATCCAGCACAGTGTTTGCTGTTCAGCAAAACTCAGTATCAAAATCGGGAGGAATTAAACAAAAAGTTGTTGGTTGAACACGATTGGATTCCCAAACCTTTTGACGAAACCCAGATAATTGACTGGACACCTGTTTGGTCGCTCACTGAGCAAACCCACAAATATCTCCCCACTACCTTCTGTTATTACAATTACAAGCTCAATAAAGAACATTGCTTCTGTTGGGCTGATTCCAACGGTAATGCGGCTGGTGGAACCCTGGAGGATGCTATTTTACAAGGATTTTTGGAACTTGCAGAGCGCGATAGTGTGGCAATTTGGTGGTACAATCGTCTACAGCGTCCTGGTGTGGATTTAGCCAGTTTCAACGAACCTTATTTACTGGATTTGCAAGCCTGGTATGGCACTCAACAGCGAGAATTGTGGGTCTTGGATTTAACCACGGATTTGAATATTCCCGCATTTGCCGCCATTTCTCGTTATACGGGTGGAGAACAGGAATACATTATCGCTGGTTATGGCGCCCATTTCGATGCCAAAATTGCCATCTTACGAGCGGTGACGGAGGTAAATCAAATTGGTTGTCATTTACCAGAGAAGTATCCCTCAACCAATGCAGACTCGGCATTGAATTACTGGTATACTCACGCATCCATCGCCAACCAACCATATTTAGCACCTTCTCAAGCTCCTGCCAAACAAGCCACTGATTATAACCAACAGTGGAACGACGATATCCATCAAGATGTCTTGAACTGTGTGGATATTGTAGGAAAAGTTGGGCTGGAAATGCTGGTACTTAACCAGACTCGTCCTGATATTGGCTTACCTGTGGTCAAAGTTATTGTACCAGGTTTACGTCACTTCTGGTCGCGTTTTGGGGCTGGAAGGTTGTATGATGTGCCTGTAAAACTCGGCTGGCTCCCTGCACCTATAGCTGAAAATCAAATGAATCCTATGCCAATGGTGTTTTAATATGTCCGATACCTTCACCCTCTCCTTCCGCCCCGAAATTGTCTTTACCGATGAAACTGATCGCTTGACGCTGCAATTCGCGACCCACAGCCTCACTCTAGATCGCCCTCAACCAGGATTGAGATCGGCATTGGAACATCTAAAACATTCTGCCCTAACCACAGCCCAACTAACTGCTTTGGTTGTAGAAGCTGATGGTGTGGAAGACAGTTCAAACTTTGAAGCTGAGTTACAAAAGCTGATTAACCTGGGCTGGATTTGTCATTCTGTTTTACCCTTAGCAACCGCCGTTGCCATCACTACTGATTATCAATTGATTTCTCCGGTTTTTGATTGGGATAAGAATTTTAACCTATCTCGCTTTGCCTTTCTGCGTCAAGAAAATCAACAATTTGTCTTAGAATCTCCCTTATCTAAAGCCAAAATTATTCTTCTAGATTGGCGTGCTGCCGCTTTAATTGGGAAACTGGCTCAGTCTGATTCGTCATTGACGTTAGAGAATTTAGCAGATTCGCTAATTAATGTAGAAATAGTGCAATCGCTGATTAAGTTGCTGATTGCTACTAAGATGATTTCCTTAGAACCTGAAAGTGAAGCATTAGCGGAATGGCAATTTCACAATCTTCTGTTTCATCGTCAAACCCGTTTAAAGCGATTAGACGATGCACGAAAATCACAAATACCGAGCTTCGAGGATAGCGAGCGCGCGCACTTTGTCAAGTCTCCCATGAGCGATGAAGTCATTTTCTTAGAGAAACCTCACCTAGAAGCGTTAGCCAAAACAGATATTTCCCTCACCCAAGCGATAGAATCCAGACAATCAATTCGTGAGTATGACAACCAACCTATCACCCTCAAGCAGTTGGGAGAATTCCTATATCGCTGTGCCAGGGTGAAAGAGGTTTACACCCGTGAGGAGGATATTATGAACATTGGAGAACTTACAAAACGTCCTTACCCTGCTGGTGGTGCTTTATACGAGTTGGAAATTTATCCTGTGATTAATCAGTGTCAGGGATTGGATTCAGGATTATACCACTATCAGCCATTGTCTCACGCCTTGTATGCAATCGCCGATGGAAATTCAACAGTTGAAGCCTTAATTTTCGATGCCTGGAAATCAACGGGACAGCAAAATGTTCCCCAAGTGCTTCTGATTGTGACGGCTCGGTTTGGGCGATTGTTCTGGAAGTACTATGCCATCGGTTATGGGTTGATTTTAAAACATATTGGTGTTTTGTTTCAAACATTTTACCTGGTTGCTACTGCCATGCAATTAGCTCCCAGTGCAATTGGTGCAGGAAACTCGGAACAGTTCGTCAAAATCGCCAATCTCAACGAGTACGAAGAGTCTTCTGTGGGAGAGTTTATTCTCGGTTCATTGAAGCAATAAATTAAAATCTTTGCTTGCCCAACTCGATCCCACTTTATCCTATTTATTACTTCTATGCCTGACTTTAATACCATTCCCGGTTTTGCTGCTCTGCAAGCTCTGACTCTTGGTGATTCTCGGATCAAAATTGCTGTTTTAGATGGATCAGCCGATTTAGAGCGCGCTTGCTTTCGGGGTGCAAACTTGAGTAAAGCTAAAGCTTTTTGGCAAACAGATTTAGAGCCAATCGATCCGATTTATATTCAAAGGGAACTTCAAATTAGGAAGTTGGGAGACAAAAAAAAGGCTTTAAAGAAAGCATTGAAGCAGATCGAAAAGCAGAATACGGATACAGCCCCAGTGCTATCTGTTGCTGAAATAATGCCGCCGCATTCTATCACTACCATCTTCAATGGTGTATTAGAAAACACAGAGGCACCATTGCTAGAACATTATCATCAGTTAAAAAACTTCAAGCAACAGCAAACAAAACTCAAACCAGAAATCCCCGCAAACACCGACTATAAAGCAGAAATTAAAGCCTTAGAGGAAGAAATTGAGGCATTGAGAGACTCAATTCCCAAACTTGTTCGAGAACGTCTCAATTGTATCTTTCATGCAACAGGCATCTTTGGTACAATATTTGGGCAACCAGGTTCCCCAGTGGAAGGAGTTGCTCCCTACTGCACCGCTATTAACATTCCCCTATTTGAAACCTCAACGGGTGATGAGGCACTCTCACCGTTGAACTTAGCTCATGCCTTTAACCTGGCATTGGAACTGGGAGTAAACATCATCCACTGTGCAGCCTGTCATCCCACTCAAACTGGGTTTGCCCACGAAATGATTCAGAAAGCGGTGAAGCAGTGCCAAGATAATAATATTCTAATTGTAGCTCCATCAGGCAACAATAAGGGCGAATGCTTTTGCGCTCCGGCGATTTTGCCAAATGTCCTGGCAGTGGGTATGATGAAAGACAATGGTCAACCCGCCAACTACAGTAATTGGGGTGGACAATATCAGCAACAGGGTATTCTTGCACCGGGTGAAAACATAGTAGCAGCACAACCCGGTACCGATGAACCAGCACGCCAAGAAGGAACCAGTTTGGCTGCCCCCTTAATGACAGGCATTTCTGCTTTACTAATGAGTCTACAACTACAACGGGGCGAAAAACCTAATGCCGAAACTGTTCGTCAAGCTATTTTAAATAGTGCTATTCCCTGCGACTCCAAGGAAGTTGAGGAACCAGAACGCTGTCTAGTCGGTAAATTAAATATTCCCGGAGCCTATCAATTATTAACTGGGCAGCTTTTACCCAACATTCAATCAAGTGCAGTTGTCCTTCCGCAAATGATTTTACCACCAAACAGCAACTCTTTCCCAGATAGTTCTGAATCTGCCGTAATAAGTGCCTCCCAATCTCTTAATGAGGTTGACAATTCTGCCGCTATGAAACTTGTTACCGCCTCAGCTACAATTATAGATATTTCCCCTGCTCCCCTTTCACCTTCTAACATCACCCCCAGTGCCGTCTCCAACACAGTCTACGCCCTCGGCACCCTTGGCTACGATTTCGGTTCTGAAGCCCGCCGCGATACCTTCAAGCAACAGATGCCTGGGGTCAACATTGATGGGGTATTAATTCCGGCTAATCCCTATGATGTCAGCCAAATGGTTAATCATCTGGAGTTGAGTCCCACTGAAGGTAAATCTCTTATTTGGACGCTGAATCAAGAACTTACCCCAATTTACGCCCTAGAACCCCAAAAGGCTTTTGCCAGCGAAATATATACGGTATTTCAGATGCTTTTGGCTGGACAAATTCAGCCAGAAGAAAGCGATGATTACATTGAGCGAGTCAGCATTCCTGGCAATCTAACCAATCGCAGCGTCGAACTTTTTTCCGGGCAAGTCGTTCCTATCCTTGCACTGCCTAATATTCGGGGGATGTATGGTTGGCAAGTCAACTCATTGGTCGAAGCAGCCGTTGCCACCGTTAGCCCTGAGACCCGCGAATCTGATAACGTGATGATGCGCCGTACCCTCAAAAGTTTCCTGCATCGCATCTACTATGACCTCCGCAACTTAGGACATTTAGACCGCGATCGCGCTCTCAATTTTGCTGCGACAAACGCCTTTCAAGCAGCCTCCACTTTTGCTGAAGCCATTAATAGCGGCATGGGATTAGACAGCATTGAGATTGAAAAAAGCCCCTTTTGTCGCTTGAACGGTAATTGTTGGGACGTGATGCTGAAGTTTTTCGACTCAGAAAACGGCCGACGCGCCAAAAAGGTGTATAGATTCACCATTGACGTTGCCAATATTATGCCAGTCACTCTGGGGCAAGTGCGTTCGTGGTCAGTACCACGTTAGCTTTCTCACCTAGCGTTTTTGCGACACGACTCTTCGTCACATTCCTATAATATTCACCTATAAATTAATCAGGTAAATAAATGTCCAATAATTGTGGTGAATTTCTGTTATTAAATCTCCTAAAGATTACGAAGTCTATCGCATTAGTCCTGATGATTCTAATCGGTTAGCCTGAGTTAAGAATTATGCAAAAAGCACACCACGCTGGTACTGTTTTAAATTCCCAATAATGCGTGCTGAGTGCTATTGAGCGTAATGCGGTTATTTCAGTTTTTTGGGGATTAACTTCTGATAAATAGCTCATAAATAACCGAACTCATACATTGCTATTTATACAGCAAAAAATCAAGTTTTGATACCATCATCCCATAGTTTATATTTGGCATTTTCTGGGTTAATTCCCTCTTTTGTACCAGTTTATGTTAAGTAATCTGGTAGTGAAAAGATTGTTTTAAATAAAACTAGCCAAGACCAGGGAATTTACTATTATTTGCTTCTATAATTAATATTGACTCTAGACTAATTTGTTGTGGGTACAAATTTTACGAAAGCGGAAATTTCAACTATTTTCGGTGTTCCCAGGCTTTACAGGTGGTGGAAAAAGTTTCTCAGAAGGTTATTAGCTTTGGTTTTTTCCCAAAGTTAATAATGACGTTAACTAATAGTTGCTCGGCACTTAAATTTTCGGTAACTGAAACCAATATAGGGACTGTGTTGGAAAATTGCTGCTGCTAAATCTTTAACTTTTTTCTTAAATTTGTAAACTTTGGTAGCTTGCTTCTGATTGAAGGTGCAAACTAAGAGCAATACTATCGAAAATTAAGGAGAAAATTTGATATGGATCTTGTACAACAAGTTATTGCACTTACCAATCAAGAACGTGCTAATCATGGCTTAGGAGCCTTAGAATGGAATGAGCAACTGTTCAAAGCGGCACAAGGACATTCTCAAAACATGGCACACGGCGATTTCTTTGAGCATGGCGATCCCGTTAAACGTGCCAGAGAGGAAGGATATCCATCTTCCTTTGTTGGAGAGAATATTGCGGCAGGCAGACCTACACCAGAAGCTGTAATGCAACAGTGGCTGAATAGCCCAGGACACCGCAACAATATTCTTAGTCCAGATTATACAGAAATTGGTGTCGGTCATTGCTATCTAGAGAACGACCCAGGTCGATTGCAATACAAACATTATTGGACGCAAGTCTTTGGAAAACGCTAACCCAAACTAATGAGCCATCCTTAAAAACTTTATGATCGAGAATAGAACGTGCTTAGGTTTTACTCTCGATCATAAAGTGCGAGCGCAATCTCCTGTAGGTTGGAAAAATAAAGATTCTTTAAATCACAAAAATATATAAATTCAACGATTAAAATACGCTTCAAACAATTTATAAAATGTTGGGTTACAACGCAAATCTAGATTTTTCATATGGCTGCAAATATCTCTTGTGCGTTTCCACCCAGCCTACAAGACTGAAGGTTGATCAGCGTACTATTTTTTTTGTGCAAGTGCGATAATATTGATTTAGTCAGTTGTTGGATCGGGAGCAATCGTAATTACATAGTTCAACATCAACGATACATTGCTGCAAGAGGCACTTTCCCTGGATGACCAGATAACCGTTGATGCCCTGGTCGAAACCGCGCTGCGGGAATATATCCAACGTCGTAAGCGACTCAAAGTGTTAGACCTCTTTGGCTCCATTGATTATGACCCAGACTACGACTACAAACAGCAACGTCAGCAGGCATGAGCGTCATAGTTGATACTTCTGTTTGGTCACTGGCTTTGCGTCGGAGAACCCCACCCGATTCTTCCCCTGTAGTAACCCGATTACGAGATTTAATTATCAATGACCAAGTTGCTTTGCTGGGTGCGATTAGACAAGAAATCCTTTCTAGCATTCGCAGTTCGGAACAGTTTACCCGTCTACGAGATTACCTGCGAATATTTCCAGATATGGAACTCTTACCTGAAGACTACGAACTCGCCGCAGAGTATTTTAATACCTGCCGTAGCAATGGTATCCAAGGTTCAAATACTGATTTTCTGATTTGTGCAGTTGCCCATCATCGAAGCTACAGCATCCTCACAACCGATAACGATTTTCAGAGTTTCCAAGCACACATTCCTATGATTCTATTGAGTGTTGAAGGTTAGTGCGATCGCAATACAAGATTGGGTTGACATAAGGAAACCCAAGATTATCTATAATTAATCTCAACCCCATAACCTTTGAATACAATAAGCATCAAATTTGACATCCCGGCTAATTAAGATAAAAGAGTGATTCATAGCTTGAACAATTAACATTCAATCAAAGGGATCGCGATGATTTGATGGGAAAGTAAGTGTTGAGTATAATTCAACATCTTTATTGATAATAGGTAAGATTTGAATATTTATAGATTGCAATTCTTTAGATAAATCTTCAATAGGTCGATTTATTTGCAGCTTGCCTATGTTAATTTTAATAGCAGTTTCCCATAGACTCACTATACTAAAATACAAGCTTTCTTTGGCATCAATAATATCCTTGGCTTTAATCGTTAGATTAGTATCACCTAGTAAATACCAAAGAAAAGCATGAGTATCTAAAATATATTTCATGTTACATATATTCTAACAAATCTTCTAATGGTTCATCAAAATCATCTGACATAATGATTTGACCTGCCCAACTACCGTAAGCCCGATCGGTTTCTATCTTTTCCTGATATTGTTTATTATCTGGATATTTTTCTCTTAAATATTCTGCATCATGTAATAGCTCCATTTTCAGAGATTCAGGCAGATTAATAACAACTTTCCACAAAGCTAGTTCAGTATTCATACACTTTTATTTTAACCAGATATTACGATTATCAGCCTTTAAGCTTTCAATATATAATTCAATAGCTTCTGTGATATTATCAATGGCTTCTTCAAAAGAATTTCCTTGAGAATGACAACCTTTTAGGATCGGGCAAAAAGCATGATAACCTCCATCTGACTCTTTTTCTAGAAGAACTGTGTAATTGTAAATTTGCTTATCGTTGTTGTCCATATATCTCCATCTTGTTTACGTTCCATAATTTAGAAATTACCAATTAACAGAAGTAATGCAGAGTTTATAAGCAATTTCTAGGTATCATTTGAGTTAGCTAATTATAAATAAATAAATAAATAAAAACTGTAGTCAGCTACAAAAAACTACAGTTTCCAATCATCTACTTTCAACCACTTTTATCTAAAAGTTTACTATTGAGGTGATTCTACTGGTGTAGGAACTACCGTTTCTTCAGCAGGAATCAACTGATTTAAAAGGTTAATATATTTAATTATCTCAAGAATATTCCCAAAACACTTGTCATTTAATATACGCAGTAATTAAGAATTAATAACTCTTCACTCCGGTGGTACTAACTCCTAATTCCTAACTCTTCACTCCTAACTCCTTAAAGCGGACGCTGAGCGGGTACACCTACTGAACGAGGAAACTTTGCGGGTGTACTACCTACTTTTCTTAAATACAAACAATGGCGATCGCTATTACTTATGGGTGTATTAAATTGTTCAATTGATTCTATTACTCCACCTAACTGCTGTACGGCATTTTCCGTATTGGTAATTTCTTCGTCCGTTAAATTACCCCGGTAAATTATAGCTAGTCCCCCTTGTTTCAACAATGGTAAAGTATACTCCGCACAAGCCGAAACAGAAGCTACAGCCCGAATCAGTGCGATATCATAAGTTTCTCGATGCTGGTTTTCTCTACCAATTTCTTCTGCTCTACAAGTAGTAGCAAAAACATTATTTAACTGAAGCTGAGGCAAAATACTATCGATAAAATTAATTTTCTTCTTCGTAGAATCGACAAGATTAACAGTACAATTTTTAACAACCATAGCTGCCGGAATACCCGGAGAACCCGCACCAGTTCCCAAGTCAATTATAGTAATTGCTTGATTGTCTACGCTCTCTTCCCCTATTTTTTGTGAAATCAAGAACTTAATTCCTCGCAAAGAATCCCACAAATGTTTTTCCCAAAAATCTTCAGGGTTAGTAATGCGGGTTAAATTTAGCTGACGGTTCCCTTGAATAATCAACTTATACAGAGATTGAAACAGTTCTTGCTGTTGAGGAGATGGTTTCCACTCAAGGGTTTTTTCCCAGATATCCATCATCTGGGGTAGACAAGATATAGTTGAATCGTTCACAAGTAAAACAGCGAGTTACATTCTAGTACAAAGTAGTATTTTAGATATTAACTCGATAAAGGTTATGGAATCTGTGGTTTAAGTTTCGGACACAAACACGCCAAAGAAATGCATCAGCATTCGGGGTTGAAATTTCCACCATTGTTTGTTCCTGCTGTGGGAAACTTTGAAAAAGCAATGTTGGTGCAAATTCCTCTACCTTTACATTCCCTGCAAAATCAACCTAATGGTGAATTGATTCACAATACTCTCAAAGAATATTATCAAAATGAAAAATACCTTTATGTTGCTGCTTTGAATGATGATTCATTGCGTCAAGCTAAATTTTTTGATGCTCAAGCAGCGAATGATACCAACTTAGTACAAGTATTTGTGTTTGCGAATGACAAAACAAAAGAAGCCTTATTAATAGCACGATTGGATAAATTAGGAAAAGGTGCTTCGGGTGCAGCAGTGCAGAATTTAAATATTATGCTGGGTTTGGATGAAGATTTGGGTCTTACTTGAATTTAGATGATACAGATTGCTTTCACCGAGGAATATCGGGAATAAAATATCAGCCGTGAAAAATTAATTATTCTTTATAATTCCCAATAATTCACAATAATTCACAATTTCCTTTTCCGATGATTTTACCAGCAATTAAGACAATTATTTACTTTTAAGATGCAATTTTTAGCGCTTCCACATTTTGCTGCGAAATTTGTAACAAAAGTTTGTTAAGTAATGTAAAAAAATCCCTAAATTTACTTGACCTTAAAAGTAATAAATAAGTTTTTGAGTGTCTGAGTGCGGTACTCTATATAGAATATATCCCCACAAGAACGACACATTGGTTTATGACATCAGTTGTTTCGAGTTCTATCACTACTATTCGCATTGGTTCTCGTAAAAGCCAGCTCGCTCTCATTCAGACGTACTGGGTACAGGAACAACTTTCTCTAAGGTTTCCTCATATCAAGTTTGAAGTTCACACCATGTCTACCAAGGGTGACAAAATCTTGGATGTGGCTTTAGCAAAAATTGGTGACAAAGCACTTTTCACCAAAGAATTGGAGACGGGAATGATCAATCGGGAGATTGACTTTGCAGTTCATTCTCTGAAGGATTTACCGACTCGTTTACCATCCGGGTTGGGTTTAGCAGCAATCACCGAAAGAGAAAACCCAGCTGATGCTTTAGTCGTGCATTCCAAGCACAAAGATAAACAACTTGATACCTTACCCGAAGGTGCCGTGATTGGTACATCTTCTTTACGACGTTTGGCACAATTGCGGCATCATTTTCCCCACTTCGAGTTTAAAGATGTACGCGGTAATTTGAATACCCGCCTTGCTAAATTGGACGCGGGAGAATACGACGCTTTAATTTTGGCAGCAGCAGGATTGGGACGCTTAGGAATGGCAGATCGTATTCATCAAGTTATTCCCTCAGATATTTCTCTTCACGCCGTCGGACAAGGTGCATTAGGAATTGAATGCCTTGCTGATAACAAGCAACTGATATCCTTGCTCAAAGAACTCGAACATCCCCAAACTCGCGATCGCTGTCTTGCAGAGAGAGCATTCCTACGCGACTTAGAAGGTGGTTGTCAAGTACCCATAGGGGTAAATACGGAAATTAATGGTGATAAATTAACCTTGACGGGAATAGTCGCCAGTATTGACGGTACAAAGCGGGTTCAAGATACCGTTTCTGGTTCCATTTACGAACCTGAGCAGATTGGAAGCGAACTAGCGCAGCGTTTACGCCAACAAGGAGCGCAGGACATCTTAGATGAGATTTTTGCAACCGTTCAACGCGGGTAAATTTCAGTTGACAGTTGACAGTTGACAGTTGACAGTTGACCACCAACAACTAACAACTAACCACCAACAACTAACCACTAGCAACCAACAACTGATAACTTATAACTGACAACTGATAACTGATAATTCAAATGCGGATTCTATTTGTGGCAGCGGAAGCGGCTCCGGTGGCGAAAGTTGGCGGAATGGGTGATGTTGTGGGTGCATTGCCGAAAATTTTGCGACAGATGGGGCATGATGTGCGGATTTTCATGCCTTATTACGGTTTTCTACCGGACAAGATGGAAATTCCTTCCGAACCAGTTTGGAAGGGATCTGCCATGTTTAATGATTTTGCGGTTTACGAATCGGTGCTTCCCGGTACTGATGTTCCTTTGTATTTATTTGGACATCCGGCTTTTGATCCGCGCAAAGTTTATGGCGGTGATGATGAACATTGGCGCTTTACTTTCTTTTCTAATGGTGCTGCTGAGTTTTGCTGGAACTACTGGAAGCCAGAGTTAGTTCACTGTCACGATTGGCACACGGGGATGTTGCCGGTATGGCTGCATCAATCTCCTGATATCAGCACAATATTTACGATTCATAATTTAGCTTATCAAGGTCCTTGGCGCTGGTATTTAGAGAAAATTACTTGGTGTCCGTGGTATATGCAAGGACATAATACGATGGCGGCTGCGGTACAGTTTGCCGATAGGGTAACTACAGTTTCTCCAACTTATGCCGAGCAAATTAAGACAGTTGATTATGGTGAAACATTGGAAGGATTACTGTCATTTATTAGTGGTAAATTATCGGGTATTGTCAATGGTATAGATACTGAAGTTTACGACCCTGCAACTGATAAGTATATTGCTGAAAAGTTCACCAGCGATAGTTTAGAGAAACGCAAGGCTGATAAAATTGGTTTGCAAGAAGAATTGGGATTAGAAGTCAACAAAAATGCCTTTTTAGTTGGGATGGTATCCCGTTTGGTAGAGCAGAAAGGCATCGATTTAATGATGCAGGTTCTCGATAGATTTTTATCTTATACAGATGCTCAGTTTGTGGTTTTGGGGACAGGAGATCGAAATTACGAAACCCAACTGTGGCAAATGGCATCTCGTTTTCCTGGAAGGATGGCAAGCTATATACTATATAACGATGCTTTAGCTCGTCGTATTTACGCCGGTAGTGATGCATTCTTAATGCCGAGTCGTTTTGAACCCTGCGGTATCAGTCAAATGCTGGCGATGCGTTACGGTTGCGTGCCGATTGTCCGCCGTACAGGGGGATTAGTAGATACGGTATCTCATCACGATCCAATGAATCAAGCAGGTACGGGTTATTGTTTCGATCGTTATGAAGCCTTAGATTTGTACACTTGCATGGTGCGGGCTTGGGAAGGCTTCCGTTTTAAACCCCAATGGCAAGAATTGCAGCAACGGGGGATGAGTCAGAATTTTAGTTGGAAGCTTTCGGCTGAGAAATATGTGAGTTTGTATCGTTCGATTCTGGGTTTACCCGAAGAAGAGAAGAAAGAGTCGGTGCCGGTGAAGTCTTTGTAAGTTGACATTGAAACCTTACCCCTTTCCCTCTCCGATGCCTTGGAGAGGGGTTCTTAGCTGAGATTCATCTCAATCAAAATTTTCCTGCACTTTGTAGAGGTACTTCAATTTCTTCTACCCGCCAAGCAGCATAAGCAAGCGCTTCGTAGATATCAGCTTCTTCTAAGTACGGATATGCTTTGAGAATATCACTAAGTGTATGTCCGGATACCATTAAACCAACGATAGTACCTACTGTGACACGCATTCCTTTAATACAGGGTTTACCGCCCATTATTTCGGGATTTAAAGTAATTCTGGTCAGGTTTTTCATGGATGCAAGCTAAGATATTCCCTTTTATTGTAATTGAGCTGTTGCTCCAGGCTACGAACGCAGGAAACTCCGTTATGGCTCGGTTAATCTTTTTGGTTTACTGACTATACTCAACCGCAAACCGCTATATTTACCTGTGCCTACCTGAATTCAATGTCCCAAAGAACGCATCCGTTATAGAAATCCAAAATCGAATGTGAGATTTATCTAAGCATATTGATAAGCATTAATTAAAAAATTTATTCTTTTCCGTAGAAAAAAGAAAAAGTTACGTATATTCTCTGAAATTGAGATGAATTAAAAAGCATATCATGGCAATTAATAGCCGATTCAGTTATCCGTGTATATTCTAATTATTTTCCTTTTGATAAAGATTGCTCTAAACCCCTTCCCATTTTCAAATTATTTTGTCAAACTTAATAATTAGTTACGGAGCTAAAGCAACACTGCTAAAACTGAATATTGTTTAATACAGTAATTCAGAAAAAGTGAGTTGATTTCAAGCTCAATTGATTTAATGAAAGTTCTCAGCGTGCAGCCTTTTAGTGATGTAATATTCACATTTTTTATTGGGTGAATATTGCGATTATTGAAAGATAGTGTCAGGGATTAGTGCAAATACCATCTGTTAATTAAACAAGATTGTACCTTGACCCTAGAGAATTAAAATGAAAGAAGTTTTAGAATTGATTGAACAGAAAAAGCAAGAGTTTGCGAAGTTGCCGTTTTTTGAATATTTAGGGGATGAAAGTATAGATCCGAGGCAAAGATTGGTTTGGGTACCCTATATTGCTCCATTTGTGATGACTTTTGGAGAGTTAAATCAATATTTTTTCCGTAATGAAAAATTTGTTTATGAAAAATTAGAGGATAAGCAACTTCAGGAATTGATTAATCAGCATACTTATGAAGATCAGTATCATTGGATATGGTTTTTAGAAGATTTAGAAAAAATGGGATTAAATCCTTTAGTAAATTTTACAGATGTGTTGAAATTTATTTGGAGTAAAGAAACTCAAACAGCACGTACTATAGCTTATGAATTAATAATATCTGCTTTTAATGAAGATCCTGTACTTAAAGCAATAGTTTTAGAATCAGTAGAAGCTACAGGAAATGTCGCGTTTTCCGTATTTGGGAAATTAGGTAAGGAACTCGAAGAAATAACTCAAAAAAGCTATCGTTATTTCAGTTACAGCCATTTGAAAGTAGAAACAGGTCACCTTATCGCAGAAGTAAGTAATTTAGATGAGTTATTAGAAAGAATTTACCTTACACCCAATCAAAAAAAACAAGCTTATAAATTAGTTGAGAAAGTTTTTGATGGTTTTACAAAATTTATGAATCAAATGATGTTTATAGCATCTAAAGAAGCTTGTGATAAGCCATTTATATATGCTGCTTCTACTCCACGTTCATTAATATCTGTATAAAATGGTTGACTTGAAGTTAGTAGAATATCCATATTAATCGTCATTGTCAGCCAATTTAACGAAGTAATAGAATAGTTTTAAGATTGCTTCGTTAGCTTAAATATGTAGGTTTACTTAAAGACCATATCCGGTACTCTGAAGTATAATACTATGAAATTTATTGGATTAAGTATGGGAAATTCGGGTCAAAACCTATTCTAAACAGGACTTATGTAAAGCAAAATTGTTATTGGCACCTAAACTGGGTTTACAAAAACAAGCAAGCGCATTTTGTAAGATTACCTCATTATCAACCGAAGGGTGCAATTCATAAGTTCTAATGACGTAATTGCATTATTATGATCTAAGTACCAGTGTCTGTTTAATTTTCAACCAAATTTTGCCATAAGTGTTTAAAAAACTGAATATTTGGGAACCCTAGATATACAGAACATATTTATAATATTCTAGGAAGGATTGTGTAATGCTCGCATCTACCTTGGTTCCCGGTTATGACATTACGGAAGTCATTTATGAGGGAATCAACACTATTATTTATCGGGGTACATCGCACCTAAACCAAGAAAAAGTCATTCTTAAAATCCTTAAGGAAGACTATCCTACTTTAGATGCGATTACTCGTCTCAAGCATGAATACAAAATTACTGAAAATCTTAATTTAGAAGGTGTCGTCAAAATATTAAGGCTTGAGACCGAGCAAAATCGTTTACTACTGGTATTAGAAGATTTTGGGGGACAGTCCCTCAAGCAATTACTTTCTCTTTGCAAATTAGAATTACTGGAATTTTTAAATATTGCGGTGCAATTAGCAAAAGCTTTGATATCGCTGCATTCTCATAATATTATTCATAAAGATGTCAAAGCTGATAATATTATTATTAATCCTAAAACACGAGAAGTTAGGCTGACCGATTTTAGTATCGCTTCAAGACTCGGCAAAGAAAAACTGCAATTAACTAACCCCAATCAACTGGAAGGGACATTAACCTATATGTCCCCAGAGCAAACTGGGAGAATGAATCGGGTTCTTGACTATCGTACCGATTTTTATTCGCTCGGTGTAACTTTCTATGAAATGCTTACCGGAAGATTACCTTTTCAAAGTAACGATCCCTTAGAATTAGTTCACTTTCATATTGCCAAGCAACCCGTTGCAATTCAACAATTAAATCCAGAAGTTCCCAAGGCGATCGCAAATGTGGTAGAAAAGTTAATGGCAAAAAATGCCGAAGACCGCTATCAAACAGGTAAAGGACTTTTAGCGGATTTAGAACTATGTCGGGAACAGTTGGAAATAACCGGAACAATTATCGAGTTCCCACCGGGAAGATTAGATGTATTGAGTCAATTACTGATTCCTCAAAAACTTTACGGTAGAGAGACTCAAGTTACTAAACTTCTGGATGCTTTTGAAAGAGTCAGTAAAGGAAGTTGCGAACTGATGCTTGTTTCTGGCTATTCAGGAATTGGTAAATCATCCGTAGTTTATGAAGTTAATAAACCTATCACCCAAAAACGCGGTTACTTTATCAGCGGTAAATTTGATCAATTTAAGCGCAATATTCCCTATGCTTCATTAATTCAGGCTTTTAATAGCTTGATGCAGCAATTACTTACAGAAAGTGCAACTCAACTCGAAAAGTGGCGCAATAAAATATTAACTGCTGTTGGTGCAAATGGACAAGTAATTATTGATGTAATTCCAGAAGTGGAATTGATCATAGGTAAACAACCAGAAGTACCGCAACTAGGGGGAACCGAAGCACAGAACCGTTTTAATCGGGTTTTTACCGAATTTATTCACGTTTTTGCCAAAAAAGAACATCCCTTAGTTATCTTTCTTGATGATTTACAATGGGCGGATTCTGGGACATTAAAGTTAATGCAAATATTGACTGCTGACCCCGAAAGCAAATATTTACTACTAATTGGGGCTTATCGTGATAATGAAGTTAACCCCGCTCATCCTTTAATTCAAACTTTAGAAGAAATAGAGAAGAATAATACAATTGTTAATAACATTGTTTTACAACCACTGGAGAGTGCAGATGTAACTCTGTTAGTTGCGGAAACTTTAAAGGATAATACAGAACGAGTCAACACTTTAGCAGAGTTAATTTGTAATAAAACTGGCAGAAATCCCTTTTTTATCACTCAATTACTGCAAGCACTTTATCAAGAAAACTTATTAAAATTCGACTTTACTCCCTTTTCTTCCCTAACTAATAAACAAAAAAATCAAGGAATGTGGAATTGGGATATTGAACAAATTCAAGCTATAGGCATCACAGATAAAAGCGTAGTAGATTTGGTTGCCAATAGAATTAAAAAGTTGCCAGAATCTACACAACAAGTATTGCAACTAGCTGCTTGTATCGGAGATACATTTAAGCTCGAAGTATTGTCAATTGTAAATCAAAAATCTCTCGTCAGTACTGCCAAACAATTAGATGCAGCATTACAAGCTGGATTAATTTTGCCTTTGAGCAAAGCTTATAAGATTCCTTTAGTATTTGATGAAGATATAGAAAACTATGAGCAGGATATAAATAATCAAAATTTTTATCCAAAAAACTTAAAATCAAATATTATTGAAGTTGGTTATAGATTTTTACATGATAGAGTGCAGCAAGCGGCATATGGGTTTATTCCTGAATCAGAAAAACAAGTAACTCATCTTAAAATCGGTCAACTATTGTTAAAGCAAACACCACCAGAATTATTTTCAGAAAATATTTTAGATATTGTCAATCAGTTAAATGTTGGGGTTGATTTAATAACGGAACAATCAGAAAAAGATGAGCTAGCAAAACTTAATTTAATGGCTGGGAAGAAAGCGAAGACAGCCACAGCTTATGAAGCTGCTGTTAAGTACTTGAATTTAGGATTGGAACTTTTGAAACCAGATAGTTGGCAAAGTATCTATCAACTTACGTTTGATTTATATGTTGAAGCTGCCGAAGCACAATATTTAAAAGGTGATTTTCAAACTTCAGAAACTCTTTGTAATCTTTCTTTACAAGAAGTTAATACTATTTTGGAAAAAACTAAAATTTATCAAATAAAAATTCAATCTTATATTTTACAAAATAAAATATTAGAAGCTTTGGAAGAAGGAATAAAAGCTCTCAATCTTCTTGGTGTAAGATTACCTAAAAAACCTAAAAATTGGCATTTTTTAGAAGCATTAGTTCGCACAAAAATCATCTTAGCAAGACAACCAATAAAAGATTTAGTTTATTTGCCGAGAATGACTGATCCTTATAAACTTGCAGCTATGCAAATTTTAATGTTAGTTAATCCAGCAGCTAGCCAAGCAGGGTCTTTAATATTTCCATTGACTATATTAGGAATGGTCAGATTATCAGTTGAATATGGTAACTCAGCACCTAGTGCTTATGGCTATAGTATTTATGGTGCAATATTATGTGATAAATTTGAGGACATTGAAGCTGGTTATCGATTTGGGCTGTTAGGTTTGTCGCTTCTGGAGCCGATGAATGCTAACTCATACAGATGTAAAGTCTTCTATATCTTCAATGCGATGATTCAGCATTTTCATAAACATCACAAAGAAACTATAACTTCTTTGCAACATGGAATGCAAAGTGGTCTACAAACAGGGGATATAGAATTTGCTAGTTATTGTAATTGGACTGTAAGCATTAACTTATTTTTAAGTGGAAATAATCTAGAAGTTATTCATCATAATATTTTTAAATATTTCTTACTAACTCAAAACTTAAACATGATAGCTGTAGCATATTCTATCAGTTCAATAAGACAAGCAATTTTAAATTTTCAAGGAAGTCTATCTATAAAAGATATTTTGAAAAATGAGGCTTTTGACGAAGCTGAAATGATAGCTGGTTTAGGCAATAATTCCTCTTGGTTAAGTACATTTTATTTTACTAAAACAATTCTAAGTTATTTCTTTCAAGACTATCCACAAGCAATTGAAAACGCTCGCCTCACCGAAAAATACCAAGAAAGCAATCCAGGCTTTTTGATGTATTGCGTCAACAATTATTACTACTCCCTTGCACTCCTCGCTAATTACAAAAACGTCACATCAACTGAACAAAAGCAATATCTCAAAAAAGTCGCTGCTAATCAAAAGAAAATGCACAAATGGGCGCATCATGCGGCTTGTAATTTTCAACATAAATACGATTTAGTCGAAGCTGAAAAAGCGCGAATTTTCCGCAAAAATATCAAAGCGATGCATCTGTATGACCGCGCTATTGCTGGTGCTAAGGAAAATGAATACACTCAAGAGGAAGCACTAGGTAACGAACTTGCAGCACTGTTTTATCTCAATTTAGGTAAAGATAAGATTGCTAAAACCTACATGACTGATGCTTATTACGGTTATATTCGTTGGGGTGCTTTCGCTAAAGTTAAAGATTTAGAAGAACGTTATCCTAATTTAATTATTCGCAGCGAAACTAGCACACCATCACAAGATATCAGCAGAACTATTGTGAGTAATTCTGCGAGAATGTTAGAGTCATCAAGCAACAGCAATAGTATTCTTGACTTAACTACGGTAATGAAGGCTTCGGAAGCTATTACCAGCGAAATTGTTTTAGATAATCTCCTCGACAAGCTATTATCTATCATTCTAGAAAATGCAGCTGCTCAAAAAGGTTGTCTCATCTTACTCAAGGACAATCAATTGTTTATTGAAGCTATTGATAATGACCAAGATAGCGATTTAGTTGTGCTGCAATCAACCCCAATAGAAGAAAGTCAAGATATCCCCTTGAGCGTTATCCACTACGTTACCAGAACTCAACAACCTCTGGTACTCAAAGACGCAACCAAAGAAGAGATTTATAAAGAAGACTCTTACATACTACGAAAACAACCGAAATCGGTTTTATGCGCTCCCATTTTCTATCAAGGTAAGTTTACTGGCATTATTTACCTGGAAAACAACCAAGTCACTGGTGCATTTACCAACTCTCGTTTGGAAATTCTCAAACTACTCACCTCACAAGCTGCGATCGCGATCGAAAATGCTCGTCTTTATGCTCGTGAACAAGAAAAATCACAGCAATTACAGCAATCTCTCGAAACGCTCCAACAAACTCAAGCGCAATTAGTACAAACGGAAAAAATCTCTTCTTTAGGACAATTGGTAGCAGGTGTTGCTCACGAAGTCAATAACCCAGTTGGTTTCATTGCGGGTAATTTATCCATTGCTAATCAATATATCGAAGACTTGCTACAACTATTAAATCTTTACCAGACTAATGTACCTTCCCCACCGGAAGAAATTGAAAGTTTTCAAGAAGAAATCGACTTAGATTATCTCCTAGAAGATTTACCCAAGATGATAAATTCTATGGAATTAGGAACCGAACGAATTCGCGATATCATGCAGTCTTTGCGGAATTTCTCCCGTACTGATACTGCTGACAAAAAGCCGGTTAACGTTCACGAAGGTATTGAAACAACTTTGATGATTTTGCAACATCGCTTGAAAGCGAAAGCAGAACGTCCCACAATTCAAATTATTAAAAAGTACGAAGAATTACCCTTAGTTAGATGTTATTCCGGTCAACTCAACCAAGCATTCATGAACTTATTAGCAAATGCAATTGATGCTTTAGACGAATCCAACGAAGGTAAAACTTACGCAGAAATTGAGAAAAATCCCAACGTTATTACTATCCGTACTTCAGCAAAGGAAGAAAAAGTTACCATCCAGATTGCAGATAATGGTCCGGGTATGACAGAAGAAGTCAGAAGTAAACTATTCAAAGCATTCTTCACCACGAAACCGGAAGGAAAAGGAACTGGTTTAGGACTATCAATCAGCTATCAGATAATTACCGAAAAGCATGGTGGTAATTTATACTGCATTTCCTCTCCTGGAAATGGTGCCGAATTTGTGATCGAGTTACCGTTGGAAGTAACAGATGATGAAGAGTAAAAGGTGAGGAGTGAGGAATTGAAGACAAGAAAGGAAGCAGTGACTTGTTAATTCGTTCCCAGCCTCCAGGCTGAGAATGCATTTCCCTTATAATTGTTTAAGTCCCGCTAGTGGACACCAGTGTTTAAGTCCCGCTAGTGGTCACCAGGGAGCGAGACGCTCCCACTACGAATTTTTACACATCAAACTTAGTGTCACAGACCCCTAGCAACCACTCATAACTCCTAATTAACTCCCAAAAACCCCTGTACAACTTGTAAAATCCGCTGCGAAGCGTGACCATCTCCAAAGGGATTAATTGCACTTGCCATTGTTTCATAAGCTGTAGGATTGCTTAATAATTGTGCTGCACTAGCGACAATTGTCTGTGTATCTGTTCCTACAAGCTTGGCTGTTCCTGCACTTACTGCTTCCGGTCTTTCTGTTGTTTCTCTCAGTACTAATACTGGTTTTCCTAAGCTGGGCGCTTCTTCTTGTAACCCACCTGAGTCAGTAAGCAATAAGTGCGATCGCATTACCGCACCCACGAGTTGAGCGTAGTCTAAAGGTTCAGTTAAGAAAATTCGGGGATGATTTCCCAACATTGCCTGTAAGGGTTCTCTAACTGTAGGATTACGGTGTAGTGGTAACAATAATGCTGTATCCGGAAATTTATCTAATATTTGTAAAAATGATTTGGCAATACTTTCAAGCGGTTCTCCCCAATTCTCTCGGCGGTGAACTGTAGCTAAAATGACTCGATAATTTCCCCATTCCAAACCCGGTACATTACAAGGAGGTTCGCTTTTTGCCACATTCAACAGCGCATCAATTACGGTGTTACCCGTCATGTGAACTTCCCCTAACACCCCAGAACGTTGTAAATTTTCTGTAGCCAGAGGTGTAGGAGCAAAATGCAGCTGAGCAATTTGAGAAATTAAACGTCGGTTAGCTTCTTCTGGGTAAGGATTAAATAAGTCATCGGTTCTTAAACCAGCTTCTACATGACCAATAGGTATTTTTTGATAAAAAGCTGCTAAAGCTGCTGCAAAAGCTGTAGTTGTGTCTCCTTGTACCAAAACTAAATTTGGCTGTTTTTCCTCGAATAACTCTTGCAAACCACCCAAACTACGACAAGTAATATCGCTCAGAGATTGTTTTGGTTGCATAATCTCTAAATCGCGATCGGCTTTTAAATTGAACAATCCCATCACCTGTTCAACCATCTCCCGATGCTGTCCGGTTAAAATTACCTGAGTTTCCAAGCCTTCATAGCCTTGGAAAGTTTGAATCACCGGAGCCAGTTTAATCGCTTCCGGACGAGTACCTAAGATAATACAAACTCGCTTCATAATTAGTCATAAATCACTAGTTAATAGTCAATAGTCATTACCATAGGGGTGATTCGTCAATAGGCGATTGTCACAAAACCAGATATTTTATAACAAGGTTAAAGGTTAAAGGTTAAAGGTCAACTAACCACTATCAACCATCGACTAACCACCATCAACTATCAACCATCAACTAACCACTGTCAACTGTCCACTGTCCACTGTCAACAATGAAAAAACCCGGATAAACCGGGCAGAAATGCACTGTTTGTCGAATTAGTAGTGATGGTTATAATTTATTGAATTTATTGCAAGCTGAGGGATTCAACTTCGCAAGTTAAAGGACAAGCTGCATAAACACTTGTGTTTAATTCTTCTTCTTCTCCATGCAACCAGCTTAACCATTTAATTTGATTGGGATGAACACCTCGCAGTGTTAGTACACCAGCAGCCATTATTACTGCCATCACATTAAACATTACTAAGCTACCGGCTACAAGCAAAACCGCGCTAGCAGGCATTACAGATTGTAGAACAATAGACAGCAAACATCCAATCGTAGCCATCAAAACAACTAAAGGAAAACCGACAACCAGCAAACATACTGCCAGTGTAAATGTCCAGATTAAAAAGCTTTTTATCATTAATAATGAGTAGGTTTTTCTCATATCAGTAGTTTGTGACAAAGCCATTATTTTTCCTCCAAAGTACAATATATAGATTGAAATCGAGCAATAGTTTAATTAATTCCCGCCGGGATCAACATATTCAATTGTTCAACATATATGAAAATCAAGTATATATAAATTGCCTCAGAAGATGAGCATTTATTTAATAAACTTTACAGTTAATATTTCGTAATTATGTATTGGGATTTCTTTGCGGTTTAATTTGTTTTTATCATCTATCTGAAGGCATACACCCGAATACAAGGAAAATTATTTCCACTTTAAATATAAGACTTTAACTCTGTTTGCTTAATATTTCTTATTAAAATACCCGTTGATTCTGATAGTTTTTCTTTTAATTTAAGAAATCAGAGATATGGTAATGACCGATGAGTTGTTAAAACCTGTGGTGTTAAGAAACTCGGTTTTTTGAAAAAATGAGTTATTCAATAATTAGTTAAAATTCGGTTAAGAGTTAAAGGTAAATGCTGTTTTTTTTCTTTCGCAAATTGGGACGGGGTAAGGTTTTGGTGTACGATAGTAATGTAAAATGTCGAAGCCTTTTTCGGGATTGCATCTCTAGCTAAACTTTGATGTCATGCCTAAACGCCTGTTGATAGTAGAATCTCCTGGTAAAGTTAAAAAGCTGAGTAAAATTCTGGGAAGTGATTGGATTGTTCGTGCTAGTTGCGGTCACATTCGAGAACTCAGCAATGAAGGTGAGGATTCCTTGGGCTTTATTATGGATGGCGATCGCGTGCGGTGTCGCTACATTCCCCGCAATCAGCAAGCGAAGGAAACTATTAGTAAGTTAAAAGCTGCGGCTAATCAGGTTAATGAAGTTATTTTGGCTACAGACCCCGATAGAGAAGGGGAAACAATCGCGTGGCACCTCAAGGAAGCTTTGGGATTGAAGGAGCCGAAAAGGGTTGTTTATACGGAGATTACGGAAGCTGCGGTGCGGGCTGCTGTGGCTAAACCCCGCAAGCTTGATACTAATTTGGTTGGTGCTGGATTATGCAGGGATTGCTTAGATAAGTTAGTTGGTTATAAGGGAAGTCCGTTAGTTTGGGCTTTGAATAATGGTGCAAAAAGCGTTGGTAGGGTTCAAAGCGCTACCCTACATTTAATTTGTCAGCGTGAGAGAGAAATTCTGGCTTTTGTACCCCAGGATTATTGGAGCGTTTGGGTAGACTATGCTGAAGGGTTCCGGGCTTTTTATAAAGCAATAGTCGCCGTTACTCCGCCGTGCAACGGCGGAGCCGTAGTGCACCGGCGTTCCCCGGTCAATTCTCCACCGGAAACAGTACAGCAAGATGCTCAAGAGAATGATGACACGGTAATCAAGCAGTCAGAAACCGCAGAATCGACTCGTGTACTTTCCGAAGCTGAAGCCGAACGGTTGGTGACTCAAGCGCGAAATCATTCTCATAAAATAGTGCAATACGAAGGAAAAATTGCCAGCCGTCAACCACCTCCACCTTTTATTACTTCGACTCTGCAACAAGCTGCTGGTTCACGGTTGAAATTTGCTCCTGAAAAAACTATGCTCGTAGCACAAAAGCTGTATGAGGCTGGTTTAATTACTTATATGCGGACAGATTCGGTAATGTTGAGTCCAGAGTTCTGTGCTAGCGTCCGTAAGTGGTTGGAGCAAAATGACCCGCAAAATTTACCCCAGACAACAGCAAGACATCGGAGTAATAAAACTGCTCAGGAAGCTCATGAAGCTATACGTCCTACTGATGTATTTCGTCCTTCGGTTGAGTTGCGGGTTGAACTTACCCCGGATGAGTTTGATTTGTATGTAATGATTTGGAAAAGAGCGGTTGCTTCTCAATGTCGTGCAGCGCAGTTACGTAAAACTTTGGTCATAATTCAATCTGGTGAGATACTTTGGCAAGCGAGAGGACAGGTAGTGGAGTTTCTCGGTTATGCTAAATATTGGTCAAATTTGAGTAAAGATACACTTTTACCCAATTTACAACAAGGACAAATACTAACTTTAGAAAATGCTGGTCATGAGAAGAAACAGACTCAACCACCACCACGGTACAGTGAACCAAAGTTAGTTCAATTAATGGAGCGGAAAGGAATTGGTCGTCCTAGTACTTATTCTCCCACAATTGCAACTTTGAAAAAACGTGGTTATGTGGAGTTAACAAAAGCAATTTTACAACCGACAACTTTAGGTCTTGAGGTAGATGACTTTTTAGAGAAAGCTTTACCAGATTTATTAAAAACTGAGTTTACTGCCAAAATGGAAGATGCTCTTGATAGCATTGCTTCGGGAAAAGAACCTTGGCAAAAATATCTTACAAGTTGGAATCAAGATTACTTTGCACCAGCTTTAGTAAAAGCGAAAACTGTACCCGTCGCTGCGTCAAATGGAAAGAAAACAACAGTAGCAGAGCGTGAATATGAAAAATCTAGAACTCGCTGTCCTGAGTGTAATAATTATCTAGCAAAAATTAAGAGCAGTAAAGTTAAAAAGAAATACTTTCTTAAATGTGTCAGCGGTTGTGAAAATGTGGTTTTATTCTGGAACGATTATAACAAAACATGGCAAGCACCAGGTTCTAAAACAGAGAAGACTACACCTTCTCAAAAATCTCCGGGAAAAGTTACCAAGTATCCTTGTCCGGTATGTAAAAAACCTTTGGAAGAATATAATTACACAAAAGATGGACAAAATAAAACGATGTTACGCTGTTCCGATTCCGAATTACGTAAAGATAGCAAACACAAAGAAGCCGTTTATTTCAACACAGCCAAAGGATGGTGGAGTCCGAAATATGGAGAATTGAAAGATTAAAAAATTTTCAAATTAAAAAAATTAAGAATTGATTTTATTTTGGGTTTGAGATTGTATTGTGAAGAAAGATTTTTGTAGATTGTAGGTACTAATAAAAAGTTGCAAACAAATCAATGAGACTTATAATCAGCTTGAAAAACCGCTTCATGCAGTAGTCTAAATATTCAGCAATTACTGCTCGTGATTAATTATTAAGAAATAAAACTAAAAGGTTGACTTTTTGCCATTTCTCGTTGTTGCTGTAAACGTTCTTGCCATCTTAATACTCTTTCCCATCGTTGTTGGGGAGAACTTAATTTCTGAGTGAGAATTTTCTCAACCATTGGTGTAAATATGGGTTCAATTTCGTCAAACACTTCCAGAGGATTTTTACCATAAATACTAGGGATAAAAGGAATTTTACCCACAATAGTATCTTGGTGTTCCGCTTCAAAAGCTTCAACTTGGGGAAACTGATTGAGACATTTATTTAAAACGTAAACTACCGGAATTCCCAATTCTTCATCAATAGCGCGGATATCCTC
This sequence comes from Plectonema cf. radiosum LEGE 06105, assembly GCF_015207665.1. GTDB lineage: Bacteria > Cyanobacteriota > Cyanobacteriia > Cyanobacteriales > Nostocaceae > Rivularia > Rivularia radiosa_A. The sequence continues at coordinate 43,793 of NZ_JADEWL010000031.1, forward strand.
GGAAATTGCGATCGCATCGGGAGTTGCTTCTACTACTACAACCACCACATTCGCACCAATAGGTAAACCAAATCTACCGGAATCCTCACCACCACCACAATCAAGAACTACAATCCCGTTTGTAGACAGCGCTAACCAAGCTTTTAAAGGGTTTAAAGTTGCGTGAGAACAACGAGTAGAGTATAGTTCTTCCATCCGCATCGCACTGGTTCCTACCGACATCAAAGCGAGTTTATCATCAAGGGATTTTGTGTATTTTTGAGTAAAATAGTCCGGTGGTTCAACCGAAAACTTCTGAACTCGCTCGAATGGAGTACCGTAAAATTCGCGGTAAGTTTGTTCGGAATCTAGTTGGTGATAATCGTAAAAATCTTGCTCAGCTTGAGTTATCAGTGGAAGTTGTTTTAACTGTTCTTCCCCATACCCTAGATAATGAGCAGCAAGATAGCGTGAAAGTGACCTATTAGTGTCTGCATCCGCTACAATCATTTCTCGATCCAACTTTCTCAAACCTTGGATTAAACCCAGTGAAGTGAAAGTCTTACCCGTTCCACCTTTACCCATCAAAGCTATGACAAGTTCGTTATCAAAAGATGCATTAACTGTATTGATAGTCATTGCGATATCTTAAGGCTGAAAAAATATTTGTTTCAATGACAATAATAATCATTCGCGTTGAGAGAAACAAGTAGTATGAGGCAATATAAAACAAGTGCTAATTATAACTTTATGTTAGAAAAACTACTTTTCAACAAAGCTTTCCGTATTATCTTGATTATTTTTAGCGTATCATTTTATGGTTGTAATAATTCTGACAATTCAACAAATAGTTCATCTTACACAACAACTGTAACTAAAACTACAGTTGAGAAAAATTTACCGCAAGTTGTGGCAACTACCAGTGTTTTATGCGACTTAACAAAACAAATTGCCGCAAAAACAATTAATCTTACCTGTTTAACTTCACCATCAATTAATCCCAAAATTTATCAACCAACTCCATCAGATCAACAAGCAATAAATCAAGCGAAATTAATTATTTTTAATGGTTACAATTTAGAACCAGGATTAGAGAAATATATTCTTTCGAGTAAAAATCCTGCAACGAAACTTCCAGTAGCGAAAATTGCCGTACCCACACCATTAATGATAACCATAAATGGGAAAAAAGTAGCCGACCCTTATGTATGGCACAATGCGAAAAATGCGGCAAAAATGGTAGAAGTAATTGGGATTAATTTAGCTAAATCAATACCCGAAAATGCCGAACTTTATCAAAGTAATACTAAAAAAATCAAGAATCAACTTTTACAATTAGATAGTTGGATAAAAACTAGAATTGCAACTATTCCTGCGAATAAACGGACTTTAGTAACAACTAATAATGCAATGGCTTATTACGTTCGTGCTTATGGTTTGAAATTAGCGGGAACTTTAAGGTTTATTAATCCTACAGAACAAATATCCGATGTGAAAGTTAACTTACTAACTAAAACACTGCAAAAAGCTAGCGTGCCAACAATTTTTGTCCAGCCGACAGTTAGTCCTCAATTAATAAAAACCGTGGCAGAAAAAGCAAAAGTAAATATATCACAAAGACAGCTTTTTGCCGAGAATTTAGGTTTACCAGGAAGCGAAGCAGACACTTACCAAAAAATGATGACAGCCAATACTCGTACTATTTTAGAAGGTTTAGAAGGAACTTATTTGATATTTGAAAAATAGAGAGTTAGTTGACAGTTGACAGTTGACAGTTGTTGGTTGATAACTGATAACTGATAACTGATAACTGATAACTGATAACTGATTTCACCATCCCCAACTACCGGGAATTCCTTTAAATGGCCCGACTATATCTTTAGTTATCCAACCACCATAAAAATTTCCTGGTTGTGGTTCGACTTTTTCTCCGTTTACGTAGCAACCATCCATAACGTGAGCGTAAAAAGCTACGTAATCTTTAAGTGATGCAAATGCTTCGGTGGGGTTAGTATAGAACCAGCAGACATTTTGGGCTTCTTTCTCGCCTACTTTCAGAGTGTAATAACTAGCACGTCCTTTCCATTCACAAAAACTTGATTGCGGTGTTTGGATTAAATATTCCATTTTGATGTCTTCGGGTGGAATATAGTAATTGGGAGGATGGCTGGTTTCTAAAACGCGCTTTGCTCCCTTGGTATCGGCAATAGTCTCACCGTTAAAGATGATTTGAATATGTTTATCAGTATCTTCTAAACGAGGGGGACGGGGATAATCCCATACTGATTCTTGTCCAGGTTCGGGTTCTATGGGTTGGGGATGGAACATTTTGGATTTTGGATTTTGGATTGATAAATATAGTAATTGTACTATCCCAGAAGCCCAAATCTCTATTCGTCGGGTTTCTCCTCAAACATACCCGTAACAACTCAAAATCATCCTATAAACCCGACTTCTTACAAAACGAGAAAATCCCCAAATACCTATAATTTTAATTAACTAAATACTCCACAAGCAACGATCGCATATAATCTAAAGTACGAATGTACGCCTTAGTGTATGGATAATCATCACCTGTTTCCAGGTAGAATAAAGCGATGGCAGGTATATTAATCACCGCAAGAGAGTGTAATTTTTCTACTGCTTGCTGTTTATTTTTTACCTGATCCGTCACCAAGATTTGACTTGCGTAACCTCTAATATCTACCGTTAAAAGTTCAAGTTCTTCCAATGGTGTAAATTCATCATCAGATTGAGATAACAATGAAGCTATTTTCTTTGTTTCTGATTTGATATTTTTATAATCATTAGTTAGCTGATTTAATAAACGATGAATATAAATTTTATGAATATCTGGATTTTGGATACTTAGAACTGTATCAGTCATCATTAACACCATATGTAACTATTTTTTCAGTACCAAAGCGGTCAATTCTTACAATCAAAAATTCACTCCCCTTACGGTAAACAGCAGAACCATCTTGACGAAAACCATTTTTGGGAACTCTAATGGCTCCCTTTTTATTAAAATTATGCGCTTTACGCAAATATTTCAATGGCTCAAACTCTTTTCTTAAAGCATGGTCTAAAATATTATGGGATACAGTAATATATGTAGCAGCATCCCACTCGTTGATATACTTTTTAATCTCAGCGACTTCTGTTTCTGAATATCCCTCACAAAGCTGTTCTAAAAATGGATCAATAGATGATTCATCTGTCATAGTCAAAAATTACAAGTAGATGCTGATTGTATTTCACTGATAATATCAAGCGATGGCAATCTGCAAGACCCCCATTCGTCGGGTTTCTCCTCAAACATACCCGTAACAACCCAAAATCATCGTAGAAACCCGACTTATTGCCCAGCGGATATTTAGAATATTGCGCTCCAATCGAGTAAATTTTATCGCTAATTTCTCTGCCAAATTTTAATAGTTTTATCTAAACTACCACTGACTAAGATATTTCCTTTTTCAGCAAAAGCTACCGCAGTGACAGTGTTATTATGCCCTGTAAAAGTGTTTAGTAACTCTCCCGTTTCTAAATGCCATAATTTAATCGTGTTATCAGCACTTCCACTAGCAATAATTTGCTCATCTTGACTGATTGTAACTGTATATACTCCATCTTCATGTCCTTCAAGAATACGAAGCAATTGTCCTGTTTTCAAATCCCAAACTTTAATTGTTTTATCTGTACTCGCACTCACCATAATTTTTCCATCTTTACTCACCGCTAAGGAACGAACTATGTGAGAATGACCTGTAAGAGAATGCTCTAATTTTACCTTTACGTCACATATTTCTTGATTAGGAGAGATTTGCCAAACTTTTATTTTCCGATAGCTACCCGTAACTAAAGTCTTTCCATCTTGACTGAAAATTAAAGAATGAGCCGCAGTATCATCTAAAGAAAGCGTCATCGCAACTTGACGATCGCTCATATCCCAAAACTGAATTTTGCGATCGTCACCACCAGTAGCTAATATTTTACCATCAGGACTAAAAGCAACACAGCGAACCATGCCATTATGTTTATCCATGATATCAATCAAGTCTTTAGCACCTAAATGCCAGATTTTGATAGTACAATCAGCCCCACCGCTTGCTAAAATTTGTCCATGAGGACTAAAGGCTAAATAATTGATTTCATCTGCAATTCCGGTACGAACCCAAGGATATTCCGATAAAGTCGCAATTAAATCACCCTTTTTTAAATCCCAAATTTTTATTTCTCCTCGACTTCCACTAGCTATTAATGATTGGGAATAATGTTGATTTTTAGGTGTTAAAGCAATACAATTAATTCCTTTAATATGTCCAGTTAAGGTCTGGGAGCATTGCCATTTACCTATTATAGTTTGTAGAGGATGATTTGATGAGAGAGTTGCGATTGTTTTGGCTTCTTGAATATCATCAACTTTTTTCGGCAGATTTTTCTGGTTTTTAAGTAAATTTAAGTACCAAGATAATCCTCCTGTATACAGTAATTTACTTGGGTTAACATGAGTTTGCAAACCGTTAAATTCAATTTGATTCGTTGGTAAAAATCCAGCAATTAGAGCTTCTTTTTCATATCCTCTTTGTCCGGAACCAGGGAAAAATAAACATAAAAAAAATAAAATTTGGTAATTATTTAAATCTTCTTGAGTGATTGTCCAACGTACTTTATCTTTTTTGAGACTATTAAAGCTTTCTGAATCAGAAATACAAGCTCTAATTTTTATTTCGGGGTCATTTGTAACTAAAAAAGAATATTTACTTTCACCTCTAAGATTTCCTTCATCATCTAAAGGAATATTTGTTAAAACATCTAGGGGTATCTTTTTCACCAGCTTACCAAAACAAGCTTTCATCACCTCTTCAACAATCAATTCCCGCAACAAATAACTTTCAGCTTGGTGTTGAAAAAAAGTGGCAAAAGGTATTGTCCAATCAGGGTCTTCGGGATATTCTAATGGAATTGGTGGCGGATTTCGAGCCAGAATTTCTGCTTGTTGACGAGCATTTTCCATGAGTAAAGTCAATCTTTCACCCCAAAATGCCATATATTCTCTATGACAACCTTTAAAACTAGTTTCGAGCAAACTAATCTCATAAGTTTTTGGTTTTTTGATTCGCTCAAGAAAGTCGGCTTGTAGAGCTTTTAGTAAGTTAATAGAATTTACGTCCATACTTTAATGCACAACCTTGAATAATTAACTTAATTTAAAAGAAGACAATTGTTTCTCGTTGATCAAGTAAAGTCGATTAATATCCATAAAAAAAACATAAATCAAAATAATTTTATTTCTTTTAATACAGCTAATCTGGTTAAATCAGTATTTTAAATGTTATCAATAATTCCTTAATGGTACAAGCCCCAAGATTGATTTGTGGGGTTAATCCAAAATCGATTTTGAAAAGTTTGCGGGGCTAGGAGGAATCTTCCTATCTAACTTTTCGCAAAATTTAAAACTTATACTGAGCGGAGCGAATTGCTAGAGACAGCTACTAAAAATAATTTTTGAATCAAATTGATCAATATTACTTGTTTGTAGTGGAAGTAAATTATAGCGAAATTATAGAGATTGTGTAGTTTTTAGTTGATTTCTAGCTTTTCTCGGCATCCTCTGTAGTCACGATTGTTTCTAAAAAAGCGATTCTCTCTTCTAATTGCTTAACTTGGGAATTATTATTTCCTCCAAACCATACCGCAAAAGTGGCAACTGCTGCTCCTATAATCGTCGCTAGAGGTAAAATTGCACCAGTTTTTGTCACCATTACAAGGGGAATGCAAATTGCCAGCATTCCTCCACTAACTCCCCAAATTACAGATGTGGCAGCAACTCTTCCAATTTTTTGCATTTTTTGCGAGTCTTCTTCTAATTTATCCATAAGTTTTGAGCAAAGTATAGCAATGGGATATTGGTTAAGACATGATATTTTTGCTTTTAAGGGTTGGGGGGAAATCTCCTAAAAGGCTACCGCCATAACAGCAAAAATATAGAGACATGAAGTCTCATGTCTCTAGAAAATGTCTTACATTCTATTTTAGATAACTCTATTTTTACCAGAGTTGGATATCAAAGCTATTTGTCTTCAACATACATTTTTGGTTCAACCGCGAAGTTATCGAGTTTACCCGATTCATCAATAATGTAACCGTCGGTGGTGTTTAATGTACCTTCTTCTTGCTTCTCTAAAGCTTTAACTTGCTGTTTACTCTCTTCTGTCGGGGTATTCGCTGGGATTTTTGCATCAGCGGGATTCACTGCGGTTGTTTGTGCCATTTGCACCCCGCTATGATTATTTCCGGGCGCACCTTTTCCAGGTTCTGCTAAATCTGGATTTTCTGGTAAAGTTTCTTTTTCTTCGTTATTCATATATTTGACCTCTATTTTGCTTTGAAAGCGATATTAATCACCTTTGATCTAATATTGATTTTTGGTGACTAATTATGATTCACATACTTAGTTATTTACGAATTTACCGCGATTAATACTTAGATTTACTCTTTCGCTAGTTATATTTTTTTGTCTTTAAGGTAGGACTTATGATATTGTCATAATTGGTGGCCGGTGCGTGACGCTATAAATCTCATTGCTACGTTCAAATTTTCTCATAGCGTCACACATCCTACAGGAAAAATCTCCTCAATCAAATCAACTTACCTTTTCAGTTTGATAGATTTGTTGTTCTCGATTAATAAAAATCTCAGCTAATGCCTGATAAGCTTGAGTCCACGCTGTCATGATTTCTTCGCTTGCAGCGTCTCCCAATACATCTTGAATTGCTTGCAATAAACATTCGCCGACAATGGGATATTGTTCTGGTAAAACGTGGGTTTGTACGTGACGATGAGCAACTTTATCTACCATTGCTTTTAATGCTTCTAAATCATCGATATGAGTAGCATAGCTATAAACTGCGGTAGCAAGTTTAGCTGGTTGAGTACCATTCGCTTGTGCGGACATATCAAATTGTGCTTTCACTTCTGGATGAGTGCGAAACATAATTTCGTACATCCGAGTAGTAATTTTTTGCCCATGTTGTTTGATTACGGGAGCGGTAGATTTGACAATATCAATGGTTTGTTGACTAATTTTTTTCTTGGCAAGATGTTCGGATAAAGTCAGCACAAATGCCAGATTTTCTTTTGCTTGTAAAGCATGGGGTGCATTTGCCCGCATAAAGACAAATACTCCTGGTGCTAAAGCAATATCTTTACCTTCTAAATTCAGGTTTCCCGTTCCTTCTACTACTGTGATTACAGCATTACGAGTGGAGGTATGTTCATCAATTTCCGTACCTGCTGCCAAACAAAATAAGCTGTATTGACTGTTATTATCTTTGAATATAACTTTACTGAGAATGCCACTTGTAGGATATTCAATTAAATCCTGCAAAGTAGTATTAAAAGAATTGTTGGATGTTGTCGTATTCATAATTTGATAAACTCCTATTTATTCAACTAAATGACCAATAATCAATTACTAATCTTTGCCCAAAAAACGATGTTACCGATATTATGACGCTGCTGTTGAAAGCTACGGCGCATTTGTAAGACTCTTTGACGTAAATCAGAATTAGTTAAAACATTCCAGACAATTTTGATTGTTCTGAATAAACCTTCATCCCGAAGTATCCGATCAAAGTTAAGTAATCCCATTGCTCCTGTTTGCTGCTGTTGTATGCTTAAACCAGCTTTTTTACAGACTGTTTGCCATTCTTCTATTGTTAGAGGATTAGCATTCACCCGAATAGTTTGAGACAGACTTTTACGCACTTCTGACTCATGACTACGAACCAACATTTCATGGGAAAGAAACTTCCCTCCTGGTTTCAAACAGTCTTTAATTGCTGATAATATCTTGGCTTTTCCTGTATTTGATTGCATGGTTAGTATGGCTTCAGCCAAGACATAATCAAACTTTTCTGTAATCTGATTTAACTCAAAGATATCCCCTTCAATAATAGTTATTCGATCTGATAATCCCGCAGCTTTGATGTTTTCTCGCGCTTTAGCTACGCTATCTGGATTGTTCTCAATTCCCACAACCCGGACGTTAAATCTTTTCGCTATTTCAATTGCACTTTCACCAAAGCTAGCTGCTAACTCTAATACTGTTTCTCCTGGTTGAAAATTAGCCCAACTAAATAGTTTTTCTGTAGCTGCTTTTCCTCCGGGACGTAATATTCTTTTTCCTGCTGCGGCTAAAACTTGATGACCTGGTGCAGTGGCATAATTAAAAGTAGTTGTCATGAGTCGTATCCAAACTCGATACTCTTACTTTGACATCAAGTTTTAGTCCCGTCTCTGAGGTAGCTCATATTTAAGTGTAAACTTTTGTTTATCGGACGCTTGGGTTAAACTACAAACAGGTTTAGTGAATGATTTTTAATGAGGGGATTGATGTCGGGGAAATTATCGAAACCTTATCAACCATTATTACTACGTGTTCTTCACGGTTTAACTGGCTTATTCGCAATTTTAGCTGTTATTACGGCTTTCTGGACTTACGATGTTTATGATGGGCGTTGGGGACAAATTCCACTACCCAAATGGACAGAAATTGAAGGTATTCATGGTACCTTTGGACTGTGGACTTTACTTATTTTTCCTCTATTTGCTATCTATGCTTTTCATCGTGGTCAAAGTCGATTAATTCAGTCAGATTCTTTAAGTAAACTAACTCGATTTGGACAACCAATTTGGTGGTATACTCTGCATCGTTTAGTTAATACCTTGAGTATTTTGGCATTAACTTTTGCTGTTTATTCGGGCAAGATGATGAACGAAAAGTGGCTACCCCAAGGAGAACTTAATCATTCCTGGTACTATGCTCATCTGATTTCTTGGCTTGTCTTAGTAAGTTGCATCGCGCTGCATTTATTAATGAGTATTAAGGTTGGAGGTGTACCTTTAATCTTATCAATGATTAATTGGCGATTTCGTAGTAAAGATAGTCCTAATTTGTGGCGCAAAAATATTGCTAATTGGCGTTCTGATTTTGATATAATAATGATTAAGCAATGGCTATCATCTCTCTCTTTGCTTAAAATTATCGAAATTTTTGTATTAATTACTATTGTTTTAGCTTGGATAATTTCCCTCGTCAAAGAAGTTGGTTAATTACTCTTTTTTCCCCAGAAGATTATCTAAAAAATAATCGCACCAGACACTGAGAGCGCAGAGGAAACACGTAAAAAGAGATAAAGTCTTATTCTGAATTTCTCACAATTAAGTGGTAAGCGTTGAAGGCAAGTTTGGTCAAGGTAAAAGAAGATTTAGTCTTAATCGTGTGATGACTAAACTTTCTCATACTTCTAAAACTGCAATCGCCATCACTTTTTTAGTAATGAATCTTTCTGCTTATCTCTCACGTTTATTAAGAGCTTTTTTGTGCTTCTGCATTCAGAAATCGATCTTTTTTACAGTCTGACATTAGCAATCATTATGACTTTCTTGTTTTTTATAAAAAAACTTATTTTTTGTCCTTCCTTGAATAACCAATGAATCTCCATCTCACTTTTTTATGACTTTTTCAGCAACCCCTACATTATTTACAGCAACGGAGCAAGTAAATGAAGTACACCCCTCCCCAACCC
>NZ_JADEWL010000210.1 GCF_015207665.1 Plectonema cf. radiosum LEGE 06105
ATTATGAGTTACGCCCTAGTTTTAACCTTTGACCTTTAACCTTTGACCTTTAACCTTTAAATACTGGGAATTCTTGCTAAAACGCTTTTTTTAAAAGCTTGGGGACGTTCCGACCAAGCCATTTTACCATCTGTTTTTTCATAATATAAATTTGCACATTCTAAAACTGCGGCAGATGTTTCGGAAAGTGCTTCGGAATCATGGTTTAAATTGCCAAATAAATATGTCATTTTACCTGGTGCGGAAAATGCGACAGTGCAGGAATGACTGCAAGCACTCATGCATTCTACCGATTTCACGGTAAATTGTTTTGACAACACCCAATTCTGATGCTGTTCTTCAATTTCCTTTAACAGTTTTTCACCACCACTAGTACCTACACGCTTTCCATCTTGCCAAACGCTGGCACAGCTTGAGCAAACTAAAATTGTATGTTGATTTTCCATTATTTATGATGTTTATAATGTCTATAAATTTAAATAATTCTGATTTTTCTGGCATAATTTCATACAGTACCATTATTTGTACAAGCTATAGAATTGTCAATTTGATATATTGAATTAAAAATCTTTATATACAATTTGATCAACATAGGATAAATAATGTAGAGACGTTGCGCCCGGCAACGTCTCCCTAGATTCCGATTTGCATCGAGAACCAATTGAAATATATCGTTGTAACGAACATCCTTTATTTCGTAGATTTAGCGATGGTTTCCAACTGCAAGCCAGGGGGATAGTTACCTTCTTCCTTAACCCTCTTAATCTCAGCATCACTAATACGTAAATTTAATTTTTGCGCTAATGACCGTAAAATATCTCCTCGGTCAATTAAACCCGCTACAGCCCCTGCTGGTGAAAGTACGGTAACGCGCTGCAATTTCTCCTTTTCTAATTTGATAATAACTTCAGCTAAACTCGTTGATTCTTTGACTGTGGGAATTTGATCTAAAGGACGTACTATAGTTTGTAAGGTTTGAGTTTCCCATAAACTTCTTTCTATAACTTGTAAATCAGTAATAGAAACCATTCCTTGATAGCGTCCATCTCGATCTGCAAAGTAAACCTGAGATTGATTGTTTGCAAGCAAGTATTCGTCAGCAAAATAACGTAACGATTTATCAGCATTAACTACGCGAAATTCCTTAGTCATGGCATCGCTGGCAACCATTGCTAACAAGGTTTCCTGTAGAGTCGTGACACGTTCGTAAGTTTTTGCATTGCGAATACCAAACCAACCCAACAAAGCAATCCACAAACCCGTGATTAATTCACCTGTCAAATAATCTACTACCAAACCCAACGCGATCGCAGCATAACCTAAAATCTGTCCGGCTTTTGCTGCTAAACGTACTGCTTGAAAACGGTTCCCGGTAGCTTTCCAAAGTGCTGCTTTTAATACTTGTCCACCGTCGAGAGGTAAGCCGGGAATTAAATTAAATAATGCTAAAACTAAATTAATTCTGGCTAAATCACCCAACATCATATGTAACGCAATAGTCTCTGGTATGGCAGCAGCTATCAAAGTTAACAAAACAGACAGTCCTATACTTACCAAAGGACCTGCGATCGCCACTTGAAATGCTTTTCCTGGAGTCTTTGATTCTTCTTCGATTGCAGCAATTCCACCAAAGAAAAATAGAGTAATTGAATTAACTTTAATACCTTGTTTTTGTGCTACCAAGCTATGACCCAATTCATGTAAAACTACGGAGCCAAATAACAAAATTGCCATTACCGCCCCAGCACTCCAACCTTGAATGGTTCCTAATTCCTGGTAAGATACTCCAAAGTTGAGAGTTACTAAACCTAAGATTAAGAACCATAAAGGGTCTAAAAATAGGGGAATTCCGAATAAGGAGCCAATTCGCCAACTATTTTGCATAATATTTTTCCTATACCAGATTTTTTGATTTCAGTTCAAAATGCAATAAAATTTAATTTCTGATTCAAATCTTGTATTCAAATATTCCAAATACAAATAATCAAAGAATGCTTTTTGAACTGCTCTATCTTTTAGGATAAACAATTATTGCAAACGGCATAATACGCAAATTATTCGGGAAACTTCACTTTAATGGTTCGGTCTCGATCAATAATTGAAGAACAGGTTAAGGGTTAGAGGTCAAAGGTTAAAGGTCAAAGGTCAAAGGTTAAAGGTTAAAGGTTAGAGGTGTAGCAACTCCTAACTCCCAACTCCCAACTCCTAACTCCCAACTCCTAACTCCTAACTCCTAACTCCTAACTCCTAACTCCCAACTCCTAACTCCCAACTCCTAACCTGCTCTTAACTGCTTTGTAACTTCAACTTCTTCGACTACTAACAATTCCCTTAACACTCTTGCTACTGCTTTTTGGGCGATTTGAGAGACAATTTGCTGTCCTAAAAGTTGTACATTTGGATTAACTATAGTTTTGCTAATTCCCTCAATTGCTTTTGATAAATCAAAATTACCGCCTTCTTGGAGAATTTTGATGATATTCTTGATATGTTCTAGGGTTTGCTGTTCTTCAGTAGATGCACTAGGAGTTTCAGTAATCGCTGTTACACCGACTCTTTCACGCAATACATAAGTAAGGTTGTGCAATAAATTTCTTCCTAATGCATCAAATCCTTTAAATAATTCATCTACTAGCTTAGTACGAATAAAAGCACCACGTTCTGATGCTAAAAATTCTAAACCTTGATCCAATGCTTCGCCAGAATTATAATCTTGAGAATTGCGAGCATTTTTTAACAAGTTTTCTAAGCGATTCCAACGGAAACGACCATCTTTAAATAATAAGTCTTTTAATGAAGCTCTTAATTCAGGTGATGGATCTGTTAATAATCGTTTGGAAACGTAGGGATATGCTTCGCTGAGAACTTTAAAATTCGGGTCAATATATATTGCAATCCCTTCTAATGTCACCAAAGAACGAATAATCAAAGCATAATATGGAGGTACGCGGAAGGGATATTCGTACATCAAAGATGATAAATCATCAGTGATAGTTTTAATATTTAAATCGGCAACCGAAGCACCTTGAGCATCAGCGAAAACATTGGCGAATGCTGGAATAATCGGAGTTAAATCAACATCTGGTGTAAGGAAGTCTAATTTAACATAATCATGGGCTAAAGCATCAAAATCGCGGTTAACCACATGAACAATTGCTTCAATTAAACCATAACGTTGCTGTGGCTGAACTTCGCTCATCATGCCAAAATCAAGATAAGCCAATTTCCCATCATAAGTAGCTAATAAATTACCGGGGTGAGGATCTGCATGGAAAAATCCATGTTCTAATAATTGACGTAAGGAACATTGAACCCCTACTTCTACTAAATAACGAGCATCTATACCCAAAGCCGCAATTTCTTCTACTTGAGTTAATTTAATGCCGTTAATCCATTCCATCGTCAACACACGACGATTAGTATATTCCCAGTATATTTTCGGAACGTATACGTCTTTTAAATGACCGTAAAGTTGAAAGAAACGCTCAGCATTTTCTCCCTCGTTAACATAATCCATCTCCTCGAATATCCGCTCTCCTAGTTCATCGAGGATACCTACTAAATCGCTTCGCACTTGCTTGATTGCTTTTTGCCCCCAAGCCGATAATCGACGCAGGATATACAAATCAATGGTTATGCGTTCGCGTAAGTCGGGGCGTTGAACTTTGACGGCGACTTGTTCACCTGTAGTTTTTAACTTGGCTTTATAAACTTGTCCTAAAGAAGCTGCGGCGATCGGTTCTGGTGTCAGTTCGGTATAAATATCTTGGGGAGGCGCACCAAGTTCTTCTTCAATAAACTGATAAGCAAGTTCGTTGGAAAAAGGTGGTAATTTATCTTGTAGTTGAGTTAATTCTTCTAAATAAACCGGAGGAACTAAATCAGGTCTTGTAGACAATGCTTGTCCGATTTTAATATATGCCGGTCCCAAATTCGTCAGCAGTACTCGCAATTGCACAGCCCGACGATGATCAGCTTTGACGTTTTTACCAAGTTTGATATCCCACCACAAACCCAAGGCAAAGCTAATTACGGGAGCTAAAACCGTGAATATACGTTTCCATACCTGTACAGGTCTTTTTCGGTAGTGCGCTGCGATTCCTAGGGGATTATAGCGCAATCCTAAATGTTCGCTGGTTGTGGCTTCTAATAACCGACTCTTTCGGTCTGCTTGTAAAGCTGGTAATTTAACAATAGTAGAATCTACTTTATCTGCAAGCACTAATTTACTCTCTTTAAGTGTGGATTTAGGAGGAACTGTCTTGATATTCATTTACTTACCGGCGCATCACAGCTAAAACGTTAAGTATTGTAACAATCGCTTTCATCAGTGTAACCTATTAGGTCAAAGGTCAAAGGTCTAAGGTCAAAGGTCAAAGGTCTAAGGTCAAAGGTCTAAGGTCAAAGGTCAAAGGTCAAAGGTATAAGGTCTAAGGTAATAAAATAATTGGTGTTTTTCATGTTTAATGTTAATAGGGTGTCTACGTGTCAAGATCAGTCAGTATGATTATTTGAAGTAGGGTTCAAAACCGTTGTCGGATAAGAGGCAATTTTTAATTCACACTACTCCTCATTCATCATTTTTAACCTTTGACCTTTGACCTCTAACCTTTGACCTTTTAAACTAAGTTTGGTACAGTTGTTCGGGAGTAATAATAGCTATTTGAGGTTGTTTAGGTTTAATTTATAGTATCCCAACTGTAGAAGTATCCCGCGTCTGCCTTAACGGAGAATTTGCCTGAATGTTGCTCTCCCTTTATATAGAAAATTTTGCTTTAATCGACAAATTAGAATTGGAATTCGGTGCTGGGTTAAATGTCCTTACTGGTGAAACCGGCGCTGGGAAATCGATTATTCTGGATGCTATTGATGCTGTTTTGGGTGGAAAAGTCTCTAGTCGTGTGATTCGCACTGGCAGTCAACGAGCCATGATTGAAGGTACTTTTACTTCTAATTCTGCTTTGGCTGGTTGGTTGACAGAACAAGAAATTGATTTACTTGATGAAAATTCAGTAGTTATCAGTCGCGAAATTACCGCTAATACTAGTAATATCCGCAGTCGTTCGCGAGTCAATGGTGTTTTGGTAAATCGCCAATTAATGAATGGTTTGCGAGAACGTCTTGTGGAAATTACCGCCCAAGGACAAACTGTAGAGGTGGGACAATCAGCAAAGGTTCGCAACTGGCTCGATTCCTATGGCGGTGATGGGTTAGGGAAGCAACGTTCCTTGGTGGCTGGGGCTTTTAACCGTTATCAGGAAGCACATTCGTTGTTAGAACGTCGTCGCACTTCCGAACGGGAACGCTTACAAAAACTTGATTTGCTGACTTATCAAGCTAAAGAATTGGGAGATGCTAATCTTAACGAACCCAACGAACTCGAAAAGCTTTTACAAGAACAAGAACGTCTCAATCATGTAGTTGAATTACAACAGATGAGTTACAAAGTTTACCAAGCTTTGTATCAAAGCGATGGCGGAGATTCCACCGTTTGTGATTTGCTCGGTGATAGCGAAGCTACATTGATGAATATGGTAGAGTTCGATACTGAAGAACTGCAACCGCTGTTGGAATTAATTAGGGATGCTCAAACAGCCGTTACAGAAGTAGCTCGACAAATGAATGCTTATGGAGATGGTTTAGAAGCAGATCCGCAACGATTGGATGAAGTCGAAGAACGAGTTCGCGAATTAAAGCAAATTTGTCGCAAATACGGTCCTTCACTTGCTGAAGTCATCGAACATTACAATCGGATTCAAGCACAGTTAGAGGAACTTAACGATGGAGAAAAATCCATTGAAAGTTTAGAAAAACTTGAACTTGAACGCTTAGAAGAACTCACATCTCATTGTCAAGTACTAACGAAATTGCGTAGCGCTACAGCTGCTTTATTAGAAGCGGAAATTATTAGGGAACTTAAACCCTTAGCAATGGACAAAGTGCAATTTAAGGTTGAGGTAGCACCCATTGCCCCCACTGCCAACGGCAGCGATAAAATCGGCTTTTTATTTAGTCCCAATCCCGGAGAGCCGCTACAACCGCTATCAGAAACTGCTTCTGGTGGTGAAATGAGCCGCTTTTTACTAGCGTTGAAAGCTAGTTTTTCAGCTTCAGATAGCCCAGGAACTATGGTATTTGACGAAATCGATGTCGGTGTTTCCGGAAGAGTTGCACAAGCGATCGCCGAAAAGTTGCATCAATTAAGTTTGCAGTTTCAAGTTTTGTGTGTTACTCACCAACCCTTAGTAGCAGCAATGGCAGACAGGCATTTTCACGTTAATAAGCAAGTAGTTAATCAAATTAAAGGTAGTAAAGAAGACAACGGACATAGTGAAGAACGCACCGTAGTCAGAATTACAGCTTTGGATAACTTAGATCAAAGACGGGATGAGTTAGCACAGTTAGCAGGTGGAAAATCAGCTTCCGATGCTGTAGCTTTCGCCGAATCTTTATTAACAAAAGCAGCAACTCATCGTCAGGGGAAAGGGAAAAAGAAAAAATCATAATATAACCTTTTCAAACCACCTTCATCTCTTTTTCTATTTTTTTACTCCCTTCCCGGCAGAAGATTACGGAAAAAAAACCGCAGAGACGCAGAGAGCGCAGAGGAAAGAGGTAAAAAGAGATGAACCGCACCCTACGGGTGAAAGGTAATCTGTTTAGCGGGATGGGAGTAATGTCTTACAGAGATTTCAGTATTTCTAAAGTAAAGCAAAAGTTCAATTTAACATTGGTAGAAGGCAAACGTTTTCTTCCAGAAATTGAACCTGTTTTACCAACTTCTTATTTGGCGGAATTCTTGGAAGAAAGTATTCCTCTAGCAGTTGCAATGGGTTCTGAGAAAGCGCGTTCCGAATTGATTATTAGTCCAATTTTATTTGAATTACGAAAGCTTCTAAATCGGGAAATCAGCTTTTTTTCTGGTGAAGAATTCAACGTTGATGCAACTTTGGGATTAACTGGCTTTTGTGATTTTCTCATCAGTCTTTCTCCGGAACAATTATTTATTGAAGCTCCAGCAATAGTAATCATAGAAGCGAAGAAAGAAAATCTTAAAGGTGGTTTAGGGCAGTGTATTGCTTCCATGATTGCAGCGCAGAAATTTAATGCGGAGAATAATAAATCTATTTCAACTGTATATGGAAGCGTTACCAGTGGAAATTTATGGAGTTTTTTAAAATTAGAAAATACTACCATAACCATTGATTTGACAGAATACTTAATTCCCCCAGTGGAACAGTTATTAGGCATTTTGGTATGGATGGTGCGCTCTGGGTTAGATTGATATATCAATTGTTATAAGCTAAGTTAATATTTCCTCATCTACCGATTACAATGGCAGACCTTACACCCAATTCTAGTTTTAGTTTGACCCTACGTTTAGAAATTCCCAATCGAATCGGGATGTTTGCTAGCGTTACTAACGCGATCGCAGCGAGCGGCGGAAATCTCGGTCAAATTGATTTGATTGAACAAAGTAGACAAGTATCAATTCGTGATATCACTGTTGATGCTGCAAGTACAGAACACGCGGACAATATTATCCAAGCAGTAAAAGCGCTGCCGGTGATCAAGGTGATAAATGTCTATGACCGCACCTTCGATTTACATCGCGGCGGTAAAATTAGTATTGCCAGTAGAATTCAACTTAAGAGTATATCCGATTTAGCAATGGCTTACACTCCCGGTGTGGGAAGGATTTGCAGTGCTATTGCTCAAAATCCAGAGGAAGTTTACAACTTAACAATTAAACAAAATATCGTAGCGATTGTTACTGATGGTAGCGCGGTTTTGGGGTTGGGTAATTTGGGACCGGAAGCTGCTTTACCAGTCATGGAAGGCAAAGCAATGTTATTTAAAGAGTTTGCCGGTATCGATGCTTTCCCCATCTGTCTGGCAACACAGGATACAGATGAAATTGTCAGTGTAGTAAAAAATATTGCCCCGGTATTTGGAGGTGTAAATTTAGAAGATATTGCCGCACCTCGTTGCTTTGAAATTGAAGCTAGATTAAGGGAAGAATTAGATATTCCAGTGTTTCACGATGACCAACACGGTACAGCAATCGTTACCTTAGCTGCATTATTCAACGCTCTGAAGCTAGTGCAAAAACCCATAGAGCAAATCCGCATTGTAATCAACGGTGCCGGAGCTGCTGGAGTGGCGATCGCCAAGTTACTTCGCTCTTCCCATGCAAAACAAATTTGGATGTGTGACTCCAAAGGTATTGTTTCGATCAACCGCAATGACTTGAACCAAGAAAAGCGAGAATTCGCCGTCAAAACCCAGGGAAAACTCGTTGATGCGGTAAAAGGTGCAGATGTATTTATCGGTGTCAGCGCTCCAGGAGTCTTAACACCAGAAATGGTCAAAACAATGGCAAAAGATGCAATAGTATTTGCAATGGCCAATCCTGTTCCAGAAGTTCAGCCAGAATTAGTTAAAGACGACGTTGCCGTCATTGCTACTGGACGCAGCGACTACCCCAATCAAATCAACAACGTACTGGCATTTCCTGGAGTCTTTCGCGGTGCTTTAGATTGTCGTGCAGCCACCATCACCACAGCAATGTGCCTTGAAGCAGCAAGCGCGATCGCCTCTTTAATCAAACCGTCCGACCTTGACAAAGAACACATTATACCCTCAGTCTTCGACGAACGAGTATCGAGTGTAGTTGCTGGTGCAGTACAGCGTGCAGCCCGTGAGGGTGATATTGCACGTCGTTAGATAAGGATGGGGTTCGGG
>NZ_JADEWL010000211.1 GCF_015207665.1 Plectonema cf. radiosum LEGE 06105
CATCCCCCCATCCCCCCATCCCCTTGTTCTTTCAAACTACTGCTGTTGCCAAATTTTAATCGTATTGTCATCGCTACCGCTAACTATAGTCTTCCCGTTGGGGCTTATAGCGACTGATCGAACGTAATTAGAATGACCTTTTAAAGTACAGATTTCATTACCCGTATTTGTTTGCCAAATTTTGATGGTGTTATCCCAACTACCGCTAGCTAGAAATTTTTGATCTGGACTTAGTGCTACTGTCCACACTGCATCCGAGTGACTGATCAAAGTACGAATTTCTCTACCAGTACTCGCTTGCCACAGTTTAATAGTATTGTCGGAACTAGCACTAACTAAAATTTTCCCATCTTGACTGTAGGCTAGGGAGTTGACGAATAAAGAATGTCCTGTCAAAGTGCGAATTTCTTTACCCGTATCCGTTTGCCATATTTTAATTGTGTAGTCAGCACTAGCACTAGCTAAAAACTGCCCGTCTGGACTCCATGCTACTGAACAAACTGCATCGCAATGTCCTGTAAGATTCGCAATTTCTCGACTCCTGTTGACTTGCCAAAGTTTAATAGTGCGATCGACGCTACCGCTGGCCAGAAGTTGATTATTTGGACTAAAAGCAAGGGTATTTACGCAGCTAATATGACCTTTATAAGTACTAATTTGTCTACCAGTACTTACAGACCATAATTTGATAGTCTCATCCCAACTGCCGCTAGCCAGGATTTCTCCATCATGGCTAAAAACAAGGCTGTCAATTATACCTGAATGACCGGAAAACCAACGTCCTAATTGACGTAATAATTTTCCAGTGTGCAGTTCCCATAATTTGATTGTTTTGTCGCTGCTGCCACTAGCAAGTAGTTGCCCATCAGGGCTGATAGTAACAACATGAACCATGCTACTATGTCCTTTAAGGGTATTTACGCATTTCCATCTGTGGGCAAGTAAAGACTTTGCACGAGGTGTGATGATTTGTGTTGGTGGTATTGTTGGGACTATGGGTTTTTCGAGTAATTGTAGCCACTGCTCTATAGATTGCGGGCGATAATTTGCATTTAACGCCATTCCCTGGATTATTGCTTGGTTTGTTCTGTCGCTGATGTGGGGATTTAAATCTTGTGGTGCTTTGAGTAAGGTGTTTTTGCTTCTATTATCGGCACTTGTAGGAATAAATCCCGTCAGCAAGGTGTATAAAGTGGCGGCTAAAGCGTAAACATCAATAAATTCTCCCCGTGGTGCTGAGCTTTGATATTGTTCTGGTGGAGCAAAACCGGGGGTATGATATGCTGTATGTTTTTGCACTTCGTTGGCAATAAATTCTCTGGCTATACCAAAGTCAATTAATACCGCTTCTGATTTACCTTGACGAATAATAATGTTACTGGGTTTGATGTCTCTGTGTAATAAACCTCGACGATGAATAACTTTTAACGCATTACCAATTTGCTGAATGTATTGCAGCGCTTCTGTTTCAAATAACACACCGATTCTTCGTAAATATTTGGCTAAATCTTCACCTTCGATGTACTCCATCGCTATACAAGGCAAATTTTCTTCGTTAAAAATCTTTTCTATTTCAACTATATGAGGATGCCGACATACAGCTAATCTTACGGCTTCATCGTGAAAGTCTCGCTGTATTTTATTTAGGTATGGTTTCCAAGCGGGATTGTCAAGAATCTCTTCTTTTATAGTCTTGATAACTCGCAATTCGCTACGTTGATTTCTCGCGAGATAGGTTATACCCATTCCACCTTCACCGAGAATATTTTCAATTATGTAGCGATCGCCATTTAACTTTTTCCCGCTCTGCCAAACCATTGGTGAATACTCTGGTTTACTGGTATTTATTGTTGCACAAAATTTAGTCTAGTTAAGAAATGTTCATGAGAATTTTTAAAACCCTGCTTCTAGCTGGAAAAATCTTACTTAAATATAAAAAAATACTTGATTAGTTAGTCATAACATATACTAAAAGTTATGCAACAGTAATTATTTTCTGGAATTACAAAGGTTTGGTTAAGAAAAGTTTCAATTTACCTGATAAAAGCTTAATAGTTCATAAACCGAGGTATCGTCCGAAATACTTTAATTTATCTTTGTAGTAATTACAGTAATTGAGATTATTTTTTTTTGATTTATTTATTTGAAAGGAAATCAATGATAATTTTAAAGATATTTTAAAGATAAGTTTCAGATTTTTACATAAAGATAAAATAACGGTTAAGAATATGCTAAAAAATTTACGTTTAAAACAAAAATTTACAATATTACTGTTAATCATCTTGATTGTAGGCGTAAGCGCGAGTGGATTAGCTTTATCTTTCGTACTCAGACAAAATGCTAAGCGCGAAGTTGCGAATACCGCTTTAATTTTGATGGAAACAATGAGTTCGGTTAGGGATTACACTAGTACTCAAATCAATCCAGAATTAGCAGATAAATTAGAAACAACTTTTTTACCGCAAACTGTACCTGCTTATTCGGCTAGAGAGGTATTTGAAAATCTACGCAAGAAAGGAGAGTATAAAGACTTTTTTTATAAAGAAGCAACCCTTAATCCTACTAATCTTCGAGATAAAGCCGATGCTTTTGAAACCAAAATTGTCGAGAGTTTTAAAAGTCAAAAACAATCAGAATTGAGCGGTTTTCGTTCGCTTCCTGGTGGAGATATTTTCTATATTGCTCGTCCGTTAGCAGTAACTGAACAAAGTTGTTTACAATGTCACAGTACAGTTGATGTTGCACCTCCAAGCATGATACAACGTTACGGTACGGCTCACGGATTTGGGTGGAAATTAAATGAAATAATCGGCGCTCAAATCATTTCAGTTCCTGCGGATAGAGTTATTCAAAAGGCAAATAAATCATCTGTTGTAATTATCGGTATTGTATCGATGGTTTTTGCGGCAGTTATTGTCTCAGTAAATGTATTTTTGAATAGACAAGTTATACTTCCCCTGAAAAAAATTACCCGCGTGGCTGAAGAAGTTAGTACCGGACATATGGAAGTAGATTTTGATCAGGTATCTAATGACGAAATCGGTAATCTTGCTAGAGCATTTAAAAGGATGAAATTAAGTTTAGAAATGGCGATGAAAAGGCTTAAAAATCCGGGGAATACTCACAAAAATACTGGTTAACGTCAAGAGAGAAGTCGGTTTGTTTTTTGACAAATATTTATCTGAAAAACCCGACTTATTTTATAATCAATAATAATCAATAATCAATAATAGTAATTTTAAGAAAATATCCTTTGTGTAAATTTAATTGCTGTGTCAGAATCGGGAATTTCTCTAGCTAATAATTCCACGAATTGATGAGGTGTTGCTTGGGGATTTTTTTCTAATACATCTTCTAGGATTAAATTTGCCATTGGTCCGATATAATAAGCTAATTGTTGCTGACATTTTTTGATAAAAGAAGGACTGAGTAAATATAAATTTTGTTGATTATAGCTGCTTTCACAATTGTCAGTTGAGTTAACTAATGTTGGCTGGATTTGGCTATAAGATGGTGGTATTGTAGGATGTAATTTTGAGTCAGGTAAAGCTAATGTGGGAAGTTCATCAAAATTTCCTAAAGAAGATGAAAATCTTTGCGACTGATCAAGTTGTTCGAGATATCTAAGGACTTCCTTAGTAGTTTGGTATCGTGCTTTGGGCGTATCTGCCAACATTTTATCGAGTATCCGCGCAAAAGCATCACTGATATTAGTATATATTCGCCAGTTCCAATCCAGGGAATATCTATCCATCAAGTATGATGGATTTTTACCCGTAAGCAACACTACCGCTGTTACTCCTAATGCATAAATATCACTGCTTGGAGAACATAAACCTAAACTAATTTGTTCGCGGGGAGCATATCCAACTTTCCCCACAAGGGACATATTACCAGCAAAGGCGATTTGATTAATTTTGGTAGCTTCGTTAATTTCAGCTATTTGTTTTCCCACACCAAAATCAATTAGTACGGGTAAATCTCCGCCTTCGGGCAACATGATATTATCGGGAGAAATATCTCGATGAATGACTTGATGTTCATGGACATATGCCAAAACTGGTAATAGTTTTTTCAGCCAAAATATCACTTCATCTTCTGAAAAAGTTTGTCCTTGTTTTTGCCGTTCTTGTAGTAGCATTGAATAGGTTTTACCATTAACATATTCTTGCACTAAGAACAGCCGACCTTCTCCTTCAAAGCAAGCTAAAAAACGTGGTATTTGGGGATGTTGCAATTTATGAAGAATTTTTGCTTCTCTTTTGAACAAATCGCGACATTTTTCGATTCCATCACTACCAGTACCGAAAGGAGCAAATTCTTTGAGGACACAAGCTTCGTTGAAACGACGTGTATCATATGCTAGGTAAGTCCGTCCAAGTCCCCCTTGTCCCAGCATCCTTTGGATAATATAACGACTATCAATTAAAGTCCCAGAAGCTATTTCTGGTTTACTAGGGGGTATAGACATTTACTTCTCACTCCTAAAAGTTATATGGTTATATAAAGTTATATATTTAGATGTTAAATATTAAATTCTTCGTCTTAAAGTTGGGTTTGGAAATACAGATGCGTTCCCAATAGCACTAGTTTTTCATAAAAAAGAGAATTTTTAGCTAAGATAATTTCTTCTTGGTTAACATTGATGATTTATTAACTATTTCAATTATCTATCACCACAAATTTTAGGTGTTTCCATAAAATTTGGGAAAAGTTTATAAAATTTTAGAAATCTTTAGAAAGCTTTAGAAGACTTGATTTTTTAGTTAAGGACTGATTAATTAGTGTTTATTGTATTATTTTGTATTAAGTAGGTGAGTACAAATACACGTTACTACATAACAAAACGTCAGCCCTACTTCATCAAAAACCTCACGGGAGTTTGGAATGCAATTGATGGTGACAAGATACCTGTTTACAACGCTGACAATCCCAAGGAATACCAGTTTTCTGGCAAACGAATTAAACGCGGATTGTATAGAACAAAGGAAGGACATTCGGTTAATAGTGATTTGAATGGTTCACTCAATATCGGTAGAAAAAGTAAGCACGATGGTTTTGCCGGAGTGTCTAGGGCTGCATTGACCCAGCCTAGAAGGATTAATCTTCTTAAATTGGAGAAGTGGAGAGCGACGGCTTTAGCCTCGCTCGGAACAACTTCTTAGAATCCCCTCGGCTTTAGCCAGGGGAGTGTCAAAGCTTATTCCTACTCCCTACTCATAACGATAAATTTTTCCACCCACCTACTTAGTAGTAGATGGTTCAGGTAATAATACTGCGGGTTTTTGTTGAAGCTGTGTTTCTAAAGGTTTAACTTTTTTCATTAACTGAATAAATTGCTGATATTCAGGAACTTTGACGCTAGGAACATAACCAGCATCTGCTGTAATATTTGCTGGGGCTTCATTCATAACTTTTCGGATTTGTTGTTCGCGATTTCGATCAATATTTGGTGATAGTAGTACTAAACCTGGGGGAATCCATCGACTAGTATGTATAATCCTAAACTTAGTTTCATTAAATTGCCGTTGATGAATTTCAAAGTTATTTTCAGACAAAGCACCAGCATCAACGCTACCTTCTTTTAGCCATTCGAGTACTGTTTTAGGAGTAGGAGCAAAACGGATATCAGCAAGGGTTAAACCGTAAAGGTCGTACAAAGGTGTATAATAACCAGCAGCAGAACCTTTTTGTCCTAAAGCAACCTTTTTATTTGCTAAATCTGGGATTTTTTTGATTGGGCTATCATCTCGAACTATCAGCAATGAACGCTGTCTGCTACTAACTTCACCCATGGAAAATAATGGTTCGTAGAGTTGTTCATCGATCGCGATCGCAGCTAAACCAGGGGGAGCAAAAACGATATCCCATTGTTTGCGACTAATTTGGTCAATAGCTTGTAATTCGTTGTAAGTGGGTTCTAATTCTACAATCGACTTTGTTGTTGCTGCTATATAGTTTTTAAAGCGGTCATATTTATCGAGTGAAAGGTCTTCTTCTCCGTAGCTGACTACACCTATACTCACTTTTTCTGGAGATGTGTTCTCCGAATCGCATCCTATACTTAACAGTGCAAGTAATATTAAAAAGCCGAATTCCACAAACCTGCGTATAAGCATAGTTTTTACTTTGATAGCTACCTATTTAATTATTAAGATTCACAAATGAGTTGAAATATTAATTTTTTATGAAATTTCATGAAAAATATCACAGATTTGAAGATACCCATTGACTAGCTTAAACTAGAGTATAAGAGTGTAACAGTTGACTCTTATACCTAATCGTGATATTGTAATATCTTTTTTTCTTTTTGGAGTAGATTGAAATGGGTGGGTTCATTACTGGCTTACTAATAGTCGCTTATGTCGCTGGTG
Organism: Plectonema cf. radiosum LEGE 06105; assembly: GCF_015207665.1. Lineage (GTDB taxonomy): Bacteria > Cyanobacteriota > Cyanobacteriia > Cyanobacteriales > Nostocaceae > Rivularia > Rivularia radiosa_A. The sequence goes on from NZ_JADEWL010000211.1 coordinate 6,375, forward strand.
CTTGGAAGTTTTGGACTGGATTTAGGAGAACTAATTTCAGTAACAGCTTAACGAATCGTCTTGTTTTATCATTGTTATGGCCAGCTTGTTTTGTTGGTAGTAAATCCTATCGTCAAAATTTTACAAAAGCGCTCAAAGGTTAACAATTATGTTTCTGTTTTCCCTATATATAGGGAAATAAATCAATTTGTCAGAGAAATCAAATCTCTGACATTTGTTTTATATGTGATTGGCAAGTCGTACTATAGTTTTGCGAACAGTAAGACTGAAAATAATTTGTAATATTAAAAAGCAATAGCGCTATATTTTATACAATAGCCTAAGATACTTTCTATACTTACAAATATCCTTGTATTTACTCAATTCTGTAAAGATTGTTTTAAGCAGTCTTACGCTTAACTTATTATTGATATAAGTAAGTTTTAACATATTTACTTTTCTACATTATCAGTAAAAATAATTAAGAAAATGTTGATTCATTTATCTGTTAAATACACTATTTTTGAGGGTAATTTCCTTCAGTTAACAAAATAAAATATTCGCAAAAGTATTAGCATCAGGGCTATATAGTTAGGGTAAACAAAGAAAAGCGAAGAAAATCCCCTAGCGTTTAGAAAAATGCATCCTCTAATGCTGTATGATTAAAAATCTATCAAACTAAATTATAAAAAAGATTGTTAAGTTTAAAGTCCATTTATGGTATGGGTCAAATCAGAAATAAATTTACTACTTTAGAAGGATAGATTGATTTTTCTATTTTCAGGAAAATAAATTCATGCTTACTTGCTTGAAGTTAACGCTTGGATTACAGGTGTATTTAGCTTTATGGTTTATGGCAGCACAAATAATTCTTCAGAAAAGGTATCGATGTCAAAAGTGACAACAGCTTAATAGGGTGATATTTCGGATTTTATTTTCAGTATTTTCAAGTTAGACTCGGATAGATAATTAATACTTGGGTTGAGCCAAAAAGAACCTTGGTTCTAATTTTTTTCCTGTTTAAGACCCCCGTCTAGAATGATAAAGGAAAGTAATAAAGTCAACCCCTATAAAAAGTGAGTTCCCATCTCGAACCATTGCTTGAAATCAGTTATTAGCGCTTCAGGTTGCATCTTGGAAGCGTGTTAGACCCCCAATTAAAGTACAATTAGGAGAAACTATGCTTCACAATTATAACGGCGAAACACTTTCGATCTACGAATGGTTGTCTAGAGCGGGATTTAAAAATTCTGATGTTTTTAGAATGGACCCGGAATTAATTCGGCATCTTCACAAACAGTGGTTTGTATACCGCGAAATTGTCCAAACTTGTATGTCCGAAACTGGTTGTTCTGACCCTGGTGAATTGGAAATTAACCATCCTTATCGTACACCTCAAATACCTCAACTAGCTTCTTCTTATTCTTTAGAATTAGGGCATATTACGGCAGTATATTCTTAAAGGATTGAAAAATCATGATATGTCGAAAGTTCGTAGTTGCGCTTCAGTGCAAAATATAGACTTAGATTGTGAAGCGCTACTACAAACATTTTTTGAGAAATTTCCAACTACTCCCTTCCCACTCTAAAATTACCTATCTCTCTTTATCTCTTTTCTTAGCGTTCGAGCGCGTCTGGGGCGGTTTTTTTTTCGGTAATCTTCTACCGGAACGGGAGTAGTCAAACACCTGGATTTTTCATGAGGTTAGAAGTCGGGTTTTTATAAACATTTTCTCTAACTAAAAAAATTCATCTTAAAAACCCGACTTCTGTGCTATTTATCGAGAGTAAAACTGTTCCCTGTTCCCTACCCTCACTAAAAGACTTTTTTAACAGACCCTAATTAATATTAGTTAATCCGCTAGCAATTCCTGTAACTTTTTCAAAACCTTCTGGGCATGACCTTTAGTTCTGACATTCGACCATACATGAGCTAAACTACCATCGGGTGAAATTAAAAAAGTTGAGCGTACAACTCCCATATATTCCTTACCCATAAACTTTTTTAACTGCCATACACCATAAGCTTCACATACTTGGTGTTCCGGGTCACTCAAAAGTTGAATTGATAAATTATGTTTGTTGATAAATTTGCAGTGAGATGTTTCTGAATCGGGACTTATTCCCAAAATTGTCGCTCCCAAATCGCTAAATTGTTGAGAATATTCACTGAAGTCTTGTGCTTCCAGAGTACAACCTGGTGTATCGTCTTTGGGATAAAAATAGAGAACAAGCCAACTAGATTGAAAATCTTCTAGTTTGACTAAATCTCCATTTTGATTTTTTGAACTAAATGACGGTGCTTTTTCTCCCATTTTGGGAATTTCGGTAAGCTGTGACATAAGGGATGGGG
>NZ_JADEWL010000212.1 GCF_015207665.1 Plectonema cf. radiosum LEGE 06105
CTTCATTATTAACTACTCACTCCTAACTCCCAACTCCTAACTCCTAACTCCTAACTCCCAACTCCTAACTCCTAACTCCCAACTCCTAACTCCTAACTCCCAACTCCTAACTCCCAACTCCTAACTCCCAACTCCTAACTCCTAACTCCCAACTCCTAACTCCTAACTCCTAACTCCTAACTCCTAACTCCTAACTCCTAACTCCTAACTCCTAACTCCTAACTCTAGACAAATGCATCCGTTGTTAAAATCCAAAATTTAAAATCTAAAATTGTTTGGGAAGTAAGAAAATGAAATGTGTTAAATGTTTATCTTCCGTATTTTTACTTAGCTCAAGTTTGAGTGTAGCTCTATTGGCGAAACCCGCACAAGCTCAAGTTGCATACGGTAGTTATGTTGGTGTTGGACCTACTGTTGGTATATCTGATGGAGCGCAAATAGGAGGAGTTCTTGCCGTCCGCTATAAGCTTTTAGAGACACCCATATCTTTCCGTACTCAAGCTTTAGTCGGTGAGAGTACCGCAGTTGTACCTATGGTTTCTTATGATGTCCCCCTTAACTGGCAAACTGATGCTTATTTAGGGGCTGGATTAGTTTTGGCCGGCGGTGATACACCTTCCCCCGTCGGTAACAAAATTAGTTTTGCTTTACAGCCCGGTGTTGACTATATGGTACCCAACAGCAACACTGTAATTTTTGGTAATGCGATTATTGCTTTCGATGCTTATCGTGATAAGAGTGGTGCTGCTGTTTCAGTTCAGGGTGGTGTGGGTTTGAGGTTTTAAATCTGTAGAGACGTTGAAGGGTAAGAAGTCGGGTTTTTTAATCCTAAAAACCTGACTTTTGTGGTTGTGTTTAAGCTGCTATTCCATACTCAAATTCACTTAATTTTTGTGCTTGGGCTGTATAATTTTGACCGTAAATTTTAGCGCTGCGTCCGGTTTCTACTAAAACATTTCGCACTTCTTGGTTAGAAAAATCAGCGAGGTTAATATTACGCCAAAGTGCCATACCTGCGGCAATCCCAACTCCTTGTCCAACTCCACAATTGAATTCTACAATTCTACCAGCAGAGCAAGCATAGCCCTCGAATCCCGAAGCGGGACTAATAACTGCCAGGTTGGGTATATCTTTAATTAAAGCGTGTTGAATGCCGATGTTAAATAGGGGTTGTTGGATGTGCAAAAGGTGATCAATTCGTTTTTCTTCTGCTCTTGTACCTAAACCTTTGATACCACCGCGAATATCAAAATGATAACCAAAGGTTCCTAGAGCTTCATTTTGATTAACTCCCCCTACAAGCATTTCCGCCCCGGTTAATCGGTCAATTACTCCCATCACGTTACCTGCGTGACGAATGTATAATTCATACGCTGGAGTAACTGTATTTGCACCAATAGCTTTAAACCACTGAATTACATAATCCATTTCTGCGAGCATTTCTGGGGTAGGTTTGGCTTTACCCCGCGCTAATGCTTCCGCTTTGTCGGCATTTACATCATATAGGAATGCGTTCCAAGATAATCTACCATTTGAAAGAATGGCGACGTTACCATTATCGAGAATTGCGCCACTTTTTTCTAAAATCAAGGGAGTTGCTCGGAAGGAATGATAAGCGATAGAAAGGGCTTTACAGCGGATATCGATGTAGTCTTTTCCCACATACATGGTTTTGAGTTTACCATTGCGATCGACCAAATCTTCTCTGAGACGGTTGGCTATTTCCGGATTATTACCTGCGGCTTGATTTAACCATTTTTGAGCGTCTCTATCGTTAAGGTTAGTAAAGCGTTCGAGATAAAGTTTTTCTATCTGTTGGAGTCTTTGTACGCTCAAACCTTGAGTTTGAAATACTAAGGTAACTGAAAGTTCTGAATCTGGTAAGCCGAAGGTTTCAAAACCCTTAAGTTTTTTCACTCCCGCAGCTTGGGCTAATTCTGCATTTACGGTGGAGTCGATAAATTGTTTGGCTAAGTAAGTTTCGCGTTTAGTAAGATTAATCCCAACAATTTTATTTCTTTGTTTGATTACTGATTCAATTTCTATATTGCTTATTATATCAGCGCGAATTTCTGCTAACATTTCCCGTAAGATTCGATCCGCTTTGATCGGATCTAACGCTACTTGAACTACTCCAACTCTTTGCAGAAATTCTTTGTAAATAGCGGGTGCGTCACCAAAAGATTCTAGGTTGTGCGATCGCCGAATTTCCAGAGGAATTGAAGACCTATCCAAATAGCTTAAACCACCGCGTACTAAATGTCCGCCTACACCTTGTCGCGAATCACCTTTGAACATTAGTAAGCTACGCGGGTATTTATTAGTATGTCGATAATATTCCCGTGCTGCACAGATTAAGGTCAAAATACCGGGAAGTTCGTCTCCAAAAGCGATGATGTCATAGGCGTGGGTTGTATTTGTTTGAGGCATAATTTTTTTGTAATCTTAATTCTTAAGAAAATCAACACTGTATATCTCGGTGATTTCGCAAGCCTTCGGGTACCCTTACGGGTACTTTTAAAGAAACTCATGTTAAATTAATTAATACTTTATTAAATTCCGATGATATTTGGCTCCCATTATTTATATAGTTAAATATGACACTTTAATATCCAATAAATACTAAATTTTACTGTTGAAAAAAATATTATTATCGATAATATAAGAAGCTTCAATATCAAATAAAATAGATTTTTTGATTTTTTTGAAATTAATCATAATTTGTTATGATTAAAAAGTATTAAGAAAAAATTAGTAATTAGTATTTAGGGTAAAAGTGATGCTAATAGCAACTCACGACTAATAGCTAAATACGAACTATTAACAAGTAATGGAACTTAGAGAATGACTCTATCTATTCGTCCCGAACTATCTTCTTCTGACCAGAATTTATCGTCTTTATCTACACAGCAAAGTCAGCAGAATGTAACGGATGCAGAAATGATGCAAGCTGTACGTACTTTGTTGATTGGGTTAGGAGAAAATCCAGATCGTGAAGGACTAAAAGATACACCGAAAAGAGTTGTCAAAGCTTTGCAGTTTCTCACAAAGGGATATCATGAATCTTTGGATGAACTGTTGAATGGTGCAGTATTTACAGAAAATGCGTCGGAGATGGTGTTAGTCCGAGATATCAATATTTTCAGTTCTTGCGAACATCATATTTTACAGTTATTGGTCGCGCTCATGTAGCGTATATTCCGAATGGAAAGGTAATCGGATTATCTAAAATCGCTCGAATTTGCGAAATGTATGCACGACGCTTGCAGGTGCAGGAACGTCTGACGGTACAAATCGCTGATGCATTACAAGGTTTGCTTAATCCACAAGGGGTGGCTGTGGTTATAGAAGCGAGTCATATGTGTATGGTAATGCGTGGAGTGCAAAAACCCGGTTCTTGGACTGTTACTAGTGCGATGCGAGGAGTATTTACAGAAGATGCTAAAAATAGACAGGAATTTATGGATTTGATCCGACACAAACCCAATTTTGGGTAATAAATATTGGGAGACGTAGCAATGCTACGTCTCTACAAAATACAAAATACAAAATACCAAAAATATCAATGGCTACCAGCCCAACTGATCCATCTGCGAGATATGCCTATACAGGTTACTGTTTCAGTTATCTCTTGGCTTATGATGTTAGATTTTGTTAAATCCGCACCATTAATATATGCTTCATTGATATTGCTATCTGTCAAATTAGCATAGTTGAGATTAGCTTGAGTTAAATCAGCAGCGCTGAGTTCTGCTTCTACCAGATTTGCTTGATACATATTTGTATTTACTAAATTTGCACCTCGTAAATCAGCTTTTTGTAAGTTAGCTCTTTCTAATTTGGCATTCATTAAATCTGCACCAATTAGATTTATCTCGCTGAGATTTGCGTCAGTTAAATCGGCTTGAGTCAAATCTGCATCAGTTAGATTTGCTCGACTTAGGTTACACCCCTTCAAGTTGGCTCCACTTAAATCAGCCCCGCTTAAATCTGCTGCACATAAGTTTATACCGCTTAAGTCAGCATTTTTGAGATTGGCTTGATGTAAAATAGCTCCACTAAAGTCTTTTTCTCCTGCTCTGTATCTGCTTAAAAGCTTATTAACGTCCATATATTTCTCCTTTTTACTTTCACTAATCCAACTTGTTTATTAAAGAGATGTATGAGAAAGTAGTAATGTTTTTTATTGAGTTATTTAGAGCCAATTTGAAGTTAAACTCAATAAGCTTATTCTGCTCAAATTTTTATGATATGGAACGTTTACTTAAAATAATTATGCAAAACTACTAAAAACTTTTCAGTTCTTATTAAAACTTTTAAATTTACAAGTTTTGAATTATATTGATTTTTATACGTCGCAATAGGTACCGTCTATATATTAATGATTTTTTGCATCTTTTTGTAATAATCCGAGTAATTTTTGTTGAAGATTTTCACTAATTAACTTATTTCCTTGTAAATTGAAGTGAATGTGGTCATGATATAAAGCTTTAGGGTTTTGAGAAGAGTTGAATATAGGTAAAAAATCTATATAGATAATACCTTGAATTTGCGTAAATTGTCGTAGACGCTGACGTGCTTTAATTTCATAATCCCGTGGTCCGGGTTCCCCGACTTCTCGCAATAAGGGAGTCATTGCTAGTAAAAATTGACCATTGTTTGCGTGGGTGAATTCTTGAATTTGACCGATAGCTGCTAAATTAATCCCAACGCGATCATTTTCGTTTTGGATTTCTTTAAGTCCTGGTATGGGTTCCGGCTTGAGGATGTAGCGGTTAAATACTTCCGCTAATGCAAATGCTGGTTTTTTTCCTGGATAATTGCGATCGCGTCCGACTGGTAGTGAAGTTGGTGCGGTGGAAAATAAATCATCGGTATTAATCAGTAAGACTACAGAAGAAGCACCAAAGCTACCAAATCTTTGTAAGTAAGCAAGTTCGTTTCTCGGTCCCCAAGAATTGGCTGAAGCGTTTAATACTTCCACTTGTGTAATAGTTGGAGATAAATTAGATGTCAAAGAAAGCATCATTAAGTGAGAAATTGTATTTTCTTGATCAGTCCACCAACCACCATTGGCGATAGAGTCTCCTAAAAGGAGAATTCGCAAACTTGAGGGTAAAGGTGTTTGTTGAATATTTGCACCCCGCATGGAATACTGATTAATTTCTATACGATTACCAAAGCGACGGGTACGTTGAGAAGGAGTTAATAAATAACCAATTTTTTCATCTCCAATATAAGTTAGAGGATTGCCAAAACCAAATAGCAAGCGCAATGCAACTTCTGTGACTACAAACAATCCAATAATCGCTGCAATAATAATTAATAAAAAAAATCTCACTGTTGAATACCCTTTTGTCATGTGATGGCACAAATTACACCAATATACACGACGGAGCAAGAATGATCGGATTTTAGCTTAATGGATTTTTTCGCAAACCGAAAAGCTGGTATTTGGGCTAGGAGGGAGCGAGACGTTTTGTCACCAGGGAGCGAGACGCTCCCACTACAAATATATTATCCAGCAGAATTAATGATACATGTGGGTAATGCGTAAGTGTTGATTTACTTAATTTCAGTAATTTTTAAAGTGTAGGGAAGATACAGTTCTTTTTTATAGGAACCGATCCAAACTTTGTATTCTCCGTTGAGCCATTCGCCAACTATACCGGGATTTTTACCTTCAAACTCATCGTTACACCAGATACCACCCGGACCTTTAATTATTAAAGTTGTATCATCTGGACTTTCTATTACTAGTTTCATATAATCAAATTTATTTTTTAAACGTAGGGTATGGTCTGGTTCTTTGTCTACGAAGCCGGTACAGGCTCCTGTAGGTGTGTCTGCTCTTTCTGAGATTTCTTTTGCTGGTATACTACCACCGCTCATTCCGCGAACTGTTAAGGGGTCTTTTGATAAAGGATGCTCGATGCTTATATCTCCAAATATTGGTGGAGATGCTTCTTGAGCGCTAACTGCGCTGTTTATTCCCGATGCTGCTGCTAGAGATAAGAATACAAACGATAGCTTTATTGCTTGACTTATTAATTTAGTAGACATTTTGATGACATTTTTTCTAAGTGTTCGCAATGACATTAAAATCACACTTATAGTTCCCTAGAACTCAGAGTAATTAACTATTCTTAGGCAACTAAAATTACGTACTAAAAAGATTAAGTTTTAAGAATTTTAAGAATTCATAATTATTACTCCCCTGCCATCTCTTTTTGCACAGAATAAATAAGGGCGCATTTAATGCGCCCCTAAATTAGTTATTCAAGGTTTGGCTTAAGTCACGGGATTGTAATGATTTTATTTATGGAATGTGAACTCACTATGGGTTGATTGCCTTTTGTAAACGAAGCTTGTCCGATCCATTCTGGTTCAACAGTACCCAAGATTCTATGAGGTCCGGACCGTTCATTTCTCCGGTTAAAGCAGCCCGTAAACTCCGCATTAACAAGCCTTTTTTGACGTTCTGCTCTTTAACTACTTGTTGTACTATGTCTTTAGCATTCGAGGCATTAATTTGACCTAGCTGTTGACTATCTAAAGCTGTAATAACTGCTTGAAGGGCGCTTTTCACCCCTTCTTTTTGCAGTTGCTCTATGGCTTCGGAATCAAATTCTACTGTTTCGGTAGAAAACATTTTGGCAATGTCTACGGCTTCCGTCAAACGAGCTAAACCAGGCTGAAGCAAAGCAACTAATTGTTCAATCCAAGGGCGTTCTTTTGTTTCAGTAAATTTATACCCGGCTTCTGACCAGAAAGGAATCAGCATATCAGTAAGTTTACTTACGGGCATACTGTGAATATACTGACTGTTAATCCAATCTAATTTTGCCCAATCAAATTTGGCACCGGCTTTGTTAACGCGCTCAAAATCAAAGTTTTTGGCGGCTTCTTCTAAGGTAAATATTTCTTGAGTAGAATCCGGGGGAGACCATCCCAACAAGGTCATATAATTAACCAAGCCTTCGGGAGTAAAACCCATTTTCTTAAAGTCAGAAATTGAGGTGACACCATCTCGTTTGGAAAGTTTGCGACCTTCCATGTTCAAAATTAAAGGAGTATGGGAAAATTCTGGTATTTTTGCACCAAATGCTTCATATAATAGAATTTGTTTGGCGGTATTGGCTATATGGTCTTCCCCTCGAATCACATGGGTAATTTGCATATCCATATCATCCACCACCACAGCAAAATTATATAGTGGCTGACCAATACCATCTTCAGAGGAACGAGCGATAACCATATCACCACCTAAATCGCTACCCCTCCAAACCATCTCACCCCGTACCAAGTCATTCCAAACTATTTCGCGACTATCATCAATTTTGAAGCGAATTACAAAGCTACGTCCTTCAGCTTTAAATTCTGCTTCTTGTTCTGGTGTTAGATTACGGTGACGATTATCATAACGAGGTGCTTGATTGCGAGCTTTTTGAGATTCCCGCAATGCTTCCAATTCTTCGGAGGTGGTGTAACAGCGATAAGCTAATCCTTTATCCAGCAAATCCTGTACCGCTTCCTTATATATAGACAAGCGCTCGGTTTGAAAAAATGGACCTTCATCCCAATTCAATCCCAACCAACGCAATCCTTCAAGAATATTTTCGGTATATTCGGGACGCGATCGCTCTATATCGGTATCTTCAATTCGTAGAATAAATGTACCGTGATGATGACGAGCAAACAACCAGTTAAATACAGCAGTTCTCGCTGTACCAATATGTAAATTCCCCGTTGGGCTGGGAGCAATACGCACTCTGAAAGTCATACAGTTATTATTATTTGAATTTTTGGAGCCACTTGCAATTCTAAAGCAACCGTCTGTTCAAATTTACTTGACGATCGCGTCACTTGCGATCGTTGATTTTGATTTATCTGATGAATAAGTAAGTCAGCATTAAAAAATCAAGGTATGTCCGAAGCTAGTGGAACGTTAGCGGAGCGTCTCCCGCAGGGAGATAGCATTCACCCGCAGGGTGCGATTCATCCCAGGGGTTTGATGGCTATGAGCAGGATAATCGCCGTGTTTTTCAACCGAGCAGGATACTAGTTTGAGATATATAGCGAGCTTTCCGGCTCGCACTACAAAATTTGAGAAATTATTTTTTACAAGCCCCTTATACAGAAGATATATCAATACGGTTCAGTTAAGGAAAATTGTAGGTTGGGTTGAGGCTCTGCGAAACCCAACAAACCCGCCAAATGTTGGGTTTCGTTCCTCAACCCAACCTACATATATCAAGGTTTTTGACTTTAACTGAACCGTATTGGAAGATATATAGCGAGCTTTCCGGCTCGCACTACAAAATTTGAGAACTTATTTTTTACAAGCGCTTTATACAGATTAACCAGATGGTGAATCTTTAAAGTCAAGTATTTGATAATTTACTTAACTTATCTGAGCTTTAATTTTCTCATGTTAGAACGGGACTGACGGGGCTCGAACCCGCAACTTCCGCCGTGACAGGGCGGTGCTCTAACCAATTGAACTACAGTCCCATGTGTTTTCAACTTTTTGATTATCCCTCTTCCATAGTGGTTTGTCAAGAGGCAGTTGGTTTTTTTTTGGGGATGGGG
>NZ_JADEWL010000213.1 GCF_015207665.1 Plectonema cf. radiosum LEGE 06105
ATTCTTTCTCTCAAATCTATAGCTTCATCTAAATGACTAACATCAACCATCGGGGAACGCATAATTAATCTTGGATAAACCTGTTGTGACCAAAGTTGTTCGCTTCTATTTATTCGTTGTATATCTACTTTAGGAATAGGAATAGTTATGGGATAAGGAATCGAACCTTCGCTTCCAGATGTATAACCTGGGTTCGTAATTACACACTTACCTTGAGGAAAGCGCATAATTTCATCTGCGGTAAGAATTGGCATTGTCTGTAAATTATCAGTCCAAGTTACAGTTCGTCCTTCCTTGGAATCGCTGATAGATTTATTTTTGACGATAAATTCCTTATGTCCGTAAGACTGGGAAAACTTATCCGCAGTTGAGTAATTCGCTGGGTTGTAGAGGATTTTAGTACTGCAAGCACTGATTATAGCGGTTGCTAAATTATCACCGTATGCGTTCGCTAGTTGTTCTAGAGATTGGACACCTAAAACAAAACAAGCTCCGTTACTTCTGTACTCGTTAATCCACTGAGGTAATGCTTTGAGGTAAAGTGATGGCAGTTCATCGATAAATATTCCCAAGGGGTCTTCTCTTTGGGTGCATAAATTACTCACAATAGTCATGTGAAGTGCTGCTGCGAGCAATGGTCCGACAACATCGCGTCTGGGGTCATCTAATTTGAATATCAGGATTTGTTTTCCTGATAATTTAGTAGAAATAGTACTTTTACCAATGAAAGAAGAAAGAAGCGACCTTTGAATAAAAGCAGAAAATATGCCGACTGTGGTTGTGTCTATGCTAGCGATAGTTTTCTCGCTATCTTTTGCTTTAAGATACTGCTGAAACGAAGCAGCAACCCAACGAGAAATCGTACCTGCTTGTACTGCTGCGTGTAACTTGTTGATAAAATCATCGATGGATTGGATGCAATAAACGGTGGCTAAATCTGGACAATCACTTCCTTTGGCTAGTTGGATTAATGCTTTAGCTAACAAATCGGCTGCTTTTGAGAAAAACTCATCACCTTTACCGCTACCACCAGCATTTGCGTTTATTACTTGAGCAATTTGCGCCGCACTCACCGCATCTTCCTGATTCTCCATGAAATCGAGTGGGTTAATGACTTCACTGTATGGTTCACCAGGGGCAAATATTCGCACATCGTAACCGTAGCGTGCAGCGAGCGGTGCAAGTAATTTCATTTGGTCGCCTTTCTTGTCGTAGACAATTAAAGGGAACCCTTGCATCATGCAACTTTCTGCCATACGGTCAATAGTGCCAAAGGTTTTACCGGAACCGGGAGCGCCAAGAACAAGGGTAGAACGTTCTGCATGGGGAATCCAAACGGTTGGGGATGCTCCAAGGAAGGTTTGAAAGGCTGCTCCAAATTTTCTGAATTTACCAGAAAACCAGTAGCGGGGTGAACCACACCAAAAAGTCACTTTATTGTGTTTGCGTTCTTCAATTTGTTTGAGAGCAAGGTTAGTTGCTGCTAACTTTTCGCTTATTCCTACTACTCTGCCTGTAGAAATCTTGCCTTTTTTACTATTAGAAAATTGACTTAATATAAATAAAAATACTAAAATTCCTATCATTGCTAAACCTTCGGTATTAGCGAAAGTTTTAATAAGTCCGTTAATGTCAAGACTTGATTTTATGACCTTTGATTGTTCTTCAACTAGAGTTTGATTATTACTAGTCTCTGATAATAGGAAATATTGTTTCATATATGAAGATTTTTATCAAAATAAAAATACTGATTTCTGCCTTTTATAATAAGGTTACGATTAGTAATGAAATTCCTAAACTAAAATTAAAATAGATAAGAAAGCGTACAATTCTTATTGATAAACTATTTAGACTTATTGCTTCAACCTTGTCCATCTTCAATCTCCTAGAAAAATAGGCGTATTAACTTTGTAAGTAAAAAACGGAACGGGACCAATAAAATATGGTGTTGCACCACAGGCATTTTTAAAACGGAAGAATAAAGCTGTATCAACAGTATCAGTTGTCTCCGATGGCTCCATAACTACTACTTTAAAAGCGCTTCCATAAGGTAATCTTCCAGTGGGTTCCTTACTTCCATTTACCGATTTCAAGCAACCCCAACCACCGCTCACGCGCTGATATTTTCCGCTAATCCAAGAGCTTCCTTCAAAGTTACCTCTAATGTTGCGTCCTGAATTTTCTAAATCATCAAGTTCGATGTGGGGACAATCTTCCCCTTCGCATGGCACAGAAAAGCCCGCTACATCCGAACCAGATACCGTGCGTTGACGACGTTTTTCTGCCGTACCCCAGATGAAATCAATTCTGGCAATCTTGTTACCTGATTCTGTTAAGGGAAGAGGAAAAGAAGCTAAAGGAACATCGCTTAATCCTGGAATATCTTTAATTAAAGCGTTTTCCCAACCTTGCAAATTTGATAGTTGTACTGCATCAAGATTGGGGATGTCAGAAATTGTATATTTTGATAAATCAATTTGATTGACTTTGAGATTCCCTAAAGTCGGATTTTGGGATAAAAGTTTTGTTAAGGAGGTATTGATATTTGTTTGAGGAGATTTAGATTTTAACAATGCCGCGATTGGTAGTATTTCGGCTATCTTAGTTTCTCCTAAATTTGGTATTGTATCTGCTAAATGTCCAATAGTTTGTTCTCCTAATAATGGAAATTCTTTTAAAGTTAAGGTATTAAGTTTATTATTGTCATTGATATTGCCAATGCTTAATAATTGAGGTTTTAGTGCTTCATCAATATCGCCTAAAGTTAAATATTTGTCTGGAGTATCCCCGGCATTCCATTCACGAGCTAATCCGTTAACTTTTATTGAACCACTTTTTTGGATTACTGGCATTTGGTTAAATGATATTCTTTGCCAGTCAGGTAATGAAACAAGATTTCCTTCTTCTGAAGCAATTATCCGAGTGGGTAAATTGGTTTGGTTCTCTGCTAAAGATGACGAAACGCAAATAGTAAGAGAAGTTAGTAAAATAGGAAAAACTTTTAAAGCGATAAATTGACCAATCTTCATTAATCTATGTTGAGATATTTACTTTTATTCTCAAACAATTTTTAGAATGAAAGTGACTTCCTATTAACGTAAATGTGTTTATCACAATAGTGATATTTTTATATCCTGTAAGTTCAATTCGCGGAACGCAATTACTCTTAATATCATTAGAATAAAGATAATGCAAAAAAAAACTATTGCTAACTACGGTGAACCTATGATAAAGCCCAGAATTCTCCAGGAAGATAAAGAATATACTTTCCGCTCGTATTTTGAAATGGCTTACGAGCCAGAGGAAATTTTAGCTGAATTTGGGTATAATCTAGTTCGGGCTAAATTATCGCTACCGAAAACCAAAAAGCCCCTTGATAGAATTGCGGATTTAAGGGACCGTATCGAACGAACTTTGCCCCGTGTTAGTCTTACAAGTGAAACTGCTCGTCGCGAAACTCTTGTTGCACCATTATTGTTAGAAGTTGCTACTTATTATTGTGACTGTCAGTTACGTATTGAGTACCCCTTGGCAGTAACTAAATGGTTGAAAGGAAACCTGGATTATTTGCTGCGTGCAAGTCAAAGTCTTTTAGTTGTAGAAGCAAAAAGAGACGATTTAACTAGAGGATTTACGCAGATGGCTGTAGAACTAATTGCTTTGTCCCAGGTTGAAGAACAACCATTCCACTATGGTGCTGTAACGATTGGAGATGTTTGGCGTTTTGGTTTACTTGATGTTGAAGCTAAACGCATTACTGAAGATATTAAAATTTATTCGCTACCCGATGATTTAGAAGCATTAATGCTCGTTTTGGTAGGCATTGTTGAACGCAGTTCTATCAATAATATTATCTGAAGTACCTTTTTAAACTACCGGGAAGGATGCAAAGCGAAAAAATTGAACCCGAACGTCTACTTTCCGCCAACTGTAAGATTACCTGTTTACGAAACTTTTTTTCAACGAAAATTTGTTATATCGGCAGTAGCGAAATATCAATTACGATTGATGATTTACGATGTAGAACATCTCTGTTATTTGTCAATGGCTGTAGAACAATATAGACAATATATTCGACATATTCTCGAAGAGCGAAAAAAGCGAGCTTCGATGTCAAGAAATTACGAAGAGTATGAAGTGCAAACAATTTTTGACGAAAAAGAAGACCACTATCAATTACTTTATGTCGGTTGGCGTGGAAATAAACGCGATGAAGGGTTGTATTTTACATCTTGATATTAAAGATGGGAAAATTTGGATTCAACACGATGGTACAGAAGTTGGAATTGCTAATCAATTAGTTGAAATGGGAGTACCAAAGCTTGATATTGTTTTAGCATTTCATGAACCATATATACGTCAGTTTACTGAGTTTGGAGCTTAAAATTTGAAATCTTAGTACTTTCAATTACCGAACAAAACCTCCGGTTCTTTAGCCCAACGGCTTGTATCTGGCGACGAAGCCGGACGAGCATAAACTGCTTTGTTACGAATCTCCACAATTTTATCTTCTTCCCGAATCATGCTAGGAGTAAATTGCGATAGCCCGAAGGGCGACGCTTCGCGTATCGCACTTCTAGAAAGTCCCTGACACTAACATTCAAAGGTCGTTTCCCAAGTTCCGAGGTGGGAAACTTCTGTGCATTCTGATAAAAGATTTCCTGTGCCGTTTTTCTTACCATCAGCGCAATTTCAGCCGGAGTCAGTAGTTTCGTTTCTCTCAATAAGCGCAACCAATCTTTCTCGCAAAAATCCACAGAAGGAAAATATTTCGCTAGATGTAATTTAAAGATTTCATATCTTGCTCCAGTATGGGGAAGGTCTACAAAAATAATCTCATCAAAACGACGTATTAATTCTGGAGGTAAAAACTCCAATCTGTTAACTGTTGCCATAACTAATACCTGTGATGTTCTCTCTTGCATCCAAGTAAGCAACTTCCCTGCTAATTGACGAGATACACCACCGTCGCGATCGGAATCGAAACCCGCAAAACCTTTATCAAAGTCGTCGAAATAGAGAACTAAACCATGTTCTCCATTCGCATCGCAAAATTGCAAAAATTCTCGTAAATTCTTTCTCGACTCGTATGCAGTCGCACCTCTTAATCCAGCCCAGTCAGCAGCAACCATTGGTACACCCATTTTTTTCGCTGCTAATTTCGCACTCAAAGATTTCCCAGTTCCCGGTGGTCCCCAAAGAATCATACCTTTTGGAAAGCTGAGATTGTGTTGTTTCGCTTCTGGTTTAAGTAGTATCGCAGCACGTTCTAAAATTTCTTCTAATAAATCCAAACCAGCAGCTAAAGGTACATCTGGTTCGCTTATAAATTCTACACCCTGACCTTTTAGCTTACTCTTTTTGTAATCTAACAACCCATCAATCAGTTCTTCTAAGCTATGAGCAAATCTCAATAAACGTTTCAATAACATTTCTAATTCACCGAGCGGTAAACCTAGACAAGTGCGGATTAAAATTTCATACTGCTTTGTGTTGCCCGCCGTTGTACTAAAGTAATTAGTACAGACATCTCGAACAAAAGTTCTAACATCAGATGTACTTGGTAACGGGTTCACTAATACGGGAATTAAAGGTACTAACGAGTGAGGAAGTTCAACATAATTTTCCACACATATGAGAAATCTTGGTACAGAATTTGCATCTAGGTCATAAACTAAGTTACTCAGTATCATTTCTGTTTTTTGCGACAACATACCTGTTAAGATATCCGGCGAAATTGCACCTTCAAAAACAAATACTCCTGGAACATCAGGATGTTGTAATAACCAATTTAATCCTGATATACATTGATTTTGGGTAGGTAGAAGTTGTCCTAAATTATTGAATAGTTGTAACTCAGAATAACCAGTATTCCAAAAATATAAAGGTAGTCTAATATTTTGGGCTGATTCATCAACAAATCCCAGTATTTTAAATCGTTCGGTAATAGGACTTTCTATTGTAATAACAGTTTGTTTACTATCGAATAACAATGGTAAATGACTCAAATTCATCATCAAACAACTTATATAAATTTAAAAGCTAGCAACTTTAAGTATCAAATTAATCACTAAATATAGTATTTTTTCAGCCAAACTTAATTCTTTGAATATTAAACTTATCGTAATACAATTGGGATATGTAATTGAAAATTATCGAAATCCCTATCTGTGGTAAAAATGCTGTTACCACGATTAACGGCACTCGCACATATTAGAAAATCTGTATTTGAACCTTGAACACCATTGCTGCGACAGGTGTTAAAAAACTCAGACGCTAGCTCATAATCAGCTATAGTTAACTCTAAATTAGGAAAAGCACGTAAAGAGTTTCGTAATCGCTTAAATTGCTCAATATGCCGAATACCAGAAAGAATTTCTTGACGGATAGCTCCTAATAAAACAACTTCTCCATTCGCAATCAAATCACGAAAATCTTTCAGAATACTTGCTGTTTCATCTGGTGCATTACGGCGAAAAGCTAATGACCAAATAGATGTATCCACAATCACATTCATATTTGTTGTCGCTGCTGTTTATAATCGTAATCCGATTCGTAATCAATTGTGCCAAAAAGTTCTGTAACTTTAAGTTGCTTGTGACGTTGAATATATTCATGTAAAGCAGCCTCTATGACCGCACTACGGCTTTGATAATTACCTAGAGCAAGGGCTTCTTGAAGAAGATTTTCATTTATTTGGAGACTATTTTCTTGCATAATTTAACTCCAATCAAGTGATAATTTAATCATAGCCTAAATTATATACAAAGGCAGGTTTTAGTTTATTTTAAATAAGTTTTACGGTAATTCTCTATAGCCCATTTCTTCGCTTGCTTGATAGTCCACATGGGTTCGGGTGGTAATAGTGGTACATCTTTTAACTGAGTAAGAAAAGTATAATCCCCCGTCACTTGAGCAATTACTTTAGCTATGGTTTTGCAGCAACGATAGGGGTATTTAACAGCTTGCTTTTCACTAAAGCGAATCACCAGTAAATTATTATTAGTAAAAAATTGATTTCTAATATTATCTTTTCCTTGGTCGATACAGTGGTGTGGTTCTTTAGTATTGCCTACATAAGGTTCGTCAATCTCGATATCTATGCTTAAACCACTTGAATGTACTATTAGAAAATCCGCTGAGTAAGGGTGGCGAAATTTTGGGTTATGAAATGCTACACCTTGAACGATATTTGGAAAAACACGCTTAGTAATTTGATAAAAAGTTTTTTCAGAAACACCCCTCTGAGCATCACTCTTACCGTCGGGTTGTAGTACTTTTCCCTCTAAGGAGCGGTGTAATTCTGCTTCACGTTGCGGTAGACGCATTGCAGTAATATTG
The DNA here is from genome assembly GCF_015207665.1 of Plectonema cf. radiosum LEGE 06105. GTDB lineage: Bacteria > Cyanobacteriota > Cyanobacteriia > Cyanobacteriales > Nostocaceae > Rivularia > Rivularia radiosa_A. Next base: position 7,342 of record NZ_JADEWL010000213.1, read on the forward strand.
TCTTTGTTAGTTTTAGATTGAATAGGAGTATGAATATTCTTATTACTTGGTTGGTCAGAGAAGCTTGATATAAAACTCTTACTTCCTAAGCTTATTGATGCCCAAATAGCAGTCATTAACCACAGAGGATACAAGCCATACATATGTAAATAAATAGAAATCATTAAAGTGATAAAAATAAATATATAAAATATTTTATTGGAAATATAACCATTGTAATTTCCTTCTTTATTTGGTAAAACAATTCGCTTATTATCTTTTTTATGAAAATGTTGTTTAAAATTTGGTGTCGAATTCTCTGCCATAAATTTAAGTATTAAACGTGGATAAAATGTGGCAGGATAATATTTATTCACTCCCCTTAAAGTTTTTCTTATTTGGTTCAGGTTGATTTAGCTCCCGGTTTTTTTAAAGCTGTCTTCAATTCCTAACAATCCCAATTCAGTCAATAAAGGTAAACTCACTTGTGTATTTTGAGCAACTTCAACCAAAGATTTATCAGAAGTATTTCGAGCAAGTGCAATGAATTCTCTAACCTTAATAACAACAGGGTCAGATGGTGGAGTATAACCCTTAGCGATAGCAGAAACCAAACCACGTTCAATATCATCAATTGTTGCTCTCTTGAATGTTCCAACTTGTAAAGTAGGTTCTCTACTATCAGGTAATGGAGTTTGATTAGATAGGCTTAAGCCACTGTAAGCAGGTGAGCTATTACTATAAAGTAGGTTAAAAGTGTACAGATGTGCTTTGCCATCAGTAGTTTTAGTCTTGACAAACAAATTTGTAATATTCGTTGTCGTTAAATTAGGAAATTTCAGCGGCTGTATTTTACGTAAGAAGACAGTTGTAGCTTGACCACTATCTAAAGGTGTATCGGTAGCATAAGTAAAGTGAGTCGGGTCTGCTAGAAAAATTTGAGTAATGCGTTCATTTACTTCAGAAAAATCAATAGCAGTCGCTCGACCATTCCAAACTTTGATATCAATAGCTTTTGATTTCAGACCTCTAGCTTCGCTGGTATTCACTGTTAATATCGCGGATTGAGCATAGCATGGAGTGGCTAAGAATATAGTAGATATCGCAAAAGAGAAGATTGTCAATTGTTTCATGTTCGTAAATTAGGAGTGGGGGAGTGGGGAAGGGGG
>NZ_JADEWL010000214.1 GCF_015207665.1 Plectonema cf. radiosum LEGE 06105
TGTGTATAATCGCCAGCTCCTAACTCCTAACTCCTAACTCCTAACTCCTAACTCCTAACTCCTAACTCCTAACTTCTCACTCCAAACTCCAAACTCCTAACTCCAAACTCCTAACTCCTAACTCCTAACTCCTAACTCCTAACTTCTCACTCCTCACTCCTAACTCCTAACTCCTAACTCCTAACTCCTAACTCCTAACTTCTCACTCCTCACTCCTAACTCCTAACTCCTAACTCCTCACTCCTCACTGTCCTGTGGCTAATCTAAATCCTTCAGCTATTGGACCGTTGACTAAGAGGGGAAAGAAAATTAGAAAGCTGAAAATGAAAATGACAGCTACTGTCAAACCGTTAAATAGAAGTGTATCGGTTTTTAAGGTCGCGGGAATTGCGGGTGCTGGTTTTGTACGTGCCATACTGTCTGCTAAAAGTAAAACGGCGAATATCGCGACATAACGTCCTAATAGCATAGTCCCTGCACTACTTAAGTTCCACCACAACGTGTTATCTATCAAGCCTTCAAAGCCGGAACCGTTATTAGCGCTTGCGGAAATATATTCGTAAACTACTTGGGAAATTCCGTGGGCACCAGGATTACTGATTCCTGATAAAGATACAGGATAAGCTAAGGCGATCGCGCTGGGAATCAGTACTGCTATGGGATGAATTAATACTACGAAACTAGCTAGAACTATAGAGCGTTTGGTAATTTTACGTCCGAAAAATTCCGGTGTAGTACCTACCATTAATCCTGCCCAAAACGCAGTTAAATATTGATAAATTAGTAAATATACAATTCCCGTACCAATACCACCCCAAATTACGTGTAGAAACATACTTAATAAAGTAGAAAAACCACCGGCAGGCATTAAGGAATCATGCATTCCGTTAACTGCACCATTCATGGTTGCGGTAGCAATAACTGCCCATAACGCTGTTTGTGACCAACCAAATCTGACTTCTTTTCCTTCTAAATTGGGTAATTGTTCAAGTCCCAAGTTAGAATTTACCAGGGGATTACCGATGAATTCTCCACTTGCTGTAATCCAAAGTAAAGCTAGGAAAATTATAAATACCATCCAAAACAATCGCCAAGCTTGTTTAATATTGTTGGTAAAAGCACCGTAAACGAATATCATCGCTGTGGGAATGGACATCATCACGATTAATTCGATTAAGTTGGTAGCACCATTAGGATTTTCAAAGGGATGAGCGGAGTTTGCACCAAAAAAACCACCACCGTTGGTACCCAAAAGTTTGATAATTTCAAAAGATGCAACAGGCCCAGTGGGAATATATTGAGTTCTACCTTCTAAGGTTTCGATTAATAAAGGTGCTGACAGAGTTTGTGGTACTCCTTGAGCTAATAGTACGATGGCTCCAATAACGGAAATTGGTAGCAATATCCGGGTAATTCCCCGAATCAAATCCACATAATAATTTCCCAAAGGTTTACCCGTCAAACCGCGAAGAAAAGCAATACCCACTGCTAAACCTGTCCCTGCTGAGACGAACATCAAAAAATTTAAAGCCGCAGTGCTGCTAAAATGACTTAACGCTTTCTCTCCTAAGTAATGCTGCTGTCCGGTATTAGTTAAAAATGAAATTGTGGTATGCAGTCTCAAATCCCACCTCATCGCACCAAAATCATTCGGGTTCCAAGGTAGATTCTTTTGAAAACTAAGAAGTAAATATACTAAAATTCCCATAAATAAGTTGCTTTGTAGCAAAGAATAAGCATATTGCCTTCCTCTCATGTTTTCTTGAGGATTTACATCCGCTAGCTTATAAATAACTTGTTCTAATGGGTTCATTACTCGATCAAGCAATGAAGATTCACCCATGAATACCCTAGCTATATATTTTCCCAATATTGGCGTAATAATTATCGCAACAGCAAGGGTTAACCCTATCTGTAACAAACCTTGTCCCATGTCTAAAAGCGCCCGTTTACAGTTTGATAATTTGATAAATTTAACTAAGAACTTGTCTATTAATAGGAATATAAGTTAGGTTTCTTGTAATATAAATTACAACTCTCACCAGAAAATATCTTATTTTAGTTAATTCTGCAATCTTTTGGGAGCCAAATTGCTTTGTTTATTTGTCGCTAATAAATATTGACATATTTCTGGCATTATGAACTTACGTTTCGATTTATAGATTATTTTTTAACAATAATTTAATTGTCCGATTGCTGGCATCAAATTATTCCTTTTTCACCTTCAGTACCTGTTTGTATGGATACTTGTTTTAATAACATACACCGATATAACCGATATTCTCGGAGACTAATGTATAATAAAAGACCATTAATATATTTTTTGACAAAGAATAATAAATCAGATGAAAGTCATTTTATCGGCTTTTCGTTGGAATATTTTGTAAAGATTAAATAGCACAATATCATACAATCAATTTTAACAAATATCAAGGTAACGGTTAGGTTTTAGCGATTTATTAGAGAATTGTCGAAGGTTATGGAGGTAGGATGGACGCTTAAAGCACTATCTTAAAGCACTATTGCTCGAGTTGGTTGTATAGCGCGATCGCACTCTCACTATACAAGATAAGGAAGAAAATTTATCGCGATCGCTCCTAATTATTTACCTAGATTTAGCATTTGCGCTTCGCGTACACTTCTAGTAGTTCACTCGCTGCCACACCACCTAGGCGAACAGTTGTCTGTCACCACCAGGGAGCTTACGAATATATTACCCAGCATAATTAATGTGGTGGAGTACTAGTTTTATTCAGGGAACAGTCGGTGCGATCTCACAAATATCAGGTTGATGTCATAAAAGAACATTTAATAATATTAGAAATTAATGGGTTATATAACAACTTGTTACCGAAAATATTTGATGAATTTAAACATGAATTTAAATAAACTTAATTTTGTTTGATAAAATCAATAGCAATTTCGAGTAAAATTAGTCAAATTAAATAATATATAACGTGAAATATACGTTTAAATTTATATAATGTGTAAATGTGATTCAAATAATATATATATACTGAAACTCTATGTAACAGGAGACACTCCCAGGTCGAATAAAGCAATATCTAATTTGAACGAATTGTGTCAAGCTAATTTAGCAAATCAATTTAAAATTATTATTGTTGACGTATTGAAACAACCAGATATCGCTGAAAAAGAAAAAATTATCGTTACACCAACTTTAGTTAAAGAATCTCCTTTTCCACAAATGAGAATTATTGGAGATTTATCCGATGTAGAAACAGTTTTAATGGGTCTGGGTATTGGGAGCAAGAAACATGATATATTTAGCGAGTAATGATTAAAAAAAAAATCAAAAAAAATCAAAAAACTCTTTGAGAATTATTTAAATAAGAATTAATAATTAATAAATATGTAAAAATGCCTCAAGAGAATGTTGAATCTATCGAGAAACTAGCAACAGGAATTCCAGGATTTGATTTAGTATCTGAAGGTGGATTACCAGTAGGACGTACCACATTGGTAGTTGGTAGTGCGGGTAGCGGTAAAACTATATTTTCCTGTCAATTTTTAGTAGAAGGAATTAAGCGGGGAGAAACAGGAGTTTTCGTTTCTTTTGAAGAATCTCCCAAAAACATTCGCAAAAATATGTGCGGTTTTGGTTGGGATATTAGTAAATGGGAAGAAGAAGGTAAATGGCTTTTTGTTGATGGTTCTGCGGAAGCCGGGAAGAATCCTTATATTAGTGGAGATTATGATTTTAGTCCGTTGTTGGCTAGAATTCAATATGCAATTAATAAAATTAAAGCTACTAGAGTTTCCATGGATTCTTTGGGAGCAATTTTCAGTTATTTACCTAATAAAGCTCAAGTTCGTGATGACTTATTTATTATAGCTTCAGCATTAAGAGATATTAATAGTACCGTGATTTTGACATCGGAACGCAATCAAGAATACGGTGAAATCAGTAGTCATGGAGTAGAGGAATATGTAGCTGACAACGTAATTATTTTGCGTAACGTATTAGTAGAAGAAAAACGTCGTCGGACTTTAGAAATTCTTAAATATCGTGGTAGTTCCCATCAACAAGGAGAATTTCCCTTTACAATTCTTCCTGAAAAAGGGTTTGTGACTATTCCCCTTGCACCTATGAATCTAGAGGATAAAGTTTCATCTACTATCCGTATTTCTAGTGGTAACTCTGAACTTGACAAGATGTGTGGTAGTGGTTTTTACCGGGATTCGATTATTTTGGTATCAGGAGCTACAGGTACTGGTAAAACTTTGCTTGCAACACATTTTACCGCAGCAGGAATTAAAAATGGTGAACGCAGTATTTATTTTTCATTTGAAGAAAATCGTCATCAATTGATTAGAAATGCTCTGGGTTGGGGGATAAACTTAGATGAAGCTCACGAACAAGAAAAACTTAAAATTATATTTCGCTATCCCGAATCAACGCGATTGGAAAATCATCTCATAAAAATTCAAGAAATCATCGAGGAGTTTCAACCACAGCGAGTCGTAATTGATAGTTTGACAGCTTTAGAAAAAGTTGCCACCCTCAACGGGTTTCGAGAATTTATTGCTAGTTTAAATGCAACAATTAGAGGAAAAGGAATCACAGGGCTTTATACTGTGACAACTCCGACTTTATTCAATAGTACTTCAGCTACAGAATCTTATGTTTCTACAAGTACTGATTCAATAATTTTATTGCGATATGTAGAAGTTTGCAGCGAAGTGAGAAGAGGATTAGCAGTAATTAAAATGCGGGGTTCAACCCACGACAATCGGATTCGTGAATTTAGAATTGACAATCAAGGAATCCGCATTGGTAGAAGTTTCCGTAACTTTACAGGGATTTTATCGGGAAATCCAATTTATGTAGAGCAAGATGAAGTAAATCATTTATTTCAAGACGAAGCAGAATAAAAAACGCACTAAAATAAATATTATTTTCGATAATTTTCAAATTTAATCGCTCTTTAGGTAGACACAATCAAATAAATATTGTGATAAAAAATTAAATGATGTGAGTTTAAATTTTTGGCAATAATATACATATATATTTAAATTTAATGGTAGCACCTATGGCAATTCGACTAAATATACTGTTGCTATTTGATTCTGCCGGTTCTTGTGAACAGATATTAATCTTATTACGCAAAGGCAATTTTAATCCTATAGCAAGACAAATAGTCAATGAAGCTGATTATCTAAATTATTTAAATTCAGATGTAGAAATTATTTTAGCTGACTATCAGCACCCAAATTTAAATATATTAATCGCTCAACAAATTCTCCAGCAAAAAGAAATATACGTACCATTTATAGTTGTAAATGGGAAAAATAATGCATCTGATGCAGTAGCTTGCATGAAAGCAGGAGCAAATCATTATTTAAGCGAAAATGAATTACATCGGCTGCCATTAATAGTAAAGCAAGCATTGAAAAGTCAATTTCCACATTCTGAGTTTGATCAGGTGGAAGAATGTAATATTTATTCAACTGAGTTACAGCAACGGCTATTCTCTCAATCAATAGAATTAAAACGACAACGAAAGCAAAGTCAACTGGAAAGTTTTCGTAGAGAAGAAATAGAAGCTGCATTCCGAAAAAGTCAGAAGCAGTTACAAATGCTAATTGCAAAAAATCCCGACGGAATGGTGGTGGTAGATGAAAAAGGAATAGTCCGATTTATCAATCCTGCGGCTTTAAAACTATTTAATCGTAAAGAGGAAGAACTTTTAGGAGAAATATTTGGTTTTCCCGTAGTTGGTGAAGATAAAACAGAGGTAGACATTTCTACCGGAATGGGAAAACAATTAATCGCACAAATGCGAGTAGTTAAAATAGATTGGCTAGAGAAACCCGCTAATTTAGTAACATTGAGAGATATTACCCAACGCAAACAAGCCGAATTAGAAAGAGCAGAATTACTCGCAAAAGCCGAAGCAGCAAACCGAGTCAAAGACGAATTTTTAGCAGTACTTTCCCACGAATTACGAACCCCACTCAACCCGATTTTGGGATGGACTCAACTTTTACGCTCTAATAAACTTCCCCCTGATAGAATTGATCAAGCATTAGAAACAATCGAACGTAATGCTGCTTTACAAGCAGAAATGATCAAAGACTTGCTCGATGTTTCGCGGATATTACGCGGTAAATTACAGCTTAATCCAGTTAACGTTGACTTAGTAAATATTATTAATGCCGCTATTCAAACCGTGCGTTTAGCTGCTGAGACAAAATCGATTCAGATAATTACCAACTTAGTTCCAGAAACCGCTTTTATTAAAGGTGAACCCAACCGTTTACAGCAAATATTTTGGAATTTACTTTCCAACGCAGTGAAATTTACTCCATCGGGAGGAACAGTAAACATTGAATTAACCCAAAATAACAAACAAGCAAAAGTTCAAGTCAGCGATACAGGTAAAGGAATTAGTTCCGATTTTTTACCTTATGTATTTGATTACTTTCGTCAAGAAAACAGTTCCAGTACCAGAAATGCTGGAGGATTAGGATTAGGATTAGCCATAGTCAGGCATTTAGTAGAACTTCACGGTGGTCAAATTCAAGTAGAAAGTCCGGGTATTGGTAAAGGTACCACATTTATTGTAGAAATACCTTTAACATTTCACATAGAAATCGAAACCCAAACTAACAAAAATCACAATAGTATAGAATTAAATTTTCATGGTAAAAAAATTCTGTTAGTAGACGATGAGCCAGACAATTTAGAATTTTTAAAATTTGTCCTGGAAACCTACGGAGCATCAGTACAAACAGCCACTTCAGCACCAGAAGCATTTAAATTATTTTTACAAAACAAGCCAGACGTACTTATCAGTGATATTGCTATGCCTGAAGTAAATGGACATACACTGATGCGTCAAATTCGAGCGTTAACCCTTGAAAAAGGTGCAAGAATACCCGCTATTGCCCTAACTGCTTATGCAGGAGATACAAATCGACAAGAATCATTACAAGCCGGTTTTAACCTGCATCTTGCAAAGCCCATTCAAGCAGATAAGTTAGCTCAAACAGTTGCTGAGTTAGTTGATAGTTGTTAGTTGATGGTTGTTAGTTGATGGTTGTTAGTTGATGATTGATGGTTGTTAGTTGATGGTTGATGGTTGTTAGTTGATAGTTGATGGTTGATGGTTGACAGCTGACAGTTGACAGTTGATGGTTGATGGTTGTTAGAGGATGTTTTAAAAGTATCCGGCGGTTTAAACCGCGACTACACCTTCCAAAGTCCACCTGCGTGGACTAGTCAATTTAAAACCCGCGCAGGCGGGTTTTGTTTGTGTAGCCGCGACTTATAGTCGCCGGCTAAAGTATTAAATTAGACTTTCAAAACATCCTCTGTCAACTGTCAACTGTCAACTGTTACATAATATTCAACGGGTCGATATCAATTGTTAAACTCACAGAATTGGGACATAGTTGACGAATTTCGTCCCAGTCTGGTAATTGCGGTAAATCTTGGGGAGCGAATTTTAATAATATTTGCCAGCGATAACGGTTTGCTACTCTTAGTATACTTGCTGGTGCGGGTCCTAATACATCTATTCCCGATTGTTTCTGGAGTTTTTCAGCGATTTCTGTCGCGGTATTTTCCACTTGTCGGTCATCTAAACTAGATAAACGTAATAAAATCAATCTACCTAATGGTGGATAATTTAAAGCTTCTCGCTGTGCTAATTCTTCTTGGATAAAAGAATGATAATCGTGCTGCTGTACGGCTTGAATTACCGAATGTTCTGTAGTGTAAGTTTGGATAATTACTCTTCCGGGGTCTTCACCTCTACCCGCACGTCCTGCAACTTGAGTTAAAGTCTGAAAAGCACGTTCGTTGGCACGGTAATCTGATAAATGTAGCAATCCATCAGCGCTGACTACTCCGACTAAAGTTACTTGGGGTAAGTCTAAGCCTTTGGTGAGCATTTGGGTTCCAATTAATAAATGGGCTTCACCTTGAGCAAATCTAGTTAATAAAGTGCGATGCGCTCCTTTGTTACGAGTAGTGTCGCTGTCAAAACGGATAAAACGCAATTCGGGAAACTGTTTTGTTAACTCTTGTGCTACTCGTTGGGTACCGCTACCAAAGAATTTTAAATATGGGGAACCACATTCGGGGCAATTTTTGGGATGGGGAGTTGCATAATTGCAGTAATGACAACGTAAAATCTGTGGCGCTCCAGCTTCCGGTTGGTGATAGGATAACGATACATCACAATGGGGACATTCCATTACATATCCGCAACTGCGACATGAGACAAAAGTACTGTGTCCCCGACGATGAATAAATAATATACCTTGCCTTCCGGTTTCAATCAGTTCTTGTAAACCTTGTTGTAAAGCATTGCTAAATATAGAACGATTTCCCTGCTTTAATTCGCAGCGCATATCTACGATTTCTACAGGAGGTAAAGGACGAGAATTAACGCGCTCCGGCAAAGAAATGTAGTAAGAG
>NZ_JADEWL010000215.1 GCF_015207665.1 Plectonema cf. radiosum LEGE 06105
GATGGGGAGTTACAAATCACCTTTAACCTTTAACCTTTAACCTTTAACCTTTGACCTTTAACCTTTGACCTCTAACCTTTGACCTTTGACCTTTTTACTCTTCTACGTTCAAAATATTTATATATCCGTCTTAAAACAAAATCTAGCTTAAAGGGTTGCTTTTGATGAGTAAATTAAAGTCCTATATTCTCCATATTTTCTGTTTAACAATGCTAATTAGTTGTTTATTGCTTACGAGTATGCAACCAGCATTAGCAACTATCGATGACGATAATTATGAAGGCAATATCTTTATGGTTTATGCTGGCAATGGTTCATTAGTTCCTGCACAAGCAACTTTAGCCGAAGCCTTGGCAAATCATAAACCGATAATGTTAGCATTTTATGTCGATGACAGTCGCGATTGCAAAAAGTTTGCGATCGTTATTTCCCGTATCCAGTCATATTATGGTAAAGCTGCGGAAATTATTCCCGTAGATGTAGATAGAATTGAACTTGAAGCCAAAAATTCTCCTACCCAACCAAGTTATTACTATTCCGGTGGGGTTCCTCAAGTAGTAGTATTTAATCAATCGGGAGATGTAATTTTAAACAAAAAAGGACAAGTACCTTTTGAAGAAATAGACGATAAATTCCGAGAAGTGTTTGATTTGTTACCGCGTTCTGAATCGGCACAATTAAAGCGACGTTCGTTTAATGAATTCAGTAGTGAGTTATCTGAATAACTTCAAGTGCCGAATTCTTTTTCGGCACTTGCTTTTTAGTGATATCTAATACTGCAATCTCTGAAATGAAGCGATAATATCTAAAGGTCAGCAGTAAACAATTTAGAAATTACCGCTAACTAATCATTGATAAATCTAATAATTACTCTTCGTGTATTCTAATGTCACAAGTTTACACTACCGAAGAACTAATCCAAATTTTAACAGATGAGCGCCAAGCTTGTCTGACAGGAAAGCGTTTGAAGTTAGAGGTTAAGGTATCTGGAAATCCTGTAATTGACCAGTTTATCAAAACCGAAGGCTTGCAAAAGTTTACTGCTTATCAAGATTTTAAAGCTGCCATTCACGAATATCAGAAGGAGCATCAAGTTTCTGGTATTGTATGGCAAGAAGTATGTATTAAAGGCGAAACTTTGCATTACCCAGAAGTTGATGGACAGTTAATTGCGCTACAAAATGATTTAAAAATAATCGAATCTGCTAAGAATTCTATTTTACAATTTTGGTATCAAGTTACTGTGGGAATGGATTTTTATTTAAGTGTTAGTAACGGTAAACAATATCAACAAATTAATATAGAAGATATTAAAAGAATAGAACAAAGAACCCAATGGGCTGGTTTATGGAAATGGGAAAAGTCTAACTTTTTAGAAATAATTTTGCAGTTGGGATGGGGAAAACCAGAAGAAGCTTGTTATAAACGAGGATTCCCCACATCCGGTAGCGAGTTTATTCATGCAGTGAATCCTGGTCAGCAACCGATTGGATGATTATAATTTTATATTTTAACAACTGATGTTTTCAATTGGTGAAAAGTTGGCTTTTATCAGTAGCTGCTATATAAAAGCAAGACTTGTCTAGACATTTATTTCTTACTTCAACGGGGGCGTGGGAGCGGTTAACCCTCAGTAAGCTTATTCGCAAAGCGAACGCTCTCTCCATCTAATAGCGCGATCGCCTCTTCACACCAAGCAATCCGGTAATTTTCGTAACGAATACCGCAGCGCAAGGTGAGATAAAGACATTTCCGTTCGTAAGACAATTGAGATATGTCAGAAAATTCTTGCTGTTCTATGTCTTGATAAACTGATAGCTGCTGTAAGTGAATTTGACGATGACGTTCAATTTCTTGCAAAATCACCGATTTCGGGACTAATTTGGCTGCAATTACTTTAACTAACAACTCTTCACGAATTGCCATTGGTTCGGATGGTTCTACTAGCCAAGTTTTGAGCGCTTTTATCCCTTCTTCCGTAACTCGATACAGCTTTTTATTGGGACGACCTTCTTGAGGAATCAAAACTGAGGTAATCGCACCATCTTTTTCTAATTTACCTAATTCTCTATATATCTGTTGTTGGCTTGCCTGCCAATAATATCTACTGGTTTGAGAAAATTTCTTCCATAAATCATAACCGCTGTAGGATTCAGAACCTAGGGTTGCCAAAATTGTGTGCGCTAGTGACATCTTTTTTAATAAACTGCAATTAAATTCAGCTTGACATACTCAACTTGTTGAATATATTATACGATGTATACACAACTTGTTGTATATAAACGAGTTTTATTTTACTAAGCGTCTTTCTCTGCGATAAAGCCATGAATCAGCAGTCTATCCCAGAAATTTTAGAAAATGAAAAATCATCGCCAGTCAAAAGATGGCAGTTAGCTTTAGCTGGTTCAATCATCTTACTGGCTGGTGTGGGGATTGGTAAATTGAATGGGAAGTTTGAGCCGAATGACACCAGCGTTCAAGCACAAACGCAAATTAGACCACTTTCTGTGGAAACTACTAAAATTCAATTAGCCAAAAATTACCAAACAGAGCAAAGCTATACGGGGGAAGTCGTAGCGATGCGTACCAGCGAAATTGGTTTTGAACGTGGGGGTAAATTAGTAGAAATTTTGGTTGATGAAGGAGATCGCGTTACGAAAGGAGATATTTTAGCGGAATTAGATACAGCGAATTTACAAGCACAACGTCAGTCTTTAGTTGCTCAAAAAGCACAAGCAGAAGCAAGATTAGTAGAACTTAAAAATGGTGCAAGAATAGAGGTGATTGCAGCAGCAAAAGCTAGAGTTAGAGATGTAGAAAAGCAATTAAAATTAGAACAAATCAAGCGCGATCGCAGAAAATATCTTTACGAACAGGGAGCGATTTCTAAGGAACAATTCGATGAAGTTGCTTTTAACTCTCAAGCTTTATCGGAGCGTCTGAATAATGCTCAAAGTAACTTAGAAGAATTGCTCAACGGAACTCGTTACGAACAAAAAGCAGGACAACAAGCAGCAGTTGATCAATTATCGGCTCAAATTACGGATTTAGATATTACTATTGCTAAAAGCACTTTGAAAGCTCCTTTTAACGGAACCATTGGACTTCGTTCTGTTGATGAAGGGACGGTAGTTGAAGTGGGTAGATCGATAGTACGTTTAGTTGAAGATAATCAACCAGAAGTAAAAATCGGTGTTCCGATTGATGTTGCGAGGAAATTAATATCTCAGAGTCAGCAACAATTAGAAATTGGGGGAAAAAGTTATTCAGCTAGAGTAAAATCAATTTTACCAGAAGTCGATCCAGCAACTCGGACTCGGACAGTTATTTTACAGTTACCATCAACCGCGCAAGTTTCCCCTAAAGAAATTGCTCGCTTTAAAATTTCTCAAACCCAAGAAATAGAAGGCTATTGGCTACCGATTACAGCATTAGTAAAAGGCGATCGGGGTTTGTGGTCGTGTTATGCGGTTGTTGATAAAAAGGATGATACTAATGATAGTAAATCTTATCAAGTCGAACGTAGATTAATAGAAGTATTAGAAACCAACGGAAAACAAGTTTTAGTCAGAGGGACAATTCAAGCAGGAGACACAATTATTACTGAAGGTACTCAAAGACTTGTTCCCGGACAATTAGTAATTAGCCAATCAATTTAAAGATATTTCTTATTATTAATAAACTTCTCTCTCCGTGTTCCTCAGCGTTGACCTCCGCGACCCTTTGCGTTGAATAAATATATTTTTGATAACTCGCAATTACCAACGCCCATAATACTATGTTTACTCTATTTTACCGCAATTCCCGCTTACTAATTTTAACTATTATCTTAATTGCAGTTTGGGGGATTTCTGCTTATTTTACTTTACCCAGATTAGAAGACCCAGAATTAGTTTCTCGTACTGCTGTAGTTAGTACTTTCTTCCCTGGAGCTAATGCAGAAAGAGTAGAAGCTTTAGTAACAGAAAAAATCGAAGATAAACTCACAGAAATTGAGGAAATTGATAATTATCAATCTACTTCCCGGACTAGTAGTTCTTTAATTACAATTGAATTACAAGATACTGTCAGCAAACAACAAGTAGATTCGGTTTGGACGCGGATTAGAAATAAACTGGATGAAGCACAAGTAGAACTACCAAATAATACTAGCAAGCCAGAATTAGAAGCAGTAAAAGTTAAAGCTTATGCTTTGATTGCTGGTTTAACTTGGGAACAAAATGATAAACCCAACTATGGAATTTTACGTCGGCAAGCAGAAGTTTTCAAAGAACGTTTAGAAGCGATATCGGGAACTGAAGAAGTAGAAATTTTTGGGGAACCGCAAGAGGAAATTACCGTCGAAATTAATCCTCAAGCTTTAGCTAGCTATAATTTAACGGCAAGCGAATTATCGCAACAAATCGCTCAAAGTGATTCTAAGATTTCTGCGGGACAATTACGCGATAACGATAATAATTTATTGATTCAAGTTGCAGGAGAACTAGATACTTTAGCAAGAATCAGACAAATTCCGATTAATTTTGGTAGTCAAGGTCAATTTGTGAATTTACAAAATATTGCCACTATTAGCAAGGGAATTACCGAACCAGCTACCGAACTGGCATTATTAAATGGTCATCCTGGTGTTGCTGTAGCAGTCCACGTACAATCGGGAAAAAGACTGGATTTATGGTCGGAAGTAGCTGAAAAAAAGATAGCTGAATTTCAATCGGAATTACCTAGCAGTATTGGTTTACCGATTGTTTTTGCTCAAAGCGGTTATGTTGAAGAAAGACTCAATAGTTTAATTGCTAATCTTTTACTAGGTGCAGGTTTAGTTTTTGCTGTAACTGTAATTATGATGGGTTTAAAGAGTGCAATAATCGTAAGTTCAGCTTTACCTTTATCAGTATTTATGGTGTTTGGTTGGATGAATTGGTTAAATATTCCTCTGCATCAAATGTCGATTACTGGATTGATTGTTGCGCTGGGAATTTTAATTGATAATGCCATCGTCATGGTAGATGAAGTTACAAATGAATTACGACAGGGGATTAAACCAAAAGCAGCGATAAATCATAGCATTCAAAATTTAGCAATTCCCCTATTAAGTTCAACTCTAACTACTGTTTTAGCTTTCTTACCAATCGCCTTATTACCTGGAAGTACGGGGGAATTTGTGGGGACAATTGCAATTACCGTTATCGTCGCTGTCTGCTGTTCTCTATTTATTTCCTTAACAATTGTTCCCGCTTTTGCTGCAAAATTTTATCGTCATCAAGATAGTAAAAAAAAATTATCTTGGCTACAAAATGGAATTTCAATTCCTCTTTTGACTCGCTTATATCGACGTACCGTAAAGTTTACAATAGCTAAACCAATTTTATCAATTATGCTGGCTTTATTAATCCCAGTTATGGGTTTTGTTCAAGCTGGTAGTTTAGAACAACAATTCTTTCCGGCTGCGGATCGAGACCAACTGCAAATTCAATTAGAATTACCAGCTTCAGTTTCTTTAGCGAAAACTCAAACTTTAATTCAACAAATTCGCCAACAAATTATTAAAAATCCCGAAGTTAAAGATGTTCACTGGTTATTAGGTCGCAGTATTCCTTCTTTTTACTACAATTTGACTGGTGGAAAAGAACAACAACCTAATTACGCTCAAGCCTTAGTACAATTAAATTCTCTTACTTCGAGTCACCTAGCTAAAAAAATACAAACCGAATTAGACAAAGCTTTTCCGACCGCAAGAATTATTGTCAGACAATTAGAGCAAGGACCTCCTTTTGATGCACCGATTGAAATGCGGATTTATGGTTCTAATGTAGAAACTTTGCAATCATTAGGAGAAAAAGTTAGACAATCTTTAGTCCAAATTAAAGATGTAACTCATACTCGTGCAAGTTTAGATGAAATTCAACCACAAATAGAATGGAAAATAGACGAAGAACAAGCCCGATTAGCAGGATTAAGTCGCACAACTATTGCTCAACAATTAGATAGTTCCTTAGAAGGTGTCGTTGGTGGTTCAATATTAGAAGCAAACGAAGAATTACCCGTGAGAGTTCGTTTGGGACAAGAGCGAAGTAACTTATCACAAATATCTTCCTTAGATTTATTAGCAACTTCGAGTATTAATAGGAAAGGAAATAATCCCCTTGCTGCTGTTCCTCTTTCTTCCTTGGGTAAAGTCCAATTGAAACCAGAACTTGCTCAAATTACTCACTACAACGGACAAAGAGTTAATACAGTTCAAGCTTTTCTCAATGCTGGAGTTTTACCAGCAGAGATTTTAAATCAATTTCAAGCTCAATTAGAAAATAACAAATTTGCCTTACCCCCTGGTTACAAATTTGAATTTGGTGGAGAGCAAGAACAAAGAAACGATGCTGTAGGTGGTTTGGTTTCCACCGTGGGAGTATTAATTATTTTGATGATAGCTACATTAGTACTTTCTCTCGGTTCATTTCAACTTGCAGGTGTGATCGGAATAGTTGCGATCGCATCTTTTGGTTTGGGTTTATTTTCTATCTGGTTATTTGATTATCCCTTCGGTTTCAACCCAATTATCGGTTCGGTAGGTTTGATTGGTGTCGCAGTCAATGACTCCATTGTGGTTATCAGTGCTATTTCCAACCATCCCATCGCCAAAACTGGAAATCCCCAAGCAATCCAAGAAGTAGTACTACACTCGACTCGTCACGTACTTACCACCACCCTGACAACCGCAATCGGATTTGTCCCCCTACTGCTCTCCGGTGGAGAATTTTGGCCACCCTTAGCTGTTGCGATCGCAGGTGGGGTTGTTGGTGCAACTTTCCTGGCTCTTTATTTCGTGCCTGCTGCTTATTATTTGATTAAGTTGGGTTTTGGTAAAAAACGGTTTTCCTTCAAAAGGAGTTGAATTAAGTTATTTACGTCAAAGGTGAGGTTTATAGTTTTTGATAAACAAGTTTTCTTTCTGTCGCTAGATGTATTTAACTAGACTGCAATCTCCGTCTGATGCCTGAATCCCCCGTTTTCAAAACGGGGGAGTGGCTCAACTAAGAAAGCTTAGATAAAATTAAACCAAACCATTGATTATCATCAGTCCACACTTTTTGTGGAACAAAACCTTTATTTTTAAGTAACTCTTGAATGCCGTGAATATCGAATTTGCGAGAAATTTCGGTGTTGATAGTTTCGCCTTTTTCAAAGTCCACTTTAAGATTAAGAGAACGTAATTCTATGGTTTGAGGTTCAAGGGAACGCAAATGCATTTCTATTTGATGCTTTGTTTGATTATAAAATGCCCAATGTTCAAACTTATTTAAATCAAAGTTACCATCAAAGCGGCGATTTAAATGATTCAAAATATTTAGATTAAAAGCCGCAGTTACTCCCGCAGAATCATTGTAGGCAGCTTCTAAAATATCTTGAGGTTTTTGTAAATCTACTCCTAATAAGAAATATTCTCCCAACTGTAAAGCAGCAGTAATTTGAGAAAGAAAATCATCGCATTCTTGAGGATTCAAATTACCCAAAGTACTACCAATAAAGCCAATCATCCGGTTGGGTAATTCGCTTAATTTCAATTGTCCTAATGCTTGTTGGTAGGTTCCTGCTAATGCATGAACTTGCAATGTCGGATAATCTACTAATAGTTGTCTTGCACTTGCCTCCAAAATACCGGCACTAACATCAATTGGTAAATAACGCAAGGGATAACCTTTATGTTGATAAGCATCTAATAAAATCCGGGTTTTTGTTGAACTACCACTACCAAGTTCTATCAATTCGCAAGCACCTGTTATATTAGCAATTTCTTCAGCACAATTTTGTAAAATTGCAGTTTCGGTTCTAGTTACATAATATTCTGGTAATTCGCAGATTTCTTCAAATAACTCAGAACCGCGATCGTCATAAAAATAGCGTGGAGATAGATATTTCGGATTATCAGTTAATCCTTTAACTACATCACTTCCAGCACGAGAAGCAGCCTTCGATGGTGGTAATTGTAAGTACTGTATTTTCAAACGATTTTCAATGCTTTGAGAGTAACCGACTTTACTATTGGCAGCTTTGGAAAAAGTCATACAAAAATTTCGGTAGTTTGGTTTAAGAGGTATTGAGAAACCTCAAACCAAATCTAGGTTATCAGTAATTAGTTATCAATTATCAGGAATTGCCATCGGAAATGGGAAAATTGAACATATATATACTGCGCTTTTCGGTTGAATGTAATACAAATTAAAGTGATGGAAATTCGGACGGGCAAGGATGCCCATCCCACAACTTGAATGTATTCTACTCAACCGAAAACCGTTATATTTGCCATGAAAAACTGTGTCATAATGCTGCGAGCGATGTCTTTTAATCTATTGACACCATCCCCCCATC